>DASQIW010000191.1:0-15283 GCA_035631375.1 Streptosporangiaceae bacterium
GCGGTCATGAGGTGCGCTGAGCGAGCATCTGAGCTCGGATCTGCACCGTTGCGGTCGCCACCGCGAGGACGGCGCCGTCTTCGTTCACCAGTTCGCCCGCGAGGAACCCGACTTCGCGACCGCGTCGGACTACTCGGCCGCGCCCGAGCAGGCGACCTGGCCGGGCCGGCCGGAGGAACTGAACATGCAAGTCAGTGGTCGGCGCGAAGTCGCCAGGGCTGAGCCCGGCAACCAGCGCCTGTCCCAGCGTCTCGTCCAGCATCGCCGCCAGGAAGCCGCCCTGGATCACGCCAGCCGGATTAACGAACGCGTCGCTCGCCTGGAACGCGACCTCGATCGTCCCCTCTTCCGGGCGGATCGACACGGGTTCCCAGCCGAGCGTGGCCGCCGCCGCAGGAAGAGGGGTCCTGCCTTCTACCGCGTCCCAGAACGGGCCTTCTCGTTCCACAGCCAGCATCCTGGCAGCCGCCACCGACAGTCGGCCGGTTTGCCGTGTTTGAACAGCGGCGCGACATGGCTCGTCGTAGGGTTTCGACGGAAGGCACCTGGGTTTCGCCATGACTGTTATGCAGATTCTGAAGCTGCCCCGAGCGACTGTTGTCCGGTCGGCCTGGTGGCGGCGGCTTGCGCCGTCCTCACTCGTGGTGGCCGTGATCACCGGCCTGATCGTCTGGGTCGCGGTGGCTGACCTGCTGAAGCGGGGCCGCCTGGAGACGGTGCTGTCGGCCGGCCGGGCCGAGTTGGCAGCTCCCCTGCTCGTGGCCCTTGTCGTCGCGACGGGGATCTGCGAGCGGATCTGGCCGGCGGAGCGGCGTCCGCTGCTTGCCCGCGGCCATGTGCAGGATGTCTGCTATCTCGCGTTGCACGCCCTGCTCGTGATCCCGCTGATGACGCTGCTCAGTGTCGGGGCGGCTGGGCTCGTCAGCAGCCATCTGCCCTGGATCGAGCTCGGCTGGGCGCGGCACTGGCCCGCCTGGCTTGTCGTTCCCCTCACGATCGTGGCCATGGACGGAGCCAACTGGCTGGCGCACTACGCCGACCACCGGCTCGGCTTTCTGTGGCGGTTTCATGCGCTCCACCACAGCCAGGAGGAGCTGAGCGTGCTCACCTCCTTCCGGGCACACCCGCTGATGCACACGACGGGGTTCGTGCTGGCGACATTCCCTGTCGTGGCGCTGATGCCGGCGCGCCCGATCGCCCCGGTGCTGATCACGATCTACGTGTGCATCGGGACTCTCCAGCACGCCAACATCCGCTGGACCTTCGGCCCGGTCGGCCGGGTGATCGTCAGCCCGGCCTACCACCGGCTGCACCATGCGCGCGATAACCAGGGCGTGAACCTCGGTGTCGTCTTCAGTGTCTGGGACATGCTCGCTGGCCGCGCGCGGTTCCCGGCGCGAAGCGAGGGCGCCGGCCGTACCGGCCTGGTCGGCCGGCCGGTACCGGTCGAGCAAGACGACCGGGCACGGCCGGCCCTGGTTCTCGTCGGGCAGCAGCTTCTCGAGCCGTTCCAGGCGAGCCGCTGACCCGGCGGCTTGCTAGCGGAACGAACTCGCCGACGGCGTCGGCGACGGCGACTGCGACTGCGCTGGCTGGCTGGCCAGCGCAGCCTCATCGGTGAGCGCGATCGCCAGCTGGCCTTCTGCTGTCGGATGGAACGGGGCGACATCGGCCAGGCCCTGGACATAGGGCTGCGGTGAGCACAGCGTGTGCCCGGCGAAGCTGGGCTGCGGCGACAGGAAGCCAGACTGCACTGCGCCCTTGGCCAGGACCTGATTAAGGGCCGCCAGCCAGGTCTTGATCGTGGCAACCTTCGCCGCTGTCAGGCCACGATGCGTGATGCAGCTGACGTTGCTGCCGAAGGGATCGTAGTAGCGATTGATGATGACCCGAGGGTGACCGGGCAGGTTGCCGAGCTGAATGAGCAGCTGGAGGTAGGCGGTGCTGAACTGGGCGAGCTTCTGCTGAAAGTACGCATTCGAGGCGCGGCTATCGCACTGCGTCGTCGCCGCGCAGATAGCCAGAATGGCCGACCACTGCAGGTCATCGGCCCCGACGCTGACGATGACCACAGTCGGGTTCTGCACCTGAGTGAGCGAGTCGATCTGCGGGGCAATCTGCAGCCCGCCCTGAGGCTGCGGGCCCAGCAGACCGTGCGCGATCGTCGCGCTGTTGCAGGCTAGATTCAGTGCCCGCCAGCCGTTCACGCTGGCGAGATCGACGGCGTAAGACTGGGAACTGCGGCCGCACGCGTTGTCGGCCTCAGACGGATGCCCTACCTGCGGTAGCCCGGCTCCCGCCGCCGTCGAGTCACCTATTACCACCTCCTGGATCCCCGGCTGCGGGCGCCGATTCGCCGGGGAAGGTGGCGTGGCGACATCCTGACTGCCGACGAGCTGGGTCAGCGAGCTGACGTGCCGGAGAGCGTTCCGGGCGCCGTTGGCGGTGAGCGCGACCGCGCCCAGGTTCACCGCTGCGGTGACGACGAGGACTACCACGAGCAGCAGACCGGTCGCCTTCCCGCCGAGCCTCCGCCATCCGGCGACCGCCCCGGCCAGAAGGAGCGCGGCCAGCGCGGCGACCACTGTCTCCCAGGCGAAGTAGTGCTCCCATCCGGCGACCAGCTCGGTCCGCAGCGCAGTGCCCGCGCGGCTCGGACTGCGGCCCTGGACGAAGTTGGCGAGCTCGCTGTTCAGCGTGATCTGGCTGAGCTGCAGCTTGGGCTGGACGGGACCAGGAAAGGAGATGGCGGTCGGCAGGCCCTCTCCGAACAGGTCAACCTCGCCCGGGCCAGCGAAGCCGAGCCGCGGTTCTGCGCCGACCTTGATGACCTGACCGGCGACGGTCACCGTCTGCATGGGGGTGACCTCGAGCGACGCGAACGTGGCCAGCGCTGCCGCCAGGATCACCGCGGCAACTGCTCCGACACGCGCGGGCCACCTGCGCGCGCTCAGCCATTTCAGCAGCGAGCGGGAGCGATCGGTCAGGAGGCGTCCGGCCAGCCACTCCTGGTCGCGATTCTGGACGTCGTGCCTCCCATACATAACCAGCGACGAAGCTTACCCGGTCTGTCGGCCGGAATGCCTGACTGACGCGTCGGGTTCATGCGCGGCAGGTCAGCGGGACGCCACCGTTGTACGCGACCATGTCCGTCAGCGCCGCCACAACGTCGATGGGCCCGCCACGCGGGGTGCCGTCGAGTTCGGCGCGGGCGCGGTGCAGGTTGCCGACAATGCGCTCGGCGTCTGCCCAGTCGGCAAACCGGCCGAGGTTCGTGTCGCGCGCGGCCTGCAGCGGCGGCACGCCCGCGGCGCGACTTTCCTGCGCGACGTTGCGCACGAATCGCAGGTAATCCAGCGTCGCGTCGATAGGAGCAGTGTCATGGAAGACCTGTCCATGGCCGGGAACGATCGTCGTCGCGGGGAGCGGTCGGATGACCCGCTCGAGCACGTCGATCGCTCCCTCGACGGATCCCATGAGCACGAACGGCGTGCCGCCATTGAAGATGAGGTCACCGCAGAACAGCGCCGATCGCTCCGGGATCCACACGATCGAGTCGTTGGTCGTGTGTGCGGGCGTGCCGACGAAGCGGACCTCCGCGCGCAGGTCGCCGGCGTGCAGGCCCAGCCCGTCGGCGAACGTGACGAATGGCGGGTCCAGGCTCAGCTCACCCCACTCAGGGTTATGCCACGCGGGCAGGTCACGGGGCGGGCCGGAGGCGATGACCTCGGCTCGGGTCTGCTCCTGGCCGATGATCGCCGCGCCAGGGAAGAGGCAGTTTCCGAAGGTGTGATCGCCGTGATGATGGGTGTTCACGACCGCGCGCACCGGTGCGGTCGTGACCCTGCTGATCGCGCGCTGATAGGCCCTGGTCCGGCGTTCGGTCGAGCAGGAGTCGATACTGATGACTCCCTGGGGCCCGACGAGGAAGCCGGTGTTGTTGATCCACCAGGTGCCGTCGGGCTGCACATACGCATAGACGCCAGCCGACACCTCGCGCACCTCGGGTCGGCCAGGCTCCGTGATGTCAACGTCCAGGCTGCTCACAAGGTCCTCCCGGTTGCCGCACTGACAGCGCCATGGTGACGAGGCCATGATCCCTCGCTTGCGAGGACTCGGGAGTCAGCGAGAAGCAACCCGGGCGGCATACAGCCGGGGGGCATCATCTGTCCAGTATGCACCGGCGTGGGTTTCGTGGCATAGATCACGTAGATTCGCCCTTGACCCGCACCTTCTTCCCATTAGACCCTCGGTGAGCGGCTAACAGGCATGACTGCACGAACAGCGAAGAGGATTCCCCGCGCGAAAGGAACTCCCCTTAGTGAGCATTCAGCAAGACCGAGCCCGGGCAACGGTTCCAGCGGTCAAGGCAAATCAATCAACGGACGGTGACCGTCCTTCGAAGAGATGGCCTCCCCTATGGGCGCTGGTAGTCATGTACGTCGTCGCTATCGGTGTAGCCACCATCATCGGAATTATTTTCTTCGGTAGCCACTGAGGCAAAGAAGGTTATTCCTGGCTCGGCTAAAGCTCACCATCTGGATCATCAGGTCCTGAGCCAAATCCGGGTCCCGGTGAAGCGGATCCGGCTACGGCCACCGGAGAGCTGACTGGGTGCGAAACGAGTCGTCGCGCGCGTGCAGTGACGAGAGCGTGGCCAACAGTGCGGCGAGCGTTGCCGAGCCCCAGCAGGGCCCGGCCCTTCACGAACCATGCGGTGCCGAACGCCAGGAATGCGATCGTCTCCGCGTAGAGCAACCAGGGCGCGTTGGCCTTGACCGAGACGCTGAAGAAATTCTGCGCCAGCGCGAACGCTCCGGCGACGACGATCCCGGCCACGCAACCCCAGTAGATTCTGTTGTTGCGGCGCTTCAGGCTCGGATTCTGCTCGATTTCCTTCTCCTCGTCGGTCATGGCGCCGATCTCATCGTCGGAGTATGTGCGGGTAAACCGCGCCGCCATGACGGCGATCATGAGCATCAAGCCGCACAGGGAGACGACGTGGACGATGCTGATCGCAGCGGCATTCGGGGCCGGCTGGGCCACCAGAGGAGTCACCGGACTGCAGCTGTTGCTCGGGACCCTCGCTGGTCCCCTCGTCGGGAACAAGGCGATCCCCAGGGCAAACAGCCCGGCGAGGTTCGTTGCCCAGCGGTCGATCCAGTCGCGGCCCCGGTAGAAGAAGAGGAACACGCCAGCGGCCCACATGGCGCCGACGAATGCGTCGCGCATGTGCGAGTAGTAATAGCCACTCAGAGACCCAGGCAGTTTGTCTGATATCGGTGCGAGACATCCCAGAGAGTGCTGGGAGAAGATGACCCAGTTGCCGAGGAACACGGCGAACGGCAAGCAGATGCCGATCCAGCCGATGGCCTTCCGGAGGGTCATGTAGCTGCCGAGAAGCTGATTGGATGCTTGCGCACCGCTGTCCATGAGTCCACCCCACTTCGTAGACAGCGCGAGTTATTTAGTTGTCAGGAGCCCCCCAAAAGGACTGACGCTTGCCGCGATGGTAGGAGTGATGTTCCTTCGTGTCAATAATCCGGACCATTATTTGCGGCCACGATTCGGCCGGTCCGGATTTGGCCTCAGCGTCGGCTGAACTCGAGTTCGGCCATTTCAGCCGAAGAGTCAACCACGACCACCCTGGGATGCCTAGTCGTAATGGCCGGCCGGAATGTTCTCCGCCCCGGCTCGCCCCTCAGGCGTCATGTCGAGCACGTTCCAGAGTGGCCAGATCGAGTCGACATGACGGGGATCCTGGCCTTCCTCTCTGGCTGCGAACATCAGCTCGGTAGCCCACCGGTGGCGGAATCCGCCGGCATCGCGGGTGAACACGTTCAGGATCGGGCGCTGACCGCTGTCCGGGTCTTCAGCGAGATAGTCGAGGTTGTAGCGGTTATTCCGCGAGGACAGCAGCCGGAGCTGGCGCCAGCCGCGTTCGCGCGCGAAGGTGCCGATCCGGTGCGGATCTGACTTCGCGACAACGACGAGATTGATGAGCTGGCCGAGGTGCGGCGCTGCTCCGTCCAGCGAATCGAGGATCGAGGTGCAGGACGGGCACGGCGTCTCGGCGAGCGGAAGGCGCGCCGTCTCGCCCTCGGCCGGACCGGGCCTGGGGTCGCCTGAATAGCGCGGGAACATGAAGCTGTAGACGACGAGCGTGTCCTTGCCCGGCGCGAACAGCTCGGAGAACCTGACCGATCCGCCCTGTCCGGTCGCCTCCTCAAAGACGTAATCCTCAGACACGGCGCCGCCGGGCGGGAGCGCGCGGCGCTGTGCGGCGACTCGCTCGATGGCTTGCCGCAGCTCGACCTCCGTCTCCAGCAGCCGTTCGCGCGCAAGCCGGTACTCGGTCGATTCACCAGGGAACCTGGTACTGGGCGGCCCAGACATGCGACCAAGCCTAGATCGCGAGGACGGCCTGGCCCAGCACCGAGCCGGCGTGGCCAGAGGCCGAGCTGGCGACGCGCGCCTGTGTGACGCGGGCAGTGCGCAAACGTCATCAATGCCTGATTCATCCTGTTATCGTTGCTGCAGTCACCATCGGATATCCGAAACGTAGTCGTCTCGCATATAGCGGAGGCACAGCTGGACAGGTTCAGGCTCGCCGACGTGGACCCGGAGGCGGGGCGTGGTCGGCATCGCCGGCGGGCGCCAGCCGACCGCGGGCGACCAGCTGCCGCGCGCCCGACTGGACCACCGCGCGTGCGGCTGGCGACGGCGACGGCGGTCCCGGCGGCGGTCCTCATCGGTGCCATCGTCTACTTCGCGGGCTCCGCCGATGACCCCGGCTCGCCAGGCGCCGCTGCGGCCAGTGCAGCAGCCGATCCGGCCGGCCAGCCGATCTGGCCCGCCCAGGTGACCACCTCGCCGGCGTCCGTGCCCGCACCTGAGCCGTCGGCAGCCCGGCACAGCCCGGCGCCGCCGCTACCGGTCATCACGCTGTTCCCGCGCTCGGCCGGCCGGGCAACCCTGCCCGTCCCGGTTCCGCTGCCAACAGCGCGACCAGCACCGGCGACCGCTCCGCCAGCATCGCCGTCAGCCGCGCCCGCTCCCACGATCAGCTCGACCCCCGCCAGCAGCCCGTCCGCCACGGCCAGCCCGCCCGCCACGACTAGCCCGGCTCCGGCCAGCAGCCCACCGCCTGCCACGCCCGCGCCCGAGCCGGTCCCAACCGACAGTTCCAGCTCCGCCCCGCTGACCCCGTCGGCGCCTGCAGGAACAAGCTCGCCGACTCCGGCGCCCTCCGGCAGCTGACAGAGGCAGCCCGCCCGTAGTTCCGCGACGAGCGTGGAATGTCGGCAGCCTGGGTTACCGTGGCTGGGTGCTTGACCAGTTTCACCCCGCTGTGCGGACCTGGTTCGAGCGGCGCTTCCCGGCCGGGCCGACGCAGCCGCAGACGGCAGGCTGGGCTGAGATCATGGCCGGGCGGCACACGCTCATCGCGGCACCGACCGGATCCGGTAAAACGCTGGCCGCGTTCGGCGTCTGCATAGACCGGATATACCGGGCATACCAGGCAAGCGTCGAGGCTGGTGCGGAGGCCGCTGGGGCCGCCGGGCCTGAGGTGGTCTACGTCTCGCCACTGAAGGCGCTGGCGGTCGACATCCGGCAGAACCTCGAGCGGCCGCTCGCCGAGATCGCGGAGGTCGCCGCCGAGCTCGGCATGCCGGCACCCGACATCCGGGTGTCAGTGCGCACCGGCGACACGGCAGCGGCCGAGCGCGCCGCGATGCTGAAACGACCGCCGGACTTCCTCATCACCACACCGGAGTCCCTGTTCCTCCTGGTGACCGCGGAGCGGAGCCGGGCAATGCTGCGCGCGACGACGACCGTGATCGTGGACGAGATCCACGCCGTCGCGGGCAACAAGCGCGGCTCCCACCTGGCCCTCACCCTCGAGCGGCTGCAGCACGTCGCCGAGCAGCCGGTCCAGCGGATCGGCCTGTCCGCTACCCAGCGCCCGATCGAGGACGTCGCCAGGCTGCTGGTCGGAGCCGGACCTGACCGGTCGGAGGCCGACGGGTCCCCGCGTTGTTCGATCGTGGACACCGGCCACCGGCGCGAGCTTGATCTGGGGCTAGAGCTGCCGAGCGAGGAACTCGGCGCGGTCGCGACGACCGACCAGATGGCCGAGATCTGCGACCGGATCGCCGGGCACGTTCAGCAGCACCGCACCACCCTGGTGTTCGTCAATACCCGGCGGATGGCCGAGCAGTTCGCCCACCAGCTCGGCGAGCGCCTCGGCGAGGGCCAGGTGGCGGCGCACCACGGCAGCTTGTCCAAGGATCGCCGGCAGCGCGTCGAGGCCCGGCTGCGCGACGGCGACCTCCGCGCCTTGGTGGCGACCGCCTCGCTCGAGCTGGGGATCGACATTGGCCCGGTGGAGCTGGTCTGCCAGATCGGCTCGCCACGCAGCTTTGCGACGTTTCTGCAGCGCGTCGGAAGATCGAACCATACGAGGAACGGGGTACCTCGGGGGCTGGTCTACCCGACCACGCGCGACGAGCTGGTGGAATGCGCGGCCCTGCTGCGCGGGGCTCGGTCCGGACGGCTCGACCGCCTGCTGATCCCGGACTGCCCGCTCGACATCGTGGCCCAGCAGGTGGTTGCCGAGTGCGCGGCGGAGGACTGGGAAGCCGGCGAGCTGCTCGCCCTGATTCGCGGCGCGGCGCCGTTCGCCCGGCTGTCGGCAGACGATTTCGCTGACGTGGCCGACCTGGTATCGGAGGGAATCCGCACCGGCCGCGGCCGGCGGGCGGCCTACCTGCACCGGGATCAGGTGAGCGGGCAGCTGCGCGGCAGGAGGGGCGCCCGGATGGCCGCGCTCACTTCCGGCGGGGCGATTCCGGAGCTGGGTGATTACCGGGTCCTGGCGGACCCGGACGAGGCCGTTGTCGGCACGGTGAACGAGGACTGGGCGATCGAGAGCATGGCCGGCGACGTGTTCCTGCTCGGCACGACATCCTGGCGGATCCGACGGGTCGAACCGGGCATCGTCCGGGTCGTCGACGCTCAGGGGGCTCCCCCGTCCGTGCCGTTCTGGCTCGGTGAGGCTCCCGGCCGGACCGCGGAGCTGTCCGAGGAAGTCTGCGAGCTCCGCTCGGCGGTCGCCGCGCAGCTGGCCGGTGGTGGCGTCGCTGTGGCGGCGTCGTGGCTGGCAGCCGAGTGCGGGATCGGTGACGACGCCGCGGAAATGATCGCTGCCTATCTGAACGCCGCGCTCGCTCAGCTCGGCGTCCTGCCCACCATGGACACGATCGTGCTGGAGCGCTTCTTCGACGACGCGGGCGGCATGCAGCTGGTCGGGCATACCCCCTTCGGCGCGCGGCTGAACCGCGCGCTTGGCCTCGCGCTGCGGAAGCGGTTCTGCGTGACGTTCGACTTCGAGCTGCAGGCCGCCGCGAGCGACAACGCGATCCTGCTGTCCCTCGGCCCGCAGCACAGCTTCCCGCTGGACCGGGTGCCGAAGTTCCTCGCCTCCGGCACGGTCGAGGAGGTGGTGCGGCAGGCCGTGCTCACGGCGCCGCTGTTCCCGGCCCGCTGGCGGTGGAATCTCAACACCTCGCTCGCCGTGCTGCGCTGGCGTGGCGGCCGGAAGAACCCGCCCGCGATCCAGCGGATGGAATCCGACGACCTGATGGCGGCGGTGTTCCCGACGCTGGCCGCGTGCCAGGAGAACGTCGCGCCCGGTCCAATGGAGATTCCCGACCACCTGCTCGTCCGGCAGACGCTCGCCGACTGCCTGCACGACGCCATGGACATCGACGGCCTGAAGCAGCTGGTCGCGGGCATCGAGGCCGGTCGCGTCACGGTCGTCGTGCGGGACACGACGGAACCGTCGGTGCTCGCGCACGAGATCCTGAACGGGCGGCCGTTTACGTACCTGGACGACGCGCCGCTGGAGGAGCGGCGCAGCCGCGCGGTGCCGCTGCGCCGCGGTCTGCCGGTCGAGCCACACGAGCTTGGCCGGCTGGACCCGGCCGCGATCGAGCGGGTCGCCGACCAGGTCAGGCCCGACCCGCGCGATCAGCACGAGCTGCACGACCTGCTGCTCAACCTGGTGGTCATGCGCCCCGTCGCTGCCTGGCAGCCCTGGTTCGACGAGCTGGTCGCCGGCCGCCGTGCCGTCACGATGGCCGCGGCCGATGGCGACCTCTGGGCTGCGGTCGAGCGGCTGCCAGCCGTGCAGGCGCTGCTGCCAGGAATCAACCCCGTTCCCGACTATCCGTGCCCGGTGCCCGCGGAACCGCCCGACGAAGAGAGCGCGGCGGCGGACGCGCTGCGCGGTCACCTGGAGTGCCGCGGACCGTCGACCGCGGCGGCGATCGCCGCGGCCTGCGGGCTGCCCGAGTCCCTGGTCATCCGCGCGCTCGCGGCGCTGGAGGCCGAGGGCTTCGCTATCCGCGGCCGGTTCAGCGCGCCCGGCGGCGCCGAGGAATTCTGCTCCCGGCGGCTGCTGTCGCGCATTCACGCCTACACGCGGCAGCGCCGGCGGCGGGAAGTCGAGCCGGTCACCCCGCAGGACTTCATGCGGTTCCTGCTGCGCTGGCAGCACGTCGCGCCCGGCACTCGGCGCGAAGGCAGGTTCGGCCTGCTGTCGGTGATCGAGCAGCTGCAGGGCTTCGAGCTGGCCACCGGGGCGTGGGAGCGGTCCGTGCTCGCGGCCAGGGTCGAGGGCTACCGGCGCGAGTGGCTGGACGAGCTGTGCATGTCCGGCCAGGCGTGCTGGGGACGGCTGTCGGTGCGGGACGCCGAGCCCGAGATCGAGCCGCGCCGGAGCGGGCTTACCCCCTCACGCGCCACTCCGATCACGCTGGCGCTGCGCGACGACCTGCCGTGGCTGCTTCGCGCGGCGCGCGGTGACGCGACGCCGGCCGAGCCGGCGAGCGGCCGGACCCGGGACGTGCTCGATGCGCTGCGCGCTCACGGGGCGCTGTTCCGCACCGACCTGGCGACGCTGACCCGGCGGCTGCCATCCGAGATCGATGAGGCGCTGTGGGACGCGGTCGCGCGCGGGCTGGTGACCGCCGACGGCTTCCGGGCCGTCCGGGTGCTGCTGCGGCGCGGCAGCGCCGAACGATATGCGCCGACGGCCGGGCTGCGGCGCGGATTGCGCGCCAGCACGGGGGCGTCAGGCCGCTGGTCGCTCCTGCCGCCGCCGATGGCGGATGCGGACCGGGACGATCTGGCCGAGGCCGTCGCCCAGCAGCTCGCGGCCCGGTGGGGCGTTGTCTTCCGGGACCTGGTCGCCAGGGAGAATCTCGCCGTGCCGTGGCGGGACGTCCTGTGGGCGTTCCGGCGGATGGAGGCGCGGGAGACGATCCGCGGCGGCCGGTTCGTCAACGGGTTCAGTGGTGAGCAGTACGCGCACCCGGACGCGGTCGAGGTCCTCAAGGCAGTCCGGCGGCAGCAACACAACGGCGAGGTCGCCCACCTGTCGGCAGCTGATCCGCTGAACCTCACCGGCATCGTGCTACCCGGCCCGCGGATTCCCGCGATCGGCGCCAATACCGTGACCTTCGTCGACGGCGCGGCTGCATAACACGCAGGATGCGCGGGTCCGACCTCACCCCAGGCTCAGCCCGTGCCGGCGGGCCGGAGCGGGCCTGGACTGCTGATTGTCAGCCTTGCGAGTCTCCCGGCTGCCGACCTCGGATGCGCGTCGTCGCGATGATCCGGCGGGCCTGATCTTCCTGCGCAGTTCGGCATACTCGCGGCCGCTCAGTACTAACCGGGCGAGACCCAGTACGTCGTGCCGGGAAATGCCGCTGGGCACAGCGACAATGACGTCCTCGTGGGTCTGGACGCGAACGACGGCCGGGGTGCCGGACCAGCGGATGACACGCGTGACGAACCACTCCTGAGACGCTTCGCAGCTAGCGTTCCCGGTTCACGCTAGGCCGCTCGGAGATCGTCCGCTAGGGGTCGGCTAGGTAAGTCTGGCGGACCCGTTAGCCCTAACTGCCCATAAGGCTAGGATGCGGTTTCCGATGCTTCGAGCATCGAACGGACGAGCGCGGCGACGTGCTGTCTGTCGGCCGGGCTGAGCCGGGCGAGGGACGCCACCAGCACCTCGATATCCGGGTCATCGATGGCAGCGGTGTCCAGGATCAGCCCTGCAGCCGCAGCTGCTGCCCCGCGTACCACGTTGACCGGAAGGTCGAGTCCAGCGGCGAGCCGCTCCAGCGTGGCCGGGTTGGGCAGGCCGGCGCGGCGCTGCGTAGCCAGGTGATGGACAGTGGAGCGAGGCAGCCCGCCGCGACGCGCGACATCGCCGTAGGAACGACGCAGTTCCCACATGCGGTCAATGATCAGGCGCTGCAACGCGTCCGGCTGCGGATCGTCCATGAGCTCTCTGTCGCCAGATTACTGGCATCCATGCCGGCGAGCGGGTGTGCGACTACCACTTGCGAGAAGCCGGCCGACTTCGGTACTGTCCGATGGCGTTGGACAGTCATCTGGCTATGCCGGACGTCCGGCACGGGCGGCCCGGCAGCGAAAGGAGGACTCGGCCATGACGATCACCGCACAGGGCCTTGGGATGCCTGGCCTGGCGAGCCCAGGCGTCGGCTACCAGCAGGGTCTCAATCCCGGCTTCCCGACGCCCATCGGCACGGAGCAGTTGCTCGGCCTCGGCCAGCACTACGGCATGCAGCCGTCATTCTGGCCGCAGCCGCCCTACGGCGCGCAAGACGCGTTTAGCCGTCAGACTGCGGGCCAGGTCATGCCGCAGCAGATTCAGCAGGTCGTCAGCCAGCTCACCGGGCAGATCATCCCGGTGGCGGAGCAGATCGTCCTGCCGCAGGTCATCGCTCTCGCTGTGCAGCTGGTACAGCAGCAGGTGCAGCAGCTCGTGACGCAGGTGTCCGTGCCGCTGATCATGGGGCAGTACCCAGTCACCACAGCCCACTGGCAGCAGCCGTTCTGGGGGCCGACGCCCTCAGCGTTCGGGCCCCACGTCCGGCCATACGCTGGCCTGTCCTGAGGAGCGCCGGTGAGCATGGGTGCATGGCCGGCGATCACCGGCGAACCGGGTCGCGAGCAGGTGGCTGCCCTGCTGCAGCACACCTACCAGTGGACGCGGGCCGCCGCTCAGGCCGCCCCGCCGGTGGCGCAGCAGCTGGCCCCGGCTCTCACGGTCGCGGCACAGCTCTACGAGGCGCACCAGTACCGGGCCGCCATGAGCCAGCTGGCGGGTGTGGTGACGCAGGTACATCAGGCGCGCCGGACCTACCCTGCGCTTCCCGGCCTGTGACGTGATGCATCTCGGGGCTACGGGGTGCATCCGCCGCGACGGGCGCGGCACGGCGGGTAGCACGAACACCGCCGTCGTCGCGCCCGCCGCGGCAATCCAGTACTGAGCGGAGGCACGACGATGACAACATCGGATAAGTCGTCCGGCGCACTTCCGGGCAGACAGCCAGCCGGCGCACGGCCCCGGGCATCGCAGGGAGCGACCAGGGAACCGGGCAAGGACTCAGCGAGCCGGGATTCCGCGGCAGAGAACGCGGGTGCCCGCCGAGCCCGGCACCCGGCCGCGTACCGGCGAGAGCGATACATGGCAGGGGTCGCCCCGCCGACCGAGGCGCGAACGCTAGCCGGTCAACTCGAACGGGATCCGCAGATCGCGGTCGTACGCGCAAACGGGCGGGCCTCCGCGGGAGGAGACTTCCCGCACATTGCAGTGATCGAGACCACATCGCAACGGGCCGCTGCACTGGCCGCTATTCCTACCCTGGCGGTGGAACCCGACGAGCGGCTCGGCTGGGTGCCCGCGGACGGCCAGCAACACGAGGAGATGCCTGGCAGCTCGGTGGAACCGATCGGGGCGCTGCGCCGCATCGCGGTAGAGGTTGAGGACGACGGCGGTCACCCCGTAGAGGGTGCTGCGGTCTGCCTGACTGGGCGAGGTATGCCGGCCATGGGGTTCACTGATAGCAACGGCCAGGCTGGGCTAACGGTGGCGGCGGAGACGGCTGTCTCCCCGGAGCTACTCACGGTTCAGCCGGCCCGGGGGTGCTGGCCTGCCCGAGTGGTCCGCCCTCGCCTGCGGCAAGGCCAGCCGGTCACCGTCAGGTGCGAACGAGTCGTGACAACCTTTCCCGGATTCCCCGACCGCCCGCTGGCGTCGTGGGGCGCGCACGCCATGGGCTTTGACATGCTGCCGCCCAATCTGCGCGGCGAGGGCATCAAGATCGCCTTGATCGGTACCGGGGCTGCCGCCTCCCATCCGGATCTGGCGCAGCGGCTTGCTCATGGTCGCGACGTCGTCAGCGAGGACGACAAGAGCTGGCGCGACGATCTGATCGGCACTGGCACACACCAAGCGGTGCTGATTGCCGGGCGGGATGACGGCAGCGGCGTGATCGGCCTGGCACCCGACGCTGAGGTGCACATCTGCCGCATCGCCCCTGGCGGGACGTGCAGCGACCTCATCGAGGCCCTGGACTACTGCATAGCGCAGGAGATCGACATTGCGCTGATCTCTGCAGGCATGACCGTTCCCTCCGGTCTGCTGGCGGCGAAGATCGCGCAGGCACGCGAGCGAGGTGTCGCGTGTATTGCCGCTGCCGGCGACGGTGGCCGCGAGATCGCCCTCCCCGCCGCGCTGCCCGGCGTGCTCACGGTTGGCGCGATTGGCCAGCTCGGCTCGTTCCCGCCAGGCAGCGGCATCGCTGCCGAGATAGCGGGACCGCCCACATCGGATGGGCTGTTCGCGCCCCGGTTCGCCAACCACGGCCCTGGCCTGGACTGCTGCGCACCAGGGGTAGCAATCGTCTCAGGGCTCCCGCCCGCCAGCTACGGCCCGCTCAGCGGCACCGCCGTCGCCGCGGCGCACGTCGCTGCGGCCGCCGTGCTCCTTGCTGGCCAGGACCCGCAGTTCCGGCCCGGGGCTGGGCGGGTGGCCGTCCGCGACGCCAGCCGCGTGGACCGGTTGTTCCAGCAGATCCTCGGATCTTGCCGGCCGCTGCCCGCCATCGGCCCATCCCGGTCGGGGGCAGGCATGCCCAATGTCGCGGTCGCCGCCGGTATCGCGCCGTGGGGCAGCTACGGCACACTGCCCGAGTTCCCGGCTGTGCCAGCCGAAACGGCTGCGCGGTCACGGGCATCGGAAGACACCGTTCAGGCTGCCCTCGCCACGCTTGACGCGGCGATGCGGTCGGCGGGCCTGATCGATGGAGTGACCTCAGCTACCTGAGTGCACCGCGTCGGTGAACACGACGCCGCAGAGAGCCTGGCTCAGCTGCCCTGGAGCCAGGCTCTCGTCATGCCCATC
>DASQIW010000192.1:0-40181 GCA_035631375.1 Streptosporangiaceae bacterium
CCGGTGATCTCCTCTTCCTTCGCGCCGTCGAAGACGGGCGTCGCCACCTGCGTGCCAGCCGCCGCAGCATCCGCGCCGATCTTCTTCAGCCGCTTCTTCCAGTCGGAATCCGCACCGTCGATCTGCCAGCCGCTGGCCGCGACCCAGCCGAGGTGAGTCTCCAGCACCTGGCCGACGTTCATGCGGCCGGGCACGCCGAGCGGGTTGAGCACGATGTCGACCGGAGTGCCGTCAGCGAGGAATGGCATGTCCTCGACCGGGAGGATCTTGGCGATGACGCCCTTGTTGCCGTGCCGGCCGGCCAGCTTGTCGCCGTCGGTGATCTTGCGCTTGGCCGCCACATAGACGCGGACCAGCTCGTTCACTCCCGGCGGCAGCTCGTCACCGTTGTCCCTGGTGAACACCCGGACGCCGATGACCTTGCCGGACTCTCCATGTGGCACCTTGAGGCTGGTGTCGCGGACCTCGCGGGCCTTCTCGCCGAAGATCGCGCGCAGCAGCCGCTCTTCCGGGGTCAGCTCGGTCTCGCCCTTGGGGGTCACCTTGCCGACCAGGATGTCGCCAGTAACGACCTCGGCGCCGATCCGGATGATGCCGCGGTCGTCCAGGTCCGCCAGCACCTCGTCGGACACGTTCGGGATGTCCCTGGTGATCTCCTCCGGGCCCAGCTTGGTGTCCCTGGCGTCGACCTCGTGCTCCTCGATGTGGATCGAGGAGAGCACGTCGTCCTGCACCAGTCGCTGGGACAGGATGATCGCGTCCTCGTAGTTGTGGCCCTCCCACGGCATGAAGGCGACCAGCAGGTTGCGGCCGAGCGCCATCTCACCGTTCTGCGTGCACGGCCCGTCCGCGATGACCTGACCCACCTCGACCCGCTCGCCCTCGATGGCGATCGGCTTCTGGTTGAAGCAGGTGCCCTGGTTGGACCGGCGGAACTTGGCCACCAGGTAGTCGGTCCGGGTGCCATCGTCGTTGGCGACCGTGACGTAGTCGGCGCTGACCTGCTCGACCACACCGGCCTTCTCCGCGACGATGACGTCGCCGGCGTCGACGGCGGCACGGTACTCCATGCCGGTACCGACCAGCGGCGCCTCGCTCCGCAGCAGCGGGACGGACTGGCGCTGCATGTTCGAGCCCATGAGCGCCCGGTTGGCGTCGTCGTGCTCGAGGAACGGGATCATGGCCGTCGCGACCGAGACCATCTGCCGCGGCGAGACGTCCATGTAGTCGACCTCGCCCGGCCGGATCAGGTCGACCTCGCCGCCCTTGCGCCGGACCAGCACGCGGGCATTGGCGAAGCTGCCGTCGTTCTCGAGCGGCTCGTTCGCCTGGGCGATAACGTGCCGGTCCTCCTCGTCGGCCGTCAGGTAGTCGATCTGGTCGGTTACCTTGCCGTTCTTGACCTTGCGGTAGGGCGTCTCGACGAAGCCGAAGGCGTTGACCCGGCCGTAGGACGACAGCGACCCGATCAGCCCGATGTTCGGGCCCTCAGGTGTCTCGATCGGGCACATCCGGCCGTAGTGGCTGGGGTGCACGTCGCGGACCTCGAACCCGGCCCGCTCGCGCGACAAGCCGCCGGGACCGAGCGCGGACAGCCGGCGCTTGTGTGTCAGCCCGGCCAGCGGGTTGGTCTGGTCCATGAACTGGGACAGCTGGCTGGTACCGAAGAACTCCTTGATGGAGGCCACGACCGGCCGGATGTTGATCAGCGTCTGCGGCGTAATCGCCTCGACGTCCTGGGTCGTCATCCGCTCCCTGACCACCCGCTCCATGCGGGCCAGGCCGAGCCGCACCTGGTTCTGGATCAGCTCGCCGACCGTGCGTAGCCGACGGTTGCCGAAGTGGTCGATGTCGTCGATCTCGACCGGGATCATCTCTTCGCCGGCCTTCATCTCCTCCTCGCCGACATGCAGTCGGACGAGGTACTCGATGGTGGCCACGATGTCTTCCTCGGTCAGCGTGCCCTGGCTGATCGGCATCGACAGGCCGAGCTTCTTGTTGACCTTGTAGCGGCCGACCTTGGCCAGGTCGTAGCGCTTGGGATTGAAGTAGAGGTTCTCCAGCAGCGCCTGGGCTGACTCACGCGTGGGCGGCTCGCCCGGCCGCAGCTTGCGGTAGATGTCCAGCAGCGCGTCATCCTGGCCAGACGTGTGGTCCTTCTCCAGGGTCGCGCGCATGGACTCGAACTGGCCAAACCGCTCGAGGATCTTCGCCTCGTCCCAGCCGAGGGCCTTGAGCAGCACGGTCACGCTCTGCTTGCGCTTGCGGTCGATGCGAACCCCGACGCTGTCCCGCTTGTCGATCTCGAACTCCAGCCAGGCGCCACGGGACGGGATCACCTTGCAGCTGTAGATGTCCTTGTCGGACGTCTTGTCGACCTGCCGGTCGAAGTAGACGCCGGGCGATCGGACGAGCTGCGACACAACGACGCGCTCGGTGCCGTTGATGATGAAGGTGCCCTTAGGTGACATGAGCGGGAAGTCGCCCATGAACACGGTCTGGCTCTTGATCTCACCGGTCGAATTGTTGATGAACTCTGCGGTGACGAACATGGGCGCCGAGAACGTCATGTCCTTGTCCTTGCACTCCTCGGCGGAGTACTTGGGCGGCTCGAACCGGTGGTCACGGAACGACAGGGACATGGTGCCGGTGAAGTCCTCGATCGGGCTGATTTCCTCGAAGATCTCCTCGAGACCTGACTGCTCAGGGATGTTCGTGTGCCCGGCCGTCTTCTCGGCGGCGAGCCGACCGCGCCAGCGGTCGTTGCCGAGGAGCCAGTCAAACGAGTCCGTTTGCAGGGCTAGGAGGCTGGGTACTTCGAGCGGCTCGGTGATACGAGCGAAGGAAACACGACGGGGACCAGAGGCGGTTGCTGGGGCGCTGCGCGAGGCTGCCAACAGGGGTCCTTCCGAGCTTGTGGCCGACGGTGCACCGCGCGCACGCGAAACGCCCTGCGGCTACGGCCGCTAGGGTTTGGAGAAAACGTAACCGAGGACGAGTTGGTGTGCAGCGCAAATTGGCAGTGTAGTCGAAGGACACACCGCTCGTCAACTGTACGTCACTATGAGGTTCACGTTGCTATGGAGCATCGCTCCTCAGAAGCAAAACGTCAAGTCCCGGGCGGGTTGTGTTGTGACCAAGTGTGGTGAGACGAAGATCACAGTGACCTGCAGGTTTGACTTTCCGGTCACGCGGGCATCAATCGTGATTACCGCTTAAAGCCCACCCCTTCTGCCGAAGCGACCACCGAAGGCGGGTGTCTCCTGCCCCGTCCGTTGCCGCCCCACACGTGTTTGGTGCTAGGCCCGCTGGCAGACACCGCTGAGCACGCTGTGGGCTGCGGGCGGACCACCGTACGACGGGCAGCCCGGCCGCCGCGCGGCTAGCAAGGCGGAGGGCCCGCTGCGGCACCTTCCGGCGGCAGCGGGCCCCCTGACGGCCGTATGCGACCTACTTGACCGTGACCGTGGCGCCAGCGCCCTCGAGAGCGGCCTTGGCCTTGTCCGCGGTCTCCTTGTTGACGCGCTCGAGCAGTGGCTTGGGCGCGCCGTCCACGAGGTCCTTGGCCTCCTTGAGCCCCAGGCTCGTGAGGGTCCGGACCTCCTTGATGACCTGGATCTTCTTGTCGCCCGCGGCCTCGAGGACGACGTCGAACTCGTCCTTCTCCTCTGCCTCCTCGGCAGCCGCGGCGCCAGGCCCGCCCGGAGCGGCGACGGCCACCGCCGCCGGCGCAGCGGCCTTGACGTCGAAGGTCTCCTCAAACTGCTTCACGAACTCGGAGAGCTCGATCAGCGTCATTTCCTTGAACGCCTCGAGCAGGTCGTCCGTGCTGAGCTTTGCCATCTGATATTTCCTCTTCCTTCAGTATGTCCGTCGGGTCCTGCGGCCCTCGGTCTGGTCAGCTCTCCTGGGCGTCCGCGGCGGCAGCGGCATCGCCCGGATCCTCAGGGCCTGGTCCGGTGGCCGCGGGAACGGCGGCGCCGCCCTCGTTCCCGCGCTTTTGCTCCAGCGCGGCCAGCAGTCTGGCCATCTGAGTCGGCAGTGCGTCAAACGTCGCGGCCGCACCGGCGAGCGAGGCCTTCATCGCGCCGGCGAGCTTGGCCAGCAGCACCTCCCTGGGCTCCAGGTCGGCCAGCTTGACGATCTCGGCCGGGGTGAGCGGCTTGCCGTCGAGTACACCGCCCTTGATGACCAGCTGCGGGTAGGTCCGGGAGAACTCCCGCAGGCCCTTGGCGGCCTCCACCACGTCACCGCCGACGAATGCGATGGCCGACGGGCCTTCGAGCAGGTCGGTGAGCTGGCTGGTGACGCCCGCTTCGGTGGCGGCGATCTTCGTCAGGGTGTTCTTGACGACCGCGAACTGCGCGTTGCCGTCCAGCGCCTTGCGCAGCTCGCCGAGCTGCGACACGGTCAGGCCGCGGTACTCAGTCAGCACCGCGCCCGACGAGTTGCGGAACCGCTCGGTCAGCTCAGCGACCGTGCTTTCCTTGTCCGCCCTCGCCATGGGCCTCCCTTCGTCATGGGCTGCCCGTAGCACAACAAACGCCCCGCGCGCAGGCACACGGGGCGGCACCGGACTGACCCGGCTTAGCTCGGTCACCTGCGCGGGCCGCCCGGGTGCTCCGGGACCTTCGGCCGCCGCGCGAGGCACGGCGACAACCAGCGGTCTTTGGCGAATGACAGGCTACGCGACGCGCTCGCCGCCAGCAAAATCGCGGCCGGATTCACCCCGGATAACCGAGAGGGGAACGGGGTGCCGCGACTGAATCGGCCCCGTTCCCCTCGTGACGGTTTTGGGTTACTCAGGCTCAGACCGCGGCTGGCTCACCCTCAAATTCGGCGGTCAGGCCGCGGGTCATGCCCGGGTCCACCTGAATGCCAGGGCCCATCGTGGTCGTGATGGCCACCTTCTTGACGTACCTGCCCTTGGCCGCCGCCGGCTTGAGCCGGATGACCTCGTCCAGCGCGGCGGCGTAGTTCTCGACCAGAGCCCGGTCAGAGAACGACGCCTTGCCGATGATCAGGTGCAGGTTGCTGTTCTTGTCGACCCGGAACTCGATCTTGCCACCCTTGATGTCGGTCACGGCCTTGCCCACGTCCATCGTGACTGTGCCGGTCTTCGGGTTAGGCATCAGGCTGCGCGGGCCGAGGATGCGGCCCAGCCGGCCCACCTTGCCCATCAGGTCGGGCGTGGCCACCACGGCGTCGAAGTCGAGGAAGCCGCCCTGCACCCGCTCGATGAGCTCGTCCGCACCGACGAAATCGGCACCAGCCGCCTCCGCCTCCGCGGCGCGGTCACCGGTCGCGAACACGAGCACGCGCGCGGTCTTGCCGGTCCCATGCGGCAGGTTGACCGTGCCGCGGACCATCTGGTCGGCCTTGCGCGGGTCGACGCCGAGCCGGAACGCCACCTCGACGGTCGCGTCGAACTTGGTGGTGGAGGTGTTCTTAGCCAGGGCGACTGCCTGGGCCGGGGTGTACAGCTTGCCGGCCTCGACGAGCTCGCCGGCCTTCCGGTATGCCTTGCTGCGCTGCATTGTCTCCTGCCTCTCTTACAGGTCGTGGTCAGCGGGCCAGCGCCTGGCCCTGCCACACGTGCTATGGGGGCTGGTCAGCCCTCGACCTTGATGCCCATGGACCGCGCGGTGCCCGCGATGATCTTCTCCGCGGCCTCGATCGTGGTCGCGTTGAGGTCAGGCATCTTGACCTGCGCGATCTCGCGAACCTGTGCCTGGGTCATGGACCCGACCTTGGTCTTGTGCGGCTCGTTGCTGCCCTTCTGCACGCCTGCCGCCTTCTTGATCAGCTCAGGGGCGGGCGGGGTCTTAGTGATGAAGGTGAACGAGCGGTCTTCGTAGATGGTGATCTCGACGGGGATTACGTTGCCCCGCTGGCTCTCCGTTGCGGCGTTGTACTGCTTGACGAAGTCCATGATGTTGACGCCGTGCGGGCCAAGCGCGGTGCCC
Organism: Streptosporangiaceae bacterium; assembly: GCA_035631375.1. Taxonomy (GTDB): domain Bacteria; phylum Actinomycetota; class Actinomycetes; order Streptosporangiales; family Streptosporangiaceae; genus JAJYUU01. The sequence goes on from DASQIW010000192.1 coordinate 5,967, forward strand.
ACGGGCGGCGCCGGGGTGGCGGCGCCCGCGTTCAGCTGCACCTTGACGATCGCGGCGACCTTCTTCTTCCGTGGCGGCATCGGCGGGTCTTACCTGTCTTTCCGTTTCTCGTGGCTGTAGCGGGCCTTGTGTGGGGACGGGGGGCCGGGTCAGATCTTGCTGACCTGATCGAAGGACAGCTCGACCGGAGTTTCCCGGCCGAAGATCGAGACGAGCACCTTGAGCTTCTGGGTGTCGGAGTTGATCTCGTTGACCGTGGCCGGCAGCGTCGCGAACGGCCCGTCCATCACGGTAACCGACTGGCCGATCTCGAAGTCGACCGCCGCGGCGCGGACCGCTTCGGCCTTCTTCGCGGCCTTCTCGGCCGGCACCGGCGCCAGCAGGCTGGCGACTTCATCCAGGCTCAGCGGCGACGGGCGGCTGGACAGACCCACGAAGCCGGTCACACCCGGCGTGTTCCTGACCGCGGCCCACGACTCGTCCGTCAGGTCCATGCGCACCAGGATGTAGCCAGGTAGCACCTTCTCCTGGACCTGCTGGCGCTTGCCGGATTTGATCTCCATGACCTCATGCGTCGGCACCTCGATCTGGAAGATGTACTCCTCCATGTTGAGGGACTGAGTCCGGCTCTCCAGGTTCGTCCGCACCCGGTTCTCGTAACCGGCGTAGGAGTGCACCACGTACCAGTCACCTGGCAGCATCCGCAGCTCGGTCTTGAACGACTGGACCGGATCCAGCTCCTCTTCTGGCTCGGCGGCCTCCTCATCGGCCTGCCCGGCGCCGTCACTCGGCTCGGCGCCGTCACTCAGGGCAGCGCCGTCATTCAGCGCAGCGGCGGCCGGCTCATCGGCCGTCTGCTCCTGCACCGCCGGATCGTCCGGCGGCAGTTCGGACTCAGACACGATTCTCTTTCTCCCCTGCGCTTCTGCTGCGCTCTTGACCTGACCTCAGCGCGGCCGCGTTCGTATCACGGCACAGGCCCGGCCTGTGATCATGCTGCCACGCTCCGCACCCGAGGCCGTATCCAGCCGCCTGATCAGGTGAAGAGCGCGAACACCGCCTTGGTGAAGCCGTAGTCCAGGGCAGTCACGATCCCGATCATGATCAGGATGAAGACCAGCGCGACCGTCGTGTAGGTCACCAGCTCTTTGCGGGTCGGCCAGACCACCTTGCGGAGTTCGTCACGGACCTGCGTGACGAACACCACCGGAGTTGTCCGGTCGCGTTTCGCCGGGCGGCCGGGCTTCGCGGCCCTCTCGGGGGCCGGGCCACGCGTCTGAGTCGCCATGTCCTCACCTGAGTACTTCTTGCCGGCTTGCACCGCTGCCGTTCGGCTGGCAGCGTGGTCGGCCCGCCACTGTGCACGGGCCGCACTCGCAGGGCAGGAGGGACTCGAACCCCCAACCGCCGGTTTTGGAGACCGGAACTCTAGCCAATTGAGCTACTGCCCTGTGACAGCTCGTGCAGGCATGCACGGGCCACCGGTGATCATCACCAGTGCAACGAGTGTACGTGGCGCTGGGCCTGCCGTCGAACCACCAGGTGGACCCCGCGGCCCCGGCTCGCCGGACTCGCTGCCCAGGCCCACCCGTCACGCCAGGCGTGGGAACATAGGGCCCATGGCCCAGTCACCGTCCAGAATCTCCCATCGCATCTCGGCGATTACCGAGTCCGCCACGCTCGCGGTCGACGCCAAGGCCAAGGCCCTCAAGGCGGCCGGGCGACCGGTCATCGGGTTCGGAGCGGGCGAGCCAGACTTCCCTACCCCCGACTACATCGTGGCTGCGGCTCAGCGCGCGTGCGCGGTTCCGAAATACCAGAAGTACACGCCCGCCGCCGGGCTGCCCGAGCTGCGCGAGGCAATCGCCGCCAAGTCCGCGCGCGACTCCGGGCTAGCGGTCAGCGCGAGCCAGGTGCTGGTGACCAACGGTGGCAAGCAGGCGGTGTACGAGGCGTTCGCTACGCTGCTCGATCCTGGTGACGAGGTGCTGCTGCCGACGCCGTATTGGACCACCTACCCCGAGTCGATCATGCTCGCCGGCGGCGTCCCTGTGCTGGTGTACACCGACGAGAACAGCGGCTACCGCACGACCGTCCAGGATCTGGAGGCACACTGCACGGACCGGACGAAGGTGCTGCTCTTCGTCTCCCCGTCGAACCCGACCGGCGCGGTCTACCCGCCCGAGCAGGTGGCCGAGATCGGCCGTTGGGCCGCCGACCGCGGGCTCTGGGTCATCACCGACGAGATCTACGAGCACCTCGTATACGGCGCTGCACGATTCGTTTCGATGCCGGTCGTCGCGCCTGAGATCACCGATACGTGCGTCGTGCTGAACGGGGTCGCTAAGACATACGCCATGACCGGCTGGCGGGTTGGCTGGATGGCCGGGCCGGCGGATGTGATCAAGGCAGCGGCGAACCTGCAGTCGCACGCGACCTCGAACGTCTGCAATGTGGCCCAGGCCGCCGCCCTCGAGGCGGTATCCGGTGACCTGTCGGCCGTCGCGCAGATGCGGGCCGCCTTCGACCGCCGGAGGTCGATGATGACGTCGATGCTGAACGAGGTGCCTGGCGTCATCTGCCCGCTGCCGGAGGGCGCGTTCTACTGCTACCCGTCGGTCAAGGGCGTCCTGGGCAGGCAGATTGCCGGGCAGCGGCCGCAGACCTCGTCGCAGCTCGCCGAGCTGCTGCTGGACGAGGTCGACGTGGCCGTGGTCCCCGGCGAGGCGTTCGGCACCGACGGCTACTTCCGGCTGTCCTGCGCCCTCGGGGACGCCGACCTGGAGGAAGGCGTATCGAGGATCGTCAAGCTGCTCAACACCGCCAGTTAGGGCGACTTGATCAGGCCGCAGACCGGTCGGCTGGCGCCGGTTTAGCTGGCACACTTGGCTGGTGCCCCGGCCGATCGCCGCGCTCCCGAAGGCGCACCTGCACCTGCATTTCACCGGGTCGATGCGGCACCGCACGCTGGTGGAACTCGCCGACCTGCACGGCGTCAACCTGCCGGAAGCGCTGGCCGACGAATGGCCGCCGCAGCTCAGTGGCGCCGACGAGCGCGGCTGGTTCCGTTTCCAGCGGCTGTACGACATCGCCCGGTCTGTGCTACGGACCGAAGCCGACGTGCGGCGGCTGCTGGCTGAGGCGGCGGCCGACGAGCGGGCCGATGGCTCGGGCTGGCTGGAGATGCAGATCGACCCGTCTGGCTACGCGGGCAGGTTCGGTGGCCTCACCCCGATGCTCGAGCTCGTCCTGTCCGCGGCCGCAGACGCTGCGCAGGCGGCCGGCATCGGCCTGGGCATCATCGTGGCGGCCAACCGGACGAGGCACCCGCTGGATGCGCGGACGCTGGCCAGGCTCGCGGCCGTCTATGCCGACCACGGGGTGGTCGGATTCGGGCTCAGCAGCGATGAGCGCCGCGGCACCGTTGCTGATTTCGCGCCGGCGTTCAGGATTGCCGCCAGGGCCGGGCTGCGATCGGTCCCGCACGGCGGCGAGCTGGCTGGCCCAGCGAGCGTGCGGGCCTGCCTGGACGAGCTGCATGCCGACCGGATCGGTCACGGCGTCGCGGCGGCCCGCGACCCCGAGCTGCTCGCGCGGCTCGCGCAGAGTCAGGTGACGCTCGAGGTCTGCCCGACGTCCAACGTGGCACTGGGTGTCGCCGCCACGGCGCGCGACGTGCCGCTGCCCGAGCTGATCCGGGCCGGCATCCCAGTGGCGCTGGGCGCCGACGATCCGCTGCTTTTCGGCCCGCGCCTGGCCGCGCAGTACGAGCTGGCGCGGCGCGTGCACGGGATGTCGGACTCCGACCTGGCCGGGCTGGCACGGATGTCGGTTCTCGGCTCGGCGGCGCCGGCCAGTATCCAGAAGCGGCTGCTGGCCGGGATCGAGGAGTGGCTCGCCGCTCCGCCCGACTGAGCCACGCGGAAGTCCCCGCGGACTGCCTGCTGGCCGCTATCGGCTACTGGCCCGCTAGAGCGTCACGCCGACCAGAGTCGGCTCGTTGACCAGCTCGACCCCGAACTCGGCCCGCACGCCATCCCGGATCGTCCTGGCGAGCCGGATCAGGCTGGCCGTGGTCGCCTCACCCGGGTTGATCAGGGCCAGCGTGTGCTTAGTCGAGATCCGGGCGCCAGCTGGGTCGTCGGTCAGCCGGAACCCCTTGCTGAACCCCGCGTGCTCGATCAGCCAGGCAGCGGACAGCTTCACCTCCCCCGGACCGGCAGCCCAGTGCGGGATGCGCGACGACGCGCCGAGCCGTTCCCGCAGCGCTTCGTACTCGGTCGCGCGGACGACCGGGTTGGTAAAGAACGAGCCGGCGCTGCGGGAATCGGGGTCGCGGTCATCGAGCACCATGCCCTTGCCGCGCCGCAGTTCGAGTACCGCGCTGCGGGCATCATCGACCGGAACCCGGGTGCCCTCCGCGACGCCGAGAGTCCTGGCGAGCTCCGCGTACCGCACGGGCGCCGACATCGGGTCCTCCGCTAGCCGGAAGGTCACGCCGAGCACCACGAACCGGCCGGTCGCGGCCGCAGCCGGTGGCGGCCCTGCGTCGCCAGCGGTTGGGCGGGTACGCGCCCAGCCATCACGGCCGGCTGCGGCCGCCTGCCGCTTGAACATGCTGGTCCGGTAGCCGAAGTCCAGGTCATCCGGGCCCAGCCGGACAGTCTGGCCCGCCTGCCGGTCGTAAGCACGGACCGCGGTGATCGTCTCCGCGACTTCCTGGCCGTAGGCTCCGACATTCTGGATTGGCGTCGCGCCGACACTGCCTGGTATGCCCGACAGGCACTCGATCCCTGACAGCCCCTCGGCCAGGCACTGGCGAACCAGCTCATCCCAGTCCTGCCCTGCCGCCGCCGCGACCTCGACCGAGCCGTCACTCGCGGCGAACTGGGCACCAGCCGATGCCACGCGCACTACCGCGCCCTCAAAGCCCGCGTCCGCCACGACAAGGTTGCTGCCGCCACCGAGCACGAGCACGGGATCGCCCTCCCGGTCGGCGGCCGCGACGGCGGCGATCAGGTCTTCCTCGGTCGGCGGAGCGACGAACCGCGCAGCCGGGCCGCCCAGGCGCAGCGTCGTGTACTCGGCCAGCCGGACCTGCTGGGTCGTGGTCAACGCTGCCTCTCCAGGACGGGAACGCTGGTACGAGACGACGCGCTGCCAGACCCGCTAGCCGTCCCGCTAGCCCTCGGGCCGCAGCCGCGCCGCAGGCCAGTCAAGCATGCCGCATGGACACTCTGCGCCTGGCGGCCGCCATCCGGCACCGCGTTCCCGCCCCGGACTCCTCAGCCGAAGGCGACCAGCTCCCGCACGCCTGCCTCCTCGGCCTCCTCGCCATCCTCCGCCGGCGCTGCCGTCTCTGCCGCGGCCTGACCGCGCAGGCACCACTCGTAGGCCGTCGCGGCTTCCCGGCTGATCCGGTCGAGCGCGAAGCGTGACCGGGCCCGGTCAACAGCCGCGTAACTGAGCGCCTGCAGCTCGACCGGCCCGGCCAGCAGCGCCCGCACCCGACGGGCAAGTTCGCCAGCGCTCTCCGGGGCGACGAGCAGGCCGGTGACGCCGTCCACGACGGCGTCATTGTGGGCGCCGATCGCGGGAGCAACGACCGGGATGCCGCAGGCCATGGCCCGGATAGCGGCAATGCCCGTGGTGTCGTATGCGTGCGCGCTGACCATCAGGTCCGCCGATCGCAGCAGCGCCGGAAGGTCGGCCTCTGGCACGTCGCCTGCCAGCGTGATCCTGCCGCGGACGCCTAGCCGCGCGGCCAGCTGCCAGAGGTCACGCCACGCGCCGCTGCGCGGCAGGTGCCGCGCGTCCGGGCCGCCGACGATCACCAGCTCGGTCTCGGGCAGCTGAGTCAGCGCACGCACGACAACGTGCAGGCCGCGCGGCTCCCCGGCCGGGGCGACTGCGACGAGACGGTACTGGCTGTTGCGCGGCGCCCGGGCACCTTCCGGCGTGAACGTGTCGGTGTCGACGCCGAACGGGATCACCCGGGCTGCTGACTTCGCCACTCCGAGGCGGGCGAGCTCGTCGGCCTCATCGCTCGAGCAGGCGAGCACCATGTCGACGGAGCGGGCGATGCACGCCTCCATCTTCAGCCGGGCGGCCGATACCTCGGCAGCGACACCGTGCCGGCGCTCCGCTGCGCCGAGCGAACCGAACGTCTGCAGCACGGGCACTTGCATGCCGCGGCGTGCGCCGAGTGCGGCGAGGCCGCCGACCCATGAAAACGCGTGCACCACGTCCGGCGGCCGGACCCGCCACCGGTCGGCGAGATAGCGAGCGAACTCAGGGCTATGCCGGGCGGCCTGGTCGGCACTCAGCGGCCTCGGCGGCCCAGCGGTCACGTGCTCGACGGAGGCGCCGCGCCCGAGAATGGTGGTGCGCGGGGAGTCGGCGCGGTGCTGCCGGGCGTACACGGTGACGCGGTGGCCGTGCGCGGCGAGCGCGCGAGCCAGCGACGCTGGCTGGACGAACTGGCCATCGGTCACAGCCGTCGCCATGGGGTCGTGCGCCGTGATAAGCGCGATACGCATGGAACTGCCTCCCGGGCTGCGGCGCCGGGGAATGCAGGCCCGGCCCCGCTGACTGAAGTAACGTCGCGGGACCAGAGCGCAATCGCGAACGGGCGGCCAGAACAAGGAAATGGCACACCCTCACCCGATTGCACCGTGACCATCGCGCGTTTACACATGGTCGTCAGTGCTGATGCCATCGCTGGCATGAGGGCGTGCCTTCGTCGCAGACACGACTAAGTAAAGGTATTGCCAGGCGCCCGCCAACGCAAACCTGCGTTCTGCCTGAGTTGTCGATTATTCCTCGATAATCTGCTCGATTGTCTCCTTCTCCACTGGTGCGTCCACGGTGACTCCCTCGTGCCGCTCAGCGATGACCCCGCCAGGCACCAGCAGCCTGGAGAACGTGCGCTGGTTGGCCTCGACGGGAACCGGCCGGTCTGTACTCGAGAGCACTACTCGGCGGCGCAGCCAGCTGGAGCCGCGCCGTGGCAGAACGGCACCAGCCAGACCGGTGAGCATCAGCACCCACCCGGCAGCGTGGAAGCTGAAGCCGGGCGGCTCGGCGGTCACGGCGAACACCAGGATGGCGCCTATCGCCGCTAACGTGAGGGCGGTCGCGGTTCTCATCAGGGATCCTTCAGTGGTCAGGCTCGCGATACAACCTCTGTCTCGCACGCGGTCAGACGGTCGCGCAGGTAGGCCAGGGACTCGGCGAGCAACCGGGACACGTGCATCTGGGAGATGCCGAGGCGCTGACCGATTTCGGCTTGGGTCATGTTGCCGTAGAAGCGCATGAGCAGCAGCTTCTGCTCGCGCTCCGCCAGCTCGCCCCAGTGAGCCCAGACCGCTTGCATGTCGAGCACGTGCTCAAGCTGCGGGTCTTCGTCACCAAGCAGCTCGGACAAGCTGGCACCGGCGGCGTCGCTGCCAGCCGGCGCGTCCAGCGACGCGGCCCTGAAGGCCATGTCGGCCTGCCTGACCTCTCGCACCTCGTCATCGCTGACGCCGGCCTGCTCGGCCAGCTCGCCGTCAGATGGCAGCCGCCCTAGCTCAGCGGTCAGCTCCGCGGCGATATCTCGCAGCTCAAGCCTGAGTTCCTGCACGGAGCGCTTGACGTGCACTCCCCAGCGCCGGTCGCGGAAATGGCGCTTGATCTCGCCGCTGACGCACGGCTGTGCGTACCCGGCCAGGCTGGCACCGAGCCTCGGGTCGAAGTTGTTGATCGCCTTCAGCAGGCCGATGTAGCCGACCTGCATGAGTTCCTCGTGTGGCTCTGTGCTGTTCTTGTACCGCAGCACACAAGACCGCACGAGCGGCTGGTAACGAGTGACCAGCACCTCGGCTGCGGCGTCGCGCCGCCTGTCGCCGCGAGGCAGTGACTGGATCGTCGTCAGCAGGGCCGCGTCGTCGAGCGCGTCGAGGTCGTCGGGCCACGTCGGCACGCCCGTCACTTGCGTGGTCATCTGTTTCATCCGTAACTCCTGGCGGGGGGGACGGGGGGTCCGCCTGCGCGGTGGTTGTTCCCACCGTGCGGGACTCAAACATCGGGCTCCCGGTGCGCTGCGGGTAATGGCCAGGTATAGCGCCGCCATGAGTCAGGTATCGCGTCGTTATGAAGCACGTATCGCGCAGCTATGAACTTCGCCAACAGGGGCCAATGCCGCAACCTGGGGCCGCCGGGTCGCGTTTGCTAGTGCAGCGGCACTGCTCGACTAGCGTGGGCAGTGAGCTGTCCACGCCGGGGGCTGACTGATGCTGGAACCGCAAAGCTGGATGCTCTTCGTCCTGCTGGTGCTGGGTTTCGGCGCGCTCATCTGGTGGCTGGTCGTCGCCAGGCGGCTGGCACTGAAAGTCGTCGCAGCCTTGCTGTCATTCGCTGTCGCCATGTTCTTCGGGGTGCTGTCGGTCAACAAGTACTTCAGCTACTACTCGACCTGGGGAGCGGCGATCGCAGACTTCTCGAATACCAGCCCCAACTCCGGACCGCAGGTTTCGCAGGGCAGCCTGCTGGCAGGCAACAAAAGCCTCACGTTCGACCAGCGAGCGGTCTACCTGCGCCTGGCCGAGATCCAGGGCTACACGCTGCGCGTGGCGATCCCCGGCAAGCTCAGCCATATCACCCGGCAGGTCTACATCTACCTCCCGCCGCAGTACTTCCAGGACCGGTTTGCGAAGTACCGGTTCCCCGTGATCGAGCTGATCCACGGCCAGCCGGGTCTTCCCCAGGACTGGATCAATGTCGTGGGCGTCGAGCAGACACTGAACCAGCTGGTCAAGCAAGGCCAGGCGAGCCCGGCCGTGCTGGTCATGCCGGACGCCAATGGCGCCAACAACATCTCCCTGCAGTGCCTCAACCAGGTCGGCGGCCCGCAGGACCTGACCTACCTCGCTGAGGATGTGCCGAACGAGGTCGGGCACCTGCTGCGGGTGATGCCTGCCGGCAGCGCCTGGGGCGTGGCCGGCTACTCCGAGGGGGGTTTCTGCGCCGCCAACATGGCGCTGCGGTACCGCTACCGGTACGGCTATGCGGCCTCGCTGAGCGGCTACTACGCCCCGATGAAGAACAAGCTCGGCAATCCCCTCAAAGCGGTGGATCCATTCGGCGGGAACAGCACACTCCGGGCTGAGAACACGCCACTCGACGAGGTGCGCACCCTGGCGCCCGGCGCGCGGCTGCCGCTGTTCTGGCTGGGCGCCGGCCAGGGCAGCAGCGCCGACGTCAGCAACGCCCAGTACTTCGCCCAGCTCCTGCAGCTGCATGAAGCGGACGTGCCGCTGGTGATCATGCCCGGCGGTGGTCACACGATGGGAAGCTGGCACGCCCAGGTGCCGCCCATGCTGTCGTGGATGACCCAGGGACTCGCCGGCGCGGCCGCCCATGACAACCAGCTCGCGCTTGCTCAGGCGCACGCCCCGGCCCACTCCTCACCAGCGGCCAAGTCGAGCGCGACGCCGTCTCGGTGACGGCCACCGGCGTGGGCCGCCAGCCGCCCGGGCCACCTGTCGGTGCAGTGAGCGAGTGGGCAAGGTTTCCGGCGCCCGTTTCGCGGCAACTGTAACTTCACGCACAGATTCGCGGTGAGGGAGGCGCCATGACACAGCCACCCGTGGACGCACAGACCGTCAATGACACCGGCCTGGAGATTTTCGAGGCCGTCGCCACGTTGGAATACACCGGCCGCCGTCCGAGCCGGTCAGCGATAGCGGCGGCCGCCCGGCGAGATCAGGCCCTGGTCGACGAGACGCTCAAGGACATGACGGCACGCGGTTTGCTGACTAAGACCGACGAGGGCGGCGAGGGCGTCTACGTCCCGGCCCGTCGTGACTGGAGCACCCAGCCCGACCAGGCGGCCGGCCACCCGATGGATCGACCCGGCAGGTCGGCCCGCTCGTCGTAGGGCAGCGGGTCGGCCGCCCGGCGCCTGGGCCGGCTCATCGCCTCCTCGGGGTGCCGCGTGGTGGCTTCGACCTGCGCGCCAGCGGCAGCCCGAACCACAAGATCGCGAACATAGCCCCCACGACAGCGCTGATGGCGGCTGCCGCCACGCCGGGCTCGACGTAGCTCGTTACCAGGACCACCGCCCCCGTGACAGCCAGGGCAACCGAGACCACGCCGCCGATCGCCATGGCGTTCGCAGCGCGAAGCAGGTTCCCGAGCTGATGGCGGCGAAAAAGCAGCCGGTGGTACGTCACTGGCGCCACCAATAGGGCGATGGAGATGCTGGACAGAACCAGGATCGCCAGGTAGAGCCACCGCTGCCACGCGTCCAGACGGCTAAACCGGACTGTGAACGGCAGGCCAAGGAGAAACCCGAACAACACCTGCACGCCGAGCGTGGCAACCCGCAGTTCCTGGAGCAGGTCCGTCAGATTGCGGTCATCGCGCTGTTCTGGCGTCTCACCGGGACGGCCGGGCGCTGTCACGCGGTCGCCGCCTGGGAGGTAAACCCTGGCATCGTCGCGCGTGAGCCCGGCAAGCGCGCAGCAAGCCTTCGGTGCTGCTGCGGTCGGAGCTCCGTACTAGCTGCGCGCGGCCGCTCAGGATAGCCATGAGCGGTACCTGCGCCGGCTCGCGTGCTGCCACGCCTGCTGGGCCTGCGCGTCGGTGCGTGCGCCCGAGCACATGTCGCGCTCGTAGAACACTCCGTACGTGAATGCCGACTCACCGGCGAGCTGCGCCGCTATGCCCAGCCTTCGCGAGAGCTGACGCCCTACGACGGTGTCGTGATGGTCGCCGAGGACCGACTGAACGTTCTGCAGCTGCCCCGCAAGCTGCCGCGCCTGGTTCCCGCCAACCGGGATCGCGGCCTCGGCAGCGTACCGGGCTCGCTTGGCCGCCTTCCGCGCTTCATGCAGCGCAGCGTCCCTGGCCGACCCTGGCGGCTGCAGGGCTGCCGCCTGCATGCGCCGCCGGGACTTGCGGTAGCAGCGCCCGACAGCACTCGGTACCACCTGGCTTGCGGGCTGGCTGGCTTCGGGGCCGGCCTGCGGGCTGGCCATGAGGGCGTCAAGTGCGTCGAGCAGGGCCCAGTAACGCTCGGAGTTCAAGGCAGCCGTGACCGCCGCATGGCTGGTCGCGGAGGCCTTCGCGACGTGCGCCTGGATCCGCGCCTGCACAGGGCCGAGGAGGACATCGATGTCAGTGGCCTGCACGTGCGCCTGAAGCCGGACGGCCTGAACTTCGGCATCACGCTCGTCGCCGAGTACGGTACCGAGCCATTTGAGCTCGTTAGCGATGTGCTCGCTGTCGGAGGTGCCGGTGACGGTTCTGAAGGCGCGGAGCGTGCTGCGCAGCCGGCGGCTGGCAACCCGCATCTTGTGCACGGCGTCCGGCTCACGCCGCCGGACCATCGGATCCAGCGCCATCAGCCTGTCAGCGTGCTCGCGCATGTACGCCATGACAACCTCGTCTGCGGTCGTGCCAGTCGACCAGGGAATCGGGGGCTCCGGCAGCTGGCTGCCCAGCACCCGCTCGAGCTTTGCTGACCTGCCCGACCGCTGCATTCCGGCTCGCCGCAGCAGGCTGTCGGCGGCTTCGAGCAGGTCGCGGCCACCAGCGGTGAGTTCGACCTCGACCTCGCGCCAGTGAGATGGTCCGGCGGTAATACCGACGGTTGCTGTGGCCTGCACATGGTCGTCTGCCACCTCGGCGAGGGACTCGCCGTCGCTGCCGAGCAGCGTGACGGTCTGCCGCAGCGTGGTGATCGCTGCAACGGGGGCGAGCAGATCTCCCCGACTGCGCACTTTGACGAGATTTGCAAGCTCTGTCGGCACCCGGCGTCCTGCCCGGCCGAGGGGGAGCCGGATTTCCTCGCGACTGCTCGGGCCGGCCGGCAGCTTCAGGTGCCAGCCCTCGTCATGGCCGCCCTTGCGCCTGCGCAGGGTGATACCCGAGCGGAGCAATCGGAGGTCGGCCGTGTCGTAGTACACGGCCTCAAGCCGCTCCAGGTCGGGCCCGCTGATGTCGCGAACCATGGGTAGCGAATGCAGGTCGGGCAGCACAGCGGCAGCGTCGGCTTCGTACTTGGTTTCCGTCTCTACGGCCATCTGAGAGCGCTACCCACGTTTCCGCAACGAATGCCTGCAGCGCTCCTCCCACCCGTTGGAGCCTGCCCGGCGCTGGTCCGTCCGCTGTCTGAATCCGGACATAGGTGACGCCGCCGTCGATCACCAGGCCCTCCATCTGACCAGCCAGGCCCCTGCCCTGAACTGGACGCGACTGCCGACCCGGAATGGATGGGCGAAAGCAGAACCAGGCCGGCGAACGGTTTGATGCTCGTTTGTCTTTCTGCCTCATGGGCAGATTGGCCGCTTCCGTCCATGGAGGCTGGTCATGAAGATAGGTGCAGCCCTAGTGCTGCTGGCCGTTGGAGCGATCCTTCGTTTTGCTATCGCGACCCCTGCAACGCACGGAATAGACCTGCGTGCAGTTGGTGACATCCTCATCATCGTCGGCGCGATCGGACTGATCGTCTGGCTGATTGTCTGGGCGCCGTGGGCACGTGGCCAACGACGCTCTTATCCGGCCCGCACGCCGCTCGAAGAAGACGAAGATCGAATGGCGGCCCAGCGGGATGACGGGCGCTATGGGCGCTACTGACACGCACGACGGTGCAGCCAGGTTCGGAGTGGGAGCTCCGGCCTTAACCCCTGTGGTGATTACTCGATGATCGTCACTGCGAGTGAGGCCGGACACCCACGCCTGACCAGCTCGGCCACCTCATGCCAGTCGACTCGGTCTGCGATAGCGTCCGCCACCGGCGACGCAAGCCCAAGCCGGATGAGCTGACTCACTCGCCATGCGTGCAGCACGTCGGGCTTCGCGGCAGTGCCTGGGGACAGCGGCTGCGCGGCGGCGTGGCGGCCCATGTCGAACCTCCCGTCAGCCGTTCTGAAGCCTGCTGTCCTTGGCTGCACGTTGGTTGCTTCTGAACGGTCGGACGTTCTGGCGTTACCCGCGGGTCGCGCCGCTAATCCGCCCATCGGGCAGCTAGCACAAGGGAGTTCACGGTGACCCGGGCAAACGGCAGGGCCGGGACTCCCCGTGGGGTATGCCCCGGCTCTGCGCTTCCGCCGAGCAATCGTCGACTAGCGCTGTTCTGATTGCGGCCGCCCGCCCGCGCTGAGGCTCGTCGCTGCTGGCTTGGCTATGACCGAAAGCGGTCGCGCGACATCCTCCAGTGGCCTGCGCTCTGCATCGACGCCCAGGAATGCCGCGACCAGGCCGCCGACGATCATCGCGCCGGCACCGATCAGATAGCCGATGTAGAGCGAGGTCGGGTCTTTGCCGGTCCCGATGAGGTGGCCATACAGGTGCGTGCCGAGGAACCCGAAGCACTGGGCGATGGCAAAGAACACCGCGATCGCCTTGGCGCGCACCTCGAGCGGGAACACCTCGCTGACGGTTAGGTACCCGGCCAGCCTGGAGTGGAATCTGGACCAGGGCAGCCGGTCAATCCGTGCCGGAATAAGGCTGCGGATACCAGGACTGCTTGTCGTACGTAACACCATTGTCTGCCTCCCATCGAACCCACGTGCGCTACCCGTGGATTCCGGCAGCAATCAAAACGGCAGCTGTTGATGCACGGGCACTCAGCCGGCAGCCCGAGCGCACAGAAACACGCCGACGCCGCAGTTTGGCCGCCCGCCAGCAGGGCAGCGGACTGACGGGACCGTGCCCGGCTCGTGGGTCCGCGTCGCTGCATACTGTGGTGGCACGGGGATGGCGCGCCTGCCGGACCTGGCTCGGCGGAGAACTCGTAACTGGCTGTGCTCGTTGAGGTGTATGTGCGCACTGAATCGTGGCCGCAGGGCACTGACCCACCGCCATCCCCGCCGACCGGCACGCCGAGCCGCGATTCAGGCGCCGCTGCCATCAGCGGCGCTTTCTGTCACTTGGCTAAAACCGCCCTGGTGCCGCCATGAACGGCCTTTATGTCGGGATAACACTGGTCGCAGCGATGCTGACCGGATCCGGCTTCGTGCTCCAGCAGCACGCCGCCGAGCAGGTGCCTGATGCTAAGTTTCTGCACCTTGGCCTGATCGCACGACTGGTGCGCAACCGCCGCTGGCTGGCGGGTATCGCGGTGATGACCGCGGGCTACCTCGCGCAATCCTGGACGCTCGGCCATCTCACCCTGACCGTCTCCGAGCCCCTGCTCACGACCAATCTGATCTTCGCGCTCTTGCTGGCCGTCCCGCTGTCCGGGCAGGCGCTTCAGAAGACCGAGATCGTCGGTGCCGTGCTGCTGACCGCCGGGGTGGCCGCGTTGTCGCTGACCAGGACGGTCAAGGCCCCGTCGGAGTCGTTCGGCTCTACCAGCCACTGGCCGGCCGCTGCGGCCATCGCACTGATCGCGGTCTTCCTCGTGCAACTCGGTCGCAAGCGGTCCGGCGGGGTGCGCGCCACCCTGACCGGCATTGCGGCCGGCCTGATGCTGGGCATCGCCGATGCCTTTACTAGGCGCACCGTCCAGATCCTCGACGGCCGCCACCCCTTGCACCTGCTGGTGCACTGGCCGGGTTACGCGGCGATCGCCGCCAGCCTCATCGGGCTCTGGCTGGTGCAGAACGCCTTCAATGCTGCGCCGCTGCACAAGTCACTGCCTGCCGTCACAGCCGCCGAGCCAACTGCCGGCATCATCCTCGGGGTGGTGGTATTCGGCGACGAGGTGCACATCACTCCCCTGCTGGTCGCCCTGCAGCTCGTGGGCGTACTCGCCCTCGTGGTAGGCGTGATCCTGGTCGCGAGGGCGCCGGTATTCCGCGATCTGCGGCTTCGGGAGCTGCCGCACGTGGCGCTGGATCTGCTTCAGCACCCGCTGCCCGATGATTCAGCTGTCGGGCAGGCACCCGACGCCACCGGTGATCCAGACACCAAGGAGCCGCAGCAACCCGCGGAGCCAGTCCATCCGGACGGCGCGGATCGTGCGGATCAGGCGCCCGCCAGTGAGGCCGCCGGCGTCCTCGGCCCGCCCAGCAGGCCCGCCTCGGGCGCGAAATAGAGCAAAAACCTCAGGTCAAACCTCAACGACACGTAACGGGGTGTCTTTGGGCTGGTCTCCTACCGCAGGATCGCGCAGATGTGGTCGGCAGGCAGCGACTGAGCGGTCGCGGCCGGCAGGAACCTGAACTCGGCATCCGTGCCGGCCACGGCCCGGATCAGCGCGCTGTCAGCTGTCACCTGGACCGGCTCGGATACCCCGCGATTGCGTAGGTCGGCCGGCTCGGTCGCGATGTCGGTCGGCGCCGGTCCGGTCCAGACCAGCGCGTCCCGGCTCGGCTGCCGGGAAACGAAGACCTCGGCGGCTAGCCCGTCGCGCAGGGCCGCGACCACCGCGGGCAGCCCTTCGGCACCCAGGCCGTGTGCATGCAGCCGGTGCCACTCCCCGAACCGCTGGCTGTCTTGCCTGGCGACACGCTGGGAAACCGTGGCGTCGGCCACCGCGGCAAGTTCCGGGCTGTTCGCGGCGATCTCCGCGTCGACGATCACTACGTTGTCTGCCAGCGGCGGCCGAAGGTGCTTCAGAAGCAGGCCCCGTGCCTTGACGTCGCCCGCCAGCAGCAGGTAGTCAGCACCGACCTTGGTGGCCGTCTGCTGGACTCGAGCAGCGAGATCTTTGGCGTTATCGTCCCAGTTGCGTTCGATGCCTGTTTCCCGGCGCGGTCTTCCCAGACCGCCCAGGTGCGCCTTGTGCACAGGCTCGATACCTCCGGCATGCTCGGCCGCCCCGGCCATCGCAGGCTGCTCGGGCGGGACCGACGCGGCCCCGGCATCGACACCAACGATGGCGCCGCCGTCGCGGCCGACGCTCACCTGGACCCTTGGCACCGGCGGCAGGTGCTGGACAAGAAAGGGCAGTACATCAGGCAACGGGCCGAACTCAGCCCGCGGCACCTCGGGCGGCGTGCGCAGGGCGGGCGTCAGCACAACCCGGCCGCCCCTGGCGAACATAGCCCGGCCCGGCGCGGCCAGTTCGGGCCCCTCGAGCGCCGCCTGCAGCGCCTCGAGCGTGGCAGCGTCGGCGCCGTCGGCGGCCAGGTGATCCCTGGCCTCGCGCCAACGCAGCTTCACACCCTCGGCAGAGGCCGGCAACCGGCGACTCGTGTCGAGGTATACGGAGACCCATCGGCCGAAATCACGGTAGAGCGGACGCAGGAAGCTCAGCATCATCGCGCTGCTCCTCTCAGCCTGAGCCACCATCACTACCGCTCAGAGGTACCCCAGCCGTCGCCTGCGGCACCCCGGCTGGCCGAGACACCGCGCTCGGCCGGGTCAGGCTGGCAGAGACGGCCTGTCTGGCCGGCCGCTCGAACAGCTCAGTGATCTCCTCGACCGAATGCCCCTTGGTCTCCGGCAGGAAAAGGAAAATGAACGTGATCGCCAGCGCGCAGAGCGCGGCGAAGACGATCAGCACCCAGCCGACGCCGATGGCGCTCTGCATGTTCGGGAACGCCTCGATGAGCGCGAAGTTGGCCAGCCAGTCGACAGAGGCCGCGATCGCCGCCGCCCGGCCGCGGACGGCTGTCGGGAACGACTCGCCCTGGATCAGCCAGCCGGTACCGCCCACCCCGAGCGCGAAGCAGGCGATGAAGATGTCGAGTCCGACCATCACCAGCACGATCCGGCCCGTACCGTCCAGGAAGCCGAGGCCAATGGCCGCGATCACCGCAGACACTGCCATTCCTGTGTACCCGGCCATGGAGATCTTGCGCCGGCCCACCTTGTCGATGTAGCGGAAGCCGATGTAGGTCGCCGCCACGTTCACGGCCGTCATGATGGCTGTCACCTCGACACCGGCGATGGTGGTGGCGACCTTCCCGCCGCCGGCCTGGAACAGCGGGCCGAGCAGATGCGGCCCGTAGTACAGCGGCACATTGATGCCGGTGATCTGCTGCAAGACGAAGAAGACGGACACGATGATCAACGCGCGCCGGACGCCTGGCGTCCACCGGGACCGGACCGTGCGCTGCTGGACGTCGGCCAGCCTGACCGCGCCGGCCGTCCGTTCCACGTCGTCAACGGTCGTTTCCACCCCGAGCCGCCCCAGCGCGTCGCGTGCCTTGTCGTACTTGCCGTGCCGCATGAGCCAGCGCGGCGATTCCGGCATCTTGGTCCGCAGCGCAAACCCGACGATGGCCGGCACCGCCCCGAGCCCGAGGATCAGCCGCCAGCCGCTGCTGGCCGCGCTGTGTGGCCACGCGGACAGAATGACGAGCGCGACGATGTAGGAGCCGAGAATGCCGACGGTAATCATCCACTGCTGCAGCATGCTGAGCGATCCGCGCCGCCCTCGGGGCGCGTACTCGGCGATATACGCGGTGGCGATGGCCGAGTCGGCCCCGATAGCGAGCCCGATGAGGGTCCTGGCGGCCAGCAGTATCGCTGCGTTGGGGGTGACAGCCGACAGGATGGCGCCGACGGCGTAGATGAGCGCGTCGATGATCAGCAAAGATTTCCGGCCGAAGCGGTCGGTCAGCGGGCCGGCCGCGAGCGCGCCCGCCGCCGCGCCGAGCGACGCGCCGGACACGAGGTAACCGAGCGCAAGTCCGGTCAGTGGATAGGGGACCAGATTGAGCGCTGCACCGATGTTGGCGGTGTCGTAGCCGAACAGGAAGCCGCCGATCGTCGCGAGCAGCGTCAGCGACCAGAGGAACGAGGTGGGGACCTTTGCGTCGAGAGCGGATAGGACGTTGCCACCCGAACCAGGCGCGTTCCCCGTCTTGGTTGTGGCAGTCATGCGCCGCCTGCTACCCATCCTCAGGAT
Organism: Streptosporangiaceae bacterium; assembly: GCA_035631375.1. Lineage (GTDB taxonomy): Bacteria > Actinomycetota > Actinomycetes > Streptosporangiales > Streptosporangiaceae > JAJYUU01. The sequence goes on from DASQIW010000192.1 coordinate 23,755, forward strand.
TTCAATCGTGCCCGCCGGGTCACACCAAACTCCGGTCTACTTTGACCAGCTTGTCCGTTTACGCGGCGTGCCAGGGGGCAGCCTGCTCTCCGAGGCAGCCACCGCTGTAGTGAGGAGCCGCATGAGGAGCAGGCCAGCCTGGCCGGGCGCGCCGTATCCACTCGGCGCTTCCTACGACGGCGTCGGGACCAATTTCGCGATTTTCAGCGAAGCGGCGCACCAGATCGAGTTGTGCCTGTTCGGGGATGGCCGGAGTGCCGGTGACGAGCCCGAGGAACAGGTCCTGCTCACTGAGGTCGACGGGTTCGTCTGGCACTGCTACCTGCCAGGGGTCGGCCCCGGCCAGCGGTACGGCTACCGCGTGGGCGGCCCGTATGACCCCGCGGCGGGAGACCGCTGCAACGCGGCCAAGTTCCTGCTCGACCCCTACGCCAAGGCATTCGACGGCGAGGTGCGCTGGGGTCCGCCGGTATTCGGCTACGAGCTCGGGCATCCCGGTGAGCCGAGCGCCACCGACTCCGCCGCCAGCATGCCGAAATGCGTTGTCTCCAATCCCTACTTCGACTGGGGCAACGACCACGCGCCGCGCACTCCGTATCACCGCAGCGTGATCTACGAGGCGCACGTTCGCGGCATGACCATGCTGCATCCGGCTGTTCCAACCAGGCAGCGCGGCACCTACGCAGGACTCGCGCACCCGGCCGTGGTCGAGCACCTGCTGAACCTCGGCGTCACTGCGGTCGAACTCATGCCAGTGCACCAGTTCGTCAGCGACGGCCATCTCATCGACCGCGGGCTGTCGAACTACTGGGGCTACAACACCATCGGGTTCTTCGCGCCGCACAGCGGCTACGCCTCGGCCGGCCAGCCTGGCGAGCAAGTCCCGGAATTCAAGTCGATGGTCCGCGCCCTGCACGCGGCCGGCCTCGAGGTCATCCTCGACGTCGTCTACAACCACACCGCAGAAGGCAACCACCTCGGTCCGACGCTGTCGTTTCGCGGCATCGACAACTCCAGCTACTACCGGCTGACCGAGCCGCCGGACAGTAGTCACTACCCGGACACCACCGGCACGGGCAACAGCCTGCTGATGAGCAGCCCGCACGTGCTGCAGCTGATCATGGACTCGCTCCGCTACTGGGTGCTGGAGATGCACGTGGACGGCTTCCGGTTCGACCTTGCCGCCGCGCTGGCCAGGGAGTTCCACGACGTCGACCGGCTGTCGGCATTCTTTGACCTGGTGCAGCAGGATCCGGTGGTCTCTCAGGTGAAGCTCATCGCCGAGCCGTGGGACCTCGGCGCCGGCGGATATCAGGTCGGCAACTTCCCGCCGCTGTGGACCGAGTGGAATGGCAAGTACCGAGACGCGATCCGCGACTTCTGGCGCGGTCGGCCAGGCACCCTGGGCGAGTTCGCGTCCCGGCTGACCGGATCGGCCGACCTCTACAGCAGTAACAACCGGCGGCCGGTCGCCTCGGTCAACTTCGTCACCTGCCATGACGGGTTCACCCTGGCCGACCTGGTCAGCTATGACCGCAAGCACAACGAGGCCAACGGCGACGCCAACCGCGACGGCACCGACGACAACCGATCCTGGAACTGCGGCGCGGAGGGACCAACGGACAACCCGGACGTGCTCGCCGTGCGCGCCCGCCAGCAGCGCAACATGCTGGCGACGCTGCTGCTGTCCCAGGGTGTGCCCATGCTGCTCGGCGGTGACGAACTCGGCCGCACGCAGCGCGGCAACAACAACGCCTACTGCCAGGACAACGACCTGTCCTGGCTGCACTGGCCGGATGCCGCGGGGCACGAGAAGGACCAGGCCACAGCGGGGACGTCCGTGTTCGCGGTCGCGCGCCAGCTCATCCGGCTCCGCGCCGATCACCCGGTGCTGCGGCGCCGACGATTCTTTACCGGCCCGGCCGACATCGGCTGGCTGACCCCGGCCGGCACGCCGATGACAGACGACGACTGGGCCGCCGGATTCGCCAAGTCACTGGCGGTCTTCCTGAATGGCGACGCGATCAGCGAACCCGGCCCGCACGGCGAGCGGGAGACTGACGATTCCTTCCTGCTGCTGTTCAACGCCGCCGAGCACGACGTGGACTTCACGATCCCGGCCGCCGGCTACGGCGAGCAGTGGGCGCAGGAACTCGATACGGCTGAGCCAATACCGGCGCCGTCAGAGCTAGGGCTGGTCAAGCATGGTGACGCGGTCACGCTGGTCAGCCGGTCATTGCGAGTGCTGCGCCGTCCTTCTGACGCGCGTTTATCCGGCCTGGCGGCAGGTAGTAGGGCTGCCACCAAAAGGAGACGCACATGGCGACGGCGACGCGGCACACGATGACCCCGGAGCTCGCTGGGCGGTTCGAGCGTGACGTGCTGCCATACCGGTCGTCCTTGCAGCGCAGCGCGCTCCGGCTGACGCATCACGCCCAGGACGCCGAAGACCTCGTTCAGGAAACGCTCGTCCGGGCTTGCGCGGGATACCACCGCTTTCAGCCCGGTACGAACCTGCGCGCATGGCTGCACAGGATCCTGGCGAACACGTTCATTACCGGTTACCGGAAGCGCCAGCGCGAGCCGCTGTTGGTCGTCGCGGACTCCGAGAAGCTAGCTGCGGTCCAGCCGCCTGCGCAGCGCTTGGCGCTGGCGCGGTCGGCCGAGGAGCAGGCCCTCGCCCGGATTCCGTCCGACGAGATCGTCAGCGCACTCGGGGCACTCCCCGATGACTTCCGGCTCACCGTCTATCTCATCGACGTCGAGGGCCTCAGCTACCGGGAGACTGCGGCGATCATGGGCACGCCCATCGGGACTGTCATGTCGCGATTGCACCGCGGCCGCACCGGCCTCCGCTCGCAGCTGACGACGGATGCGAGCCCGAGCCATCGCGAGCGGCGGGCCGCCGGCTATCCGGGCCCGACTGGCCCAAGCCGGGGTCGGCCGATCGATTCGCGGCCCGCGAGGTCGAGCGGGGGTGCTTCCAGGAACATGTGCAGTCGGATTGTGGTGCCGGCCGGGCTGGTGCGTATCTCGGCCAGGTCACAGACTTGATTGACGAGCCAGAGGCCCTGCCCGCCCGGCTCGTCCACAGCAGGGCGCCCATATCCCGCAAGCGGGTCCCTGATATAGCCGGAGTCATCGAACTGGCACAGGATCTCTTCGCCGGCCACCCAGACGCGTACCAGGCCGGCGCCCGCGGTGTGCTTGAGCGTGTTAGCCGCGACCTCGCTGGCGGCGATCACCAGGTCCGTCCTGCGCACTGCGGACAACCCGGCGCGGTCGGCCTCGGCCGCGACGAACGCGCGCAGTGGGCGCAGATCACTGCGGTAGTAGAGCGCACGCGCGCCGTGCGGGACCGGCGCCAGCTCCGGCTCGCCCCGTCCGTCGAGAGCCCGGCGATAGTCACTGCTTGTTCGCTCCGAACCGTCCTGCCGCAGCCAGGGGTGAGTAGCGCAGGCCGAGGCACTAGCAGACTGCGGCAGGCTGGCGGCGTCATAGGGGCACAGCATCGTGATGGAAGTCAGGGAGAAAGCCAGATTTACCATCATTTCGTACCGGGTGACTTCAGCCAGTTCCGGTCCTGACCGACCCAGCCAGGCCAGCTCGCAGATCACCCGGATGCGCTGGCCATAGTGCTCGTCAGCAAAGGCACGCACGGCGGGCATCAGCCGAGCCGGGTTCCGGCCGAGGTCCGCAGCGTCCAGGCTGCGGGTGCCGGCATTCTCACGTGGCAGCTGCCAGCCAGGGGGCAGCCTGCCTGAGGGCACGGCGACAAGGACTGGCTCCCCCGCTGAGGCACCCGCGGTAACGAAGTCCCGGATACCGGACAGGTACTCGCCTGTCGTCCGGTACAGCCAGGCCACGTGGCGGATTCCACCGCCCGCGACAGCCTGGTCGCTCAACGCCAACCCCCAAAGCATCAATCGCTGGCCGCCAGCCGACGGCAAGCGGCCCGGGCATTCCGGTCATTGCGACCGTACTGACACCCTGTCATTGCGCCAGTTCGCCCGCTACCTGCCCGCCGGATTAGCGTGTATGCAACCGCCAGCGGCCAGACGACCGGCTACCAACTATCAAGTGCCGGTATAGCGTTGTGCTGCGAAGGTTGTTACAACCAGGGCGGAGTGTGGAGTGTGGAAGGAGCCTCGCTCTCGGCCGAGAGCCGCGGTGACACCGTGATCATCGCGATCAGCGGAGATCTGGACATCGTGACCAGCCCGCAGCTGGACGAGTGCCTGACGCAGGCCGAGGCTGACCACAACACGATCATTCTTGACTTCGGCGAGGTCAGTTTCCTCGACACCAGCGCTCTCGCGGTCATCGTCGGGCACTGGAAGAAAGCCGAGGCCAGAGGCGGAGCACTCGCGCTCGCCAATGCGCGGTACCGGTACACCAAGACGCTGTGGATCACCGGGCTGGCTGACAAGCTCACGCTCTATGACTCGGTAGACGTCGGCCTCGCCGCGCTCGCGCAGGCCGCCGGTCAGGCAGACGGGTAGCGCGGCGTGCCGAGTTCCGACCTGGCTGACCGGGCCGCGGCGCTGATGAGCCTGGCAGCAGCCACGGCGGAGAGATCGCTGAGCCAGATCACGGAGCTCGCGGCCAGCCAGGTCGGCGGGTGCGTGGCGGCGAACGTGACCGTATGGCGGCACGGCGAAGTGACCGCCACGGCATCCAGTCACCCGGAGCCTGCCCGTCTCGTCGACGTGCAGCTCACGAGCGGCCGCGGGCCACTGATCGAGGCGGCAGTCAGCGGTGGTCCGGTGACCTGCCCCGACACGCTGGCGGAGGGCCGCTGGCCGGAGTTCGCGGCGGCCGCGCTGGCGATCGGCATTCGCAGCATCGTTGTCCTCACCTACCAGGGCCAGGACCTCGTCACGCTGTCACTGCTGAGTACCCGGCCGCGGGCGATCGACCTTGACCAGCTCCAGCTGGCCGAGCTGCTCGCCGCCTATGGCGGCGCGCTGGTGGGCGCCGTCGCTGATTACGGCGACTCCCGGCGACTCGCCGATCAGCTGCGGAACGCGGCCAGCTCGCGGGCAGTCGTCGACCAGGCGAAAGGCATCCTCATGCACGCGCTCGGCTGCAGCGCGGACGACGCCCTCGAGCGCATGCGGCAGGTCTCGCAGCGGACTAATCTGCGAGCCACCGAGGTAGCCCAGCGGGTCATCGACGCTCACACCAGCCCGGCCGACCGTGACCGCCGGCGGCGTGCGGCCCCATCAGTGAAATCCGGGCCCAGCGCAGGCCGAACCGACTCGCCTGCGGAGCAGGACGAAGCGCTGGCCCGCCTGGCCGGGCTCGCCGAGCGGAACGGGCGACGCTCAGGCCGGTCCTGACGTCCGTCCGGGCGATTACGCTTGTCGCCAGGATGAATGCCGATCGGGTGGACAAGCCGGGGACAACGGGACCGGGCAAATCCCCGCCACGAAATGACGCAGCGGGTCTGGCGTCGCGCGCCGCCGGGCTGCGGCAGGCGGCGCGGCTGCCGCGTGCGCAGCCTGAGCTCCTGCTGGATGCCGCACTGGCGGAGCTGGATGCGGCGGTCGCAGCGCTGGATCGCGCCGATGACCTGGCCGACACAGGCAGCGACGGCCAGCCCAACGCCGGAGTGCACGCCGACCGCAGGCTCTTGCACGCGATCTTCACGGCCACCCCGCTGCCCTTGTATGTGGTCGACGGGGACGGGACAGTGCTGCGCGCCAATGCGGCCGCCGGTGAGCTGATCGGTGCCGGCCCGGGGTACGCGACCGGCCGTTCGCTCGCCACGCTTATCGAGCCGGCCGCCAGGGCAGCGCTCCGGTCGAAGCTCGCGGCCGCGTTGCGCACGGGCGCGAGCGGGCGGGTCTCGTGCGGCATGCTGGGGAGCGACGGCGTCGTGCCGTCCGAGTTGCTGATCGAGCCGCTAGCCGTCCGGGGTGACGCAGACCGGCTCCTTGTAGCGGTCGCCAGGGATCCGAGCCGGTCAGGAAAGGCGCAGCGCCGGACCGCCAGCAAGGCGGCGGCTGACAATGCCACGATGGCGGCTGGCGTCCGCCGGCTGGACCTGCTCGCAGAAGCTGCGAGGCTGCTACTCGAGGCCACCACGGTCAGTGAGTCCGTGCTGCTGCAGCGATCAGCACGGCTACTGTCCGACGCGCTCGCTACCTGGGCGATCGTGGACCTCCGCCGCCGGGGTGAATTGCGCCGACACTATGTGGCTGGTCCAGACGACCCGGAATCGGCCGACCTGGCCCAGGTCGCCGCGGCGCTCAACCCCACCCCAGGCTCCGTGCCCAATCAGGTGGCGGAGTCGGGCCAGCCCCTGCTGCTCAGCCATGTGAGCGACGAACTCGCGCTGGGCGCGACTTCGGACGGCCTGCCACTGCTGACAGTGCTCGATGCCGCCAGCCTGCTGTCCGTGCCGATGACGGACGGCTCAGCCAGCCACGGCGTGCTGACCCTGATCCGGCGGATCAGCGACGGGCAGTTCGGCATCGCCGACGCGGCGCTTGCCGAGGAGATCGGAGGGCTGCTCGGGCGCGCAATCACCGCCCGGCGCGCCTTGCGCCAGCGCACCGAGACGGCCGACGCGCTGCGCGCCAGCCTGCTGCCGCCCGTGCTCAAGTCGGTGCCGGGTGTCGAGATCGCGTCGGCGCACCTCGCCCCCACTCGCGGGCGGGAGGTTGGCGGTGACTTCTACGACGTTTACCCCACGCCGGGCGGCTGGGGTATCGCCATCGGCGACGTGTGCGGTAAGGGCGAAGACGGCGCCGCCGCCACCGCGGCAGCCCGTCACGCCATCAGGGTGCTCGCACACTCCGACCCCGATCCGGCGAGCGTGCTCCGCGGCGCGAACGAAATCATGCTCGCCGAGGAGTTCGGCGGGCGGTTCGTGACCGCTACTGCTGCTCATCTGAGCTGGCGCGACGGCGCGCTGCACCTCGTGCTCGCGAGTGCCGGTCACCCTGGCCCTGTACTGATCGCGCCCGACGGCCGCACCCAGCTGCTGCCGGGCGGCGGAGTGCCGCTCGGCATCTTCGCCGATCCTGAGTCAGCCAGCCGCGAGCTGCAGCTGTCGGCCGGGGACATCCTTTTCTTCTACAGCGACGGCCTGACCGACGCACGCAGCCCACAGGCTACCTATCTGGAGGACTCCCTCGCCGACAGCCTCGCCGAGCTGGCCGGCCGGCGCGCCGCTGATGTCGTGTCTGATATGCGCAAGCTGGTGCTGGACTTCTCTGACGGAATCCTGCACGACGACCTGACGATGCTGGCGCTGCGCGCTGGCACCAGGCCGGCCACGTAGCGGGTAGCGCCAGCCCCGCGCGCCTTACACGGCCGTTTATGCACCGGCGGTGAGGGGAAGCTCTCCGGCCGGAAGCGGGGCCGGAGCGCGGCGGAGACGATGAAGCAGGCGGCATCGGCGATCGGGCCGGCCATCGTGCTCGGCGGCGGCGGCGTCTTTGGCGCCACTCAGGTTGGCATGCTGCGCGCGCTCCTGGAATCCGGTATCCGACCCAGCCTGGTCGTGGGCACCAGCGTGGGGGCGATCAATGGCGCGGCCATCGCAGCTGCCCCGAACATCGCCGGAGTGGAGAACCTGGCCCACCTGTGGGCCTCACTAGCCGAGGCCGGTTTGTTCACGGACAACGTGCTGGCCAGGGCGAGCACGCTCGCCCGGTACCGGACTCACCTGTATTCGCCTGCCCCTCTCCGTAAGCTGCTCGCGGCGCACCTGCCGCATACCTTCGCCGAGCTCGAGATCAGCTTCCAGTGTGTTGCCGCGAGCATCGAGCGTGCCGGTGCGCACTGGTTCTCCAGCGGCCCGCTCAGCGAGGCAGTGATGGCCTCGGCCGCAGTCCCTGGCCTTCTCCCGCCAGTCGTCATCAGCGGCGAGCACTTCCTTGACGGCGGCCTCGTGCACTCGATTCCGGTTGGCCGGGCGGTCACCCTCGGCGCCACGGACGTCTACGTGCTGCATGTCGGCCGCATCGAGCAGCCGCTGAAACCGCCGCGTTCGCTCTGGGACGTCTGCCTCACCTCCTTTGAGCTGGCCCGGCGGCACCGGTTCGTCGAGGAGATGGCGAACTTGCCCGCCGACGTGCGGGTGCACGTGCTCCCGAGCGGCGAGGAGAAGATGCCGATGGTGTCGCTCCGGTACCGGAGCGCCCGGGCTGTCGCTGCCCGGATGCAGCGCGGTTACCAGGCAGCCGCCGAGTACATGTCAGCGCAGCAGGACATCGCGTGAGACCGCCGCCCACGGCAGTCCGCCGGGCAGTGATTGATCCCGCGTGGCCGGTGATCGCAGCGGCCGGGGCGTTGGCGTTGCTCCTCGTGGCGGCCGTCAGCGCACTGGCCGCGCCCCTGACACGGCGGAGGCGGCTGCTGCGGTTTGCTCTCCTGGGCGCGCTGTACCTCACCCTGGACGCAGTTCTGGTCGTCTGGTGCGCCGCCCTGTGGCTCAGGTATCCGCTGGCCAGACGGCGGGACCCGGGTACCTGGTCGCGGCGGCATGAGGCGCTGCTCCGCACGTCGCTCGCAGTCTTGCTGGCCGCAGCCCGGCGGTTGCTCGGATTCCGGGTCGAGATTCAGGAACCGCCTGATCAGGCTCGGATCTCGGGTCACCCGCTACTCGTGCTGGCCAGACACGGCGGGCCAGGCGACTCTTTCGCGCTGGTCGAGATGCTCATGTCCCGCTACGGTCGCAGGCCGGCAATCGTGCTGACCGAGCGGCTGCGCTGGGACCCGGGCATGGACATCGTGCTGGGCCGTCTGCCGTCCTGTTTCGTCCGCCGCGGCCGCCGCGACGCGATCATCGCCCGGCTGACCAAGCTGGCTGCGGGCCTGGATGGCAATGACGCCATCCTCATGTTCCCCGAGGGCGGTAACTGGACGCCTGGCCGGCACCAGCGGGCCATCGCCCGGCTGACCGGCGCCGGGCGCCGGCGCGCAGCCGCGGACGCCGCCAGCAACCCCAATGTCCTGCCGCCGCACTCAACCGGCGTGCTGGCATGCCTCGCCGGCCGGGGTGACTTGAACGTCGCCGTCGTGGCGCACACCGGGCTGGAACACCTGGTGAGCGCGGCGTCGATCTGGCGCGCAGTGCCGGTCACGGAGCCGATGATGGTTCGCTGGTGGTATGAGCCAGCGAGGGCGCTGCCGCGCAGCGCGGCACGGCGCCGGGACTGGCTGCGCCTCCAGTGGGCCTTCGTGGATTCCTGGATCGACGCGCGCAAGGCTGCCAGGCATCCCGGACGCCTCCCCGGTCCTGTAGCCGCACCTGAGGCGAGCAGCCGGCCACCCGAGGTACCTGCCTGACGGCACCATGGGGACCCGTCCCCAGCGAGCGCGCCTAGGCCCGATCCGGCGCATATGGTCGACAGAGCCGGGCAGTACAGGCGGCCTGTGGCCGTCCGGACCCCGCGTCGCCGCAGCGACAACAGGAAGGTAGCTGCCGTGCTCGCCGCGCTTGTTCTCGCCGGGCTCATCTCGGCACCGATCGGGACGCTTGGGCTGCTCGCCCGGACCCGCCGCCGAGCCAGGACGGCCGGCGCCTGGCCCGCCGCCCGCCGGCTCGTCCTCGCCATCGGCGCTACGGTTGTGCTGGCCGCCGTCGTCGTGGGCGCCCTCCGGCTACTGGGCGACTCACAGCACCTTGCCATCGACGCTGCCGCGGGGTTTGTTGTCGCCAGCCTCGTGTGGCTTCCGGTCACCAGACGCTGGCATGCGCGAGCGCATCTGTGCTGGTCGTCGGCGATCTTTTTGTTCGTCGTCTATCTCGCGTTCGTGTTCGAGTGGACACTGGACAGCCATCTTGGGCTCGCGGGGACGATCGGCGGACTGGTGCTCTGGGTGCTGGAAATCTTCGCCGGTCTGCTCGCGTGCGCCTACCTGTGGGAGATCTGCGACGCCCTCGGCTCGGAGCACTGGCGCAGGCGCTACGGTCGGCCCGCGCCAGGCAGCGTGCCCGACAGCGAGCTACCGTTCGTCAGCCTGCACGTGCCCGCGCACAACGAGCCACCCGACATGGTGCTGGACACCCTGCGGTCGCTCGCCCAGCTCGACTATCCGCGATACGAGATCATCGTGATCGACGACAACACCGACGACGAGGAGCTCTGGCGCCCGCTCGAGGCCTGGTGCGGACGGCACGGGGCGAAGTTCGCTCATCTGGAGAACTGGCCAGGCTACAAGTCCGGCGCGCTCAACTACGCGCTCCGCGAGCTGACCGACGAGCGCGCGGAGATCATCGGCGTCGTGGACTCCGATTATCAGCTCAGGCCCGGTTTCCTGCGCCGGTGCGCGCCGCTGTTCGCCGACCCGTGGGTTGGCTTCACCCAGGCGCCGCAGGACTACCGCGGCTGGGCAGGGTCTCGCTACTACCGCCGTCTCTACTACTCCTACCAGTACTTTTTCGCCGTTTCTCAGCCGTCGCGGAACGAACGGGACGGGGCGATCTTCGCCGGGACCATGGGCCTGATCCGCCGAGTAGCGCTCGAGCAGCTTGGCGGCTGGGACGAGTGGTGCATCACCGAGGACGCCGAGCTGTCGCTAAGACTGCTCCGCAGCGGCTGGTCCGGCCTGCACGTCGACGAGTCCTGGGGCCGGGGGATCATGCCGCTGACTTTCGAGGCACTCAAGGGACAGCGCTACCGCTGGTGCTTCGGCGGCATTCAGATCCTGCGCATGCACTGGCGCGCGCTGCTGCCAGGCCGATCGAAGCCCCAGAACCGGATGAGCATCGGCCAGCGATGGTCGTACCTGGCGGGCGGCGTGCAGTGGTACGGCGATCTGCTCGGCCTGCTCTTCCTGGTGTTCCTGCTGGCCGGGGCCGCGAACCTGGCGACCGGCGGCGGCGAGCTGTTCAGGAAGCTCACCTTGTTCCTCGTCGCGACCGTGCCGGTCCTCGTGTTGCTCGGCCTCATCCGCGCTGTCGCACTGCTGCGCCGCAGCACCGGCGCGTCCTGGCGCGATGCCCTCGGCGCCTTCTTCATCTGGCAGTCCACGTCGCTGGTGGTGGCCCGCGCGTCGGTGCTCGCCCTCTTCTCCAAGAAGGCCGCCTTCCTGCGCACACCGAAGACCAGCGAGCAAGCGAAGTGGTGGGAGGCACTGCGGGCCAACTGGGGTGAATCAATCCTCGCCCTGCTGGGCATGGCGGGCATCGCCGGAGCCCTGAGCCGACCTACCGAACTTGCCGGCCCGCTGCTGGCGCTGCTCCTGATCGTGCCGACAGCCGGCCTGGCGGCGGCCCCGGTCAATAGCTGGGCCGCGCAGCGTGCGGCACTGCCCGCCGACATGCGCCGGTGGCGGACGACTGAGTGGCGGCGGACCAGGGACCGGCGGGCGTTTGTCCGCGGCGCCGCCACCGGCGGCCTGGTCACCGTCGGCGCGGTCATCATCGCCGCGATCGCACTGATGCTGGCCCCGAGCAGGCACCCAGTCCAGACACCAGGCCTTGTCCAGACACCGAATGGCGGCGGCCACTCGGTGCCGCCGAGCAAGCTACATCCGGCCGGATCCGGCTCACCGAGTCCGGCTCCCTCGAGCTCGGCCCCTTCGAGCCCGGCGCCGAGCTCCCCCTCGAGCCCGACCCCTGCCCCGACCCCGACCAGCCTCCCGACGCCATCAGTGTCCGCGTCGCTCCCTGCAGGCGCCGTCAGCAGCGCCCATCGCTGATCGCAATTCGCAGGCGCGCGGCTGAGCACGCCTGGCAGTCTGTACTCTTACATCACGGTTGACTGAACAGCCGCATGTTGGCACAAGCGCACGCCTCCTTGGGGCTCCGAGAGCCTGGGGGATGCACCTGCTCGCTTGGAGGCATTGACGTGCCGGCGAATGGTAATCCAGATGACCAGCTTAGGGACATTCAGGCAATAACGGACGAGGCGCTGTCCCGCCTGGATGCCGAAACCATGCTGACCGAGCTGCTCGAGCGCACGAAGGCTGTCCTCGACGCAGACACCGCGGCCGTGTTGCTGATCGACCACGCCTCCCAAGAACTGATTGCGACTGCCGCGTCCGGGATCGAAGAGGAAGTGCGACAAGGGTCCCGCGTCCCGTTCGGCGCGGGTTTCGCCGGTCACGTCGCGGCTCAGCGCAAGCCGGTCATCCTCGATCAGGTGGACTCCTCCACGGTGGTCAACCCCCTCCTCATCGCGAGGGGGATCAGGACGCTGATGGGCGTCCCGATGATCGTGGGCGGGCGCCTGGTTGGCGTCATGCACGTCGGCTCGCTCAGCGGACGGCGGTTCGCTGAAGGGGATGTCAGGCTGCTTCAGCTCGCCGCCGACCGGGCCGCGGCGGCGGTCTCGAGCATGCTGGCCGGGGCAGACCGCATCGCCGCGACCGCTCTGCAGCGCAGCTTGTTTCCGGCCGCCTTGCCGGATGTTTCCGGCGCAGAGATGGCCGCCCGGTTCATCGCCGGCCATGGTGTCGTGGGCGGCGACTGGTACGACGTCTTCTTCCTGCCGTCCGGCGAGCTCAGCATGGTGGTCGGCGACGTCGCAGGCTCAGGACTGCCCGCCGCCGTGGTGATGGGCAGGATGCGCAGTGCGCTCCGGGCCTATGCGCTGGAGACCAGCGACCCCGCCGAGGTTCTGGCCCGGCTAGACCGCAAGATGCAGCACTTCGAGCCGGGTGCGCTCGCCACCGTGCTCTATGCCGTACTCGACCCCTCGCTCCGGACCGCCCGGATATCCGCCGCCGGCCACCTGCCGCCTGTGCTCGCGGTACCCGGTCATTCGGGCGAGCTCGTCGCAGTCCACTCTGACCTCCTCATCGGTGCGGATGCGGCCACGCCGCGGCAGGCGGTGACCGTCGCGATACCGCCAGGCGGACTGCTGTGCATGTGCACGGACGGTCTCATCGAACGCCGCGATGTCCCGCTGGATGAAGGCCTGGAGCGGCTCTGTAAGGCCGTGCAGGCGGGACCCGCGGAGGCCGCGTGCGCGGCGATCATGTCCGCTCTGGTCGGCAACGAGGAGATGCGTGACGACATCGCGGTGCTGGTGTTCCACCGGGCATAAGCGCGAAGGGCCGGACCGCGGGCGTAACCCTGCCTGCTGACGAGCGGCCCAGTCAGCATCGGGCTGAGATTGCACTCCTGAGATCCGGCTTACGATCTCCGCGGCGAGGACCCGGACTTTTACATTTGACCGCTGCGATGCCGCGCTGAGCATCGCGAACGCCTCGTCCGGCGAGCACCTGGACTCGGCCATGAGGATGCCTTTCGCCTGCTCGATGACGGGCATGGTCTGCAGTCGCGCCATCAGCCGCGAGTACGCCTCGTCGCGTAGGATCTCGCGTTCGGGGCGACCACTGCGCGCGGGCCCGTCCGGCTCGGCCGGCAGCTCCCCGGACCGCATAAGCAGCTCGAGGGTGAGTTCCATCTCGTCTCTGGTGTGGCGGCTGCCGCCGGACAGCAAGGTCACGTCGGTACCTCCCCTAATTGCACCAGGCTGGGCGGGTAATGCTTTGTTTCTTCCACGTTCTTCAGCATCTAGCCATGAAGACGTAATGAAGAAGACCTGAAGAAGTCTAGCCGCGTTTCGTGGCCCCGTACACGGCGCATGGGTCACCCATGGAGATCCAAGGATCCCTGGCCCGGGCGCCTAGGATGGCCGGCATGGGAGAACCGCCTGGTCGGCCGGTGTACAGCATCAGCGCGGTTGCGCGGATGCTCGGCGTGCCCAGTGCCACCCTGCGCACCTGGGAGGACCGCTACGCGCTGGTAGTTCCGGAGCGGAATAGCGGCGGTCAACGGCTGTTCAGCCGCGCCCAGGTCGAGCAGCTCAGGTTCGTGAAGCTGCGCGTGGCCGACGGCATGAGCGCCTCAGACGCCCACCGGCTGCTAGCCGAGCAGCTCGACGGTGGCGGGCCGGTGGTCGCGTCGGCTGATCACCCGCCACACTTGCTGATCCTGCTGGCCGAGCACGACCAATACGCTGCTGAATTTCAGGAGTACTTCCTCAGGACCGAAGGATTCCAGGTGGACGTGGCGCTGAGCGGCGATGCCGCTACGCAGTCTTTCCTGCAGCACTCGCCCTCGCTGGTCGTCATTGAGCTGCTCATATCCGGTGGCGCTGGACTCAGCCTGTGCCGGTCCTTCAAGCAGGGCCGTGACGTGCCGGTGGTCGTGGTCTCCGCGCTAGCATGCCGCGATCAGGCCCTGGAGGCCGGCGCCGACGCGTTCTTGCTCAAACCGCTGGAACCGTTGCAATTCGTGTCGACCGTCAGGGATCTGCTGGGTTCGAGCGCGTTTTTGACGAGCGGTAGCCAGCGGGTCTCGCATGAGTGACCGGCTGCTGAGCGGGCATGCGCCGCTCGACGAAATCCTGGACGGCGGCCTGCCCGCCAACGCCATCAGTCTCGTCATGGGCGCTCCAGGCAGCGGCAAGACGATCCTTGCTCAGCAGTACGCGTTCCGGAATGGGCGGCCTGAGTCACCGGCGCTCTACTACTCGACGGTCTCTGAGCCGCTGGAGAAGATCGTCCGGTTCGGGCAGAGCCTGAGCTTCTTCGACCCCGTCGCGATCGGGAGATCGGTGTTCTACGAGGATCTCGGGACAACGGTCGGCCGTGACGGCCTGAAGGGCGTCGTCGAGCAGATCGGCCGGGCAATCAGAGATCGCCGCCCGGCGCTGATCATCATTGATAGCTTTAAGGCATTGCAGGCATTCGCGGACGATTACCGCGATTTCCGTGAATTCCTGCATGAGCTCGCCGGAAGGCTGGGGACGGTTCCTGCCGCGAGCTTGTGGGTTGGCGAATACGTGGAAAGCGAGATCTCGTCCATGGCCGAGTTTGCCGTGGCCGACGCGATCATCGACCTGACCTCCGAGAAGCTCGGGCAGCGGGAGGCCCGGTTCCTCCAGGTGAGAAAGCTGCGCGGCAGCGGCTTCCGCTCCGGGCAGCACGCCTACCGGCTCACCCCGGCGGGGTTGCGGCTTTTCCCGCGGCTCGCCGACGCTCCGGATGAGCTGGGCTACCTCATGGGTGACCTCCGCATGTCGTCGGGGATCGCCGCCCTGGACGACATGCTGGCCGATGGCTACTGGCCGGGCGCCTCAACCCTGATAGCCGGCCCTTCTGGCTCGGGGAAGACCCTCATGGGGCTGCACTTCGTCATGACCGGGGCACGGCACGGACAGCCCGGCGTGATCGCCACGTTGCAGGAGAACCCAACGCAGCTCGAGCGTGTGCTGAGCGGGTTCGGCTGGTCCCTGCACGAGCCGAACGTCGAAATCATGTACCGCTCTCCGGTTGACATCTACATCGACGAATGGGTCTACGACCTGCTCGACACCATTGAGCGGAACGGGGCGCGGCGGGTCCTCATCGACAGCCTCGCCGACCTGCGCATCGCGGCCGGCGATGAGACACGTTTCCTCGAGTTCATCTACTCGATCGTGCAGCGCTTCTCGCGGCAGTCCGTCAGCGTCATGATGACGCAGGAGATCCCGGCCTTGTTCGGCGCGGACCGCATCACCGACTCCGCCGTTTCCCCGCTTGCCGACAACGTGGTCATGCTCAGCTACCGACGTGACCGGGACACGACCAGCCGGACCATCGCCGTCATCAAAACCCGGGCCAGTCGCGCCGACCCAACCGTCCGCACATTCGTGATCGGACCGCGAGGCATCACGCTCGACGAGTCCTCCGCGGCCGCGGACTTATGCCGAGACGACAGCGGGACGCCGGCCTCAGGTCAAGGGCTTGGCCCGGATTTCCGCCGGGTGCTCAGGCGGCTTCGAGCGCCTGACCAAGGGTCTCGTAGATACGGAACATACCGGCAACCCCGGTCACGGTGAGCACTCGCCGCAACCCTGGGCCGCCCATGACGAGGCGCAACTCGCCGCCAGCCTCCTGAACCTGTCCGAGCGCCCGGACGAGGACGTTGAGACCAGTGGAGTCGCAATACTCAGTGCCCGACATGTCCACCACGATCACCGGCTGTCCGCTCGAGGTGGCCGACGCGAGTGCCTCGCGAAGCAGGGCAGCGTTCGAGATGTCGATCTCTTCAGGCGCAGTGACCACGGCCTGGCCGTCGTGTAGGGAAACAGCGAAGCTCGGGTCACTCACCAGGGTGTCTGCCAGCGGACTAGGGCGGATGTGTCACGCACACCATACCGGTCAGCCGCCTGGCCGGTGATGCCTTCGGCTTTCCGGACACCGGCGGGCTAGCGGGAGATCAGGCGGCCATCCGGGCAACGGCGCGGCGGGCCCGGTCTAGGCCGAATCTCCGCCGGCGCATCGGCGCCCACGGATCGCCGCGCCCGGCCACCGTCGCGGTGGTGAACTGGCCCGGCCGCAGCGCCTGGTCGGCCAGCTCGGTCCAGCTCAGCGGCGTCGCCACCGGTGCGCCGGGCCTCGCCCGGACGGAGTACGGCGCGACGGCGAGCTGCCCGTAGGCGTTGCGCATGACGTCGAGGTAGATCCGGCCA
>DASQIW010000193.1:0-7909 GCA_035631375.1 Streptosporangiaceae bacterium
TGATGACGGGTCGGACAAGCCGGGGTATCCGTCGAACGCGATGTCGTGGAAGTTCTGGCGGCATGACCGGGCGCCGCGGCTGGAGCTGCACGAGACCTGGTACGGGTACCGCTACGCCGGGATCCGCACCACCCCCAACGGCAACACCCACGTCCGCGTCACGGCGTACGCGGTGCCCTATAGCACCATGGTCGCGAGCATCCCGTTCAGCGTGGGCCAGGGAATGTTCGTGCCGATCGACGACAACAACTGCTGGCGCTACTTCCTCGCGCCCAAGTCATGGCGCAAGCCGCGCGACCTCGGGGGCGCCAACCTGTTCTCGCTCGCGCCGTTCTCGACGCCGCTCTCTGGCAATCGCGACGGGATCACCCCCCGCCTCTACACCATGGAGAACGACTTCCAGATCGACCGCGAGGTGCAGCGGGACTCGACGTTCAGTGGCGTGGCCGACTTCGTGAGTCAGGACCTGATGGTGACCGAGTCGATGGGGCCGATCTACGACCGGACCCAGGAGAAGCTCGGGTCGACCGACCTGGCCATCACCCGGATGCGGCACATCCTGCTGAAGGCGGCGAGAGACCTGGCCGCAGGCAAGGAGCCGCCCGCGCTCGGCGGTGACCTCGACTACGGGTCGATCCGCGGCGCAGAGAAGATCCTCGAGCCGGGCGAGGACTGGCGGATCCTCGGCACTGAGGACGATCCGATCGTGCAGGAGGCCTACGAAACCGGATCACTGACCCGCCCGAGCGGCTGACCACCGACTCGGTGGACGGGCCGGGCCGGAGGCATACGTGGCTGCTGCTGGCCGCGGTGCTGCCCGGCCTGTTCATGAACTCCTTCGACTTCTTCGCCGTCAACGTCGCCACCTCGTCGTTGCGCCACGATCTCGGCAGCGGGCCGCCCGCCCTCGAGCTCATCGTGGGCGGCTACGGCCTGACGTTCGCGCTGGGGTTGGTGACCGGCGGCCGGCTGGGCGATCGTTATGGCCGTCGCCGGATCTTTCTTGGCGGGGTCGTGCTGTTCGGACTCGCGTCCGCGGCGTCGGGCGCGGCGCCGACGAGCGGCGCGCTCATTGCCGCCCGGCTCCTGCAGGGCGTGGCTGCCTCGATCGTGCTCCCGCAGGTGCTGTCGATCATCCGGGTCGCCTTCACGGATCGCCAGCGTGGCGCGGCCCTCGCCCTGTACGGAGTGACCATCGCGGTAGGGCAGGCCTGCGGTCAGGCCCTCGGCGGGTTCATCCTCTCGGCCGACATCCTCGGCTTTAGCTGGCGGCCCATCTTCTTCGTCAACGTTCCGGTTGCCGCCGCCACCTTCCTCGTGGGACGGCGCTATCTCCCGGAATCCCGGTCGCCAGCGCGGCCGAGCCTCGATCTGGTCGGTGTGGGGCTGCTCACCCTCGCCTCCGGCCTGCTTGTCGTTCCCATCGTCGAGGGCGGCGCACTCGGCTGGCCGCTGTGGTGCTGGCTCGCCCTGGCGTGCGTGCTCCCTGCCGGCTTCGCGTTCGTCTGGTGGGAGCTACGGGTCCGCGCCGTGCGGCAGCCCCTCGTCGACCTGACTCTGTTCCGGTCGCCTGACTTCAGGACCGGACTGTTCGTCAACGTCACGTTGTACGCGACAATCAGCTCCTTCTTCTTCGTCCTCGACCTGTACTTCCAGGTGGGGCGCGGGGACACTCCCGCAGCTGCCGGGCTCACGTTCGTGCCCCTGGCAGCGGGAAACTTCGTGGCCAGCCTCGCCAGCAGCCGACTCGCAGCGCGGTACGGTCGCTCCACACTGACCGCAGGAGCGGCGCTGCAGGTCGTGAGCCTGCTGGTGCTCCTGCTGTCCGCTAGCCCGGCGGTGCCGCTCGTATTCGTGCTCGCCGGGGTGGCGTTGTTCGGGCTCGGGCAGGGACTGCTGATTCCGCCGATCATCGGGGTGGTCCTGAGCCGCGTTCCTGCGGCGGACTCGGGGGCCGCCGCCGGTGTGCTCGTGACCACGCAGCAGATGTCGGGCACCTTCGGCATCGCGGTCGTCAGCCTGGGGTTCTTCGCGGCGGCCGGCAGCGGGCGGCCGGCCGGTTACGTCACCGGATTCTGGATTGCCTGCGCGTGTGACGTCGCCCTGGCGCTCGGATCGCTCGCGCTCAGCCGGCTGCTCGCCCCGGCGGAGTCGCCTGCGACGGCGCTAGCCGCTGGGGCTGACGTCGCCCGCGCCGACGGCTAGACCCGGCGGCTCTCCTCGTCGCGCTATTCCTGGGGCGTCCCTGGTCCGATGATTTCGAGCACCGTACCGTCAGGGCAGCAGAAGTGCTGCCAGCTCATCCCGCCCGAGTGCTGGATTGCGCCGATGAACTTCACCCCACCGGCGAGCATCCGAGCGCGAACGCGGTCGAAATCGGCGACGCGAAAGCCCACCACCGGCCCTGTGGTGAAGAACGAGTGGAATTCATCGGCTGGCCCGTAGATCTCGAGAACCGTGCTATCGCCCAGCCGGAACCTGGCCATGCCGATAGTCTCCTCGGCAACCGGCACGCCGATGATGTCCCGGAATAGCCGCACCATCTCGTTGAATTGGCCGCTGCGCAGGCCCACGAAGTCCACCCCGTCTACTGCCACAGCCACTCCTTCACTCAGCAACGCGTGACCGCGGCTGACGTCGCCCGCGCCGACGGCTAGACCCGGCGCGCCACGACATCGAGCAGTCGCTCGATTGCCGCAGCGGCCTGGTCCCGCGCCGCCGCGGTGCCAGGCGGCACGATGCCCTCCTCGGTCACTACGAGCG
Source organism: Streptosporangiaceae bacterium (assembly GCA_035631375.1). Classification (GTDB taxonomy): domain Bacteria; phylum Actinomycetota; class Actinomycetes; order Streptosporangiales; family Streptosporangiaceae; genus JAJYUU01. Next base: position 2,764 of record DASQIW010000193.1, read on the forward strand.
TTTCCAGGTTCTGCGCGATCCTGGCGATCGTCTCGCCGGCAAACCGCTCGGGACCAGGCACGAGGACCAGCACCGGCAGCGTCAGCGTAGCGAGCTGATCAAGCCACCGTCCCCGCTCGCGCCGCCACAGCCGCTGGGCATCCCCGAGTAGGTAGCGTTCGCCCGTCTCTGCTCGTTCAAAATCCAGCAGCTCGGCTCTGACCTCGGCAGCGTGGTCGCCGGCCAGTTGCACCATGAGGTCGAGCTCGCCGGGTGGCACGCCTGGGGGCGCAGTCTGCCTGATGGTCTGCGTCAGTAGCGCTCTCCACTCCTCCGGAGTGGCCGCATGCATAACGCCGACCAGCGCCTCGTAAGGCTCTAGCGCGGCAAGGCCGGGGGTGGCAGGCCCGAGATCGACGTCCTCCGGGATGCGGTCGAAAGGGATCTCCGGCTGAATGAGCACGAGGCCACGACCAAGGCCCGCGGCCGCGAGGGCGACGGCCAAGGGGCAAGCCTGGCCCGCCGCGACCACGACGTCCCATCCGCTCGGCTCCTGGCTGCGGGCCAGTCCGACGACGGCGTCCGGCGCTGCAACCCAGGGCAGGCTGATCAGCTGGTCGAGATGACTCACGGCCGCACGCTGGGCTAGCCGGCCCGGGATGCCGCCCCACATCCGGTAATCGGTGAACCGGGCCGGGATGAAGAGGACTCGTGGCATGGCGCGGCTCCCGGATCGTGGCACCCCGCACCTTACCGGGATCGGGGTGCCGGTTTTCCGCGGTGCCCGGACCGGGTAGGGACATCGTGGGCGCGCGGGGGTCTGGCCGCGCTGACGGGGCGTGAAGCTCAGGTGCGCGCCGGGACATCACAGCGGGCACTGGCCTGCCGGGGCGCCGCCTGAGTCTGCCATCGGTGGGAGCATGACTGACTCTGTCCGCGTCGACCGGCCGCGTCAGGCGGCCGGAAGCGGCGAGGCCCCGCAGCGCCCTGTGCGGCTGCTGGGCTGGCTTTCCGGTTCCGGTATTGGCGCTGCGCTCCTGATCATGATCGGCGCGGCCGCGGTCCGGCAGAATTGGATGTTTCCGTCGGTGCCGGTGCACGGCGCTTTCCCGCCCTGGGAACTGAGCCACGTCCACGTCTCAGCTGAGCTCGCGACGATCGCGCTGTGGGTGGCTGCCGTGCTCGCGGCGGGCGGACTGGTGGCTGGCCTCACGGCAGCGCGCCGGGGTGCTCGCGGGCCGCTGCGCCTCATCTTCGCCGCTGCCGTCGTGGCAGTGCTGGCGCTGACCGTGCTGCCGCCCGCCGGATCAACCGATGCGCTTGACTATGCCGCGTATGGCCGGATCGCGCTTCTCGGCCATAACCCGTACCTCGTGACTCCGATCTACCTGCGCGTAACAGAGCCCGGCTTCGGTCAATCCGTGCCGGTGACGTGGCAGTACATGGTGAGCCTGTACGGGCCCGCCGCGGGCATCGAACAGTACGTGGCCGCCTGGCTCGGCGGGGACTCGATCGCTCATGTGACGTTCTGGCTGAAGTTCTGGAATGCCCTCGGCTTCGGCCTGACCGCAGTCGTGCTCGATAGGGTGCTGCGCGCCAGGCCCTCCGCCCGGCTGCGCGCGCATCTGCTCTGGACGATCAACCCGCTACTGCTGTGGGACCTGATCGCGTCCGGCCATGTGGACGTCCTCGCCGCGGCTGCCGGCGTCTGCGGCCTGCTTATTGTCGGCCGCCAGCAGGGCATCGGCGGCGACTCGCGGCCATCGCTCTGGCGGGCCGTGGCGGCTGGCGCGCTGATAGGCCTTGCGGCCGACATCAAGATCGACTATCTGCTCTTCGGCCTCGCGCTCGCCTGGGCGCTGCGCCGGTCGCTGCCTGACCTGGCCGCGGCCGCCTGCGGCGCCTTCGCCGTCCTGGTGCCCACGTATGCCTGGCTGGGGAAGCCCGCGTTCGAGGCCCTGTTCGCCCGCCGGGACAAGACGTCGGAGGACAGCTTCTGGCAGTGGGCGCATCTGAACGACTGGAACTATCTCGTGGTTTTCGCCGTGCTGCTGGTGGCCGCGCTGGCTACCCTGCTGCTGCTGCGGCTGCCAGCTGGCGATCCGGACAGACCGGCGATCCGGCCCGCAGTCGCCTTCAGCTTGGCGTTCCTGCTGGTCTGGCCCTATCAGCTGCCGTGGTACGACGCCATGATCATCTGCGTGCTCGTGCTGTTCCCGTCTACGTGGCTGGACTGGCTTGTGCTGGCCCGGCTGACCGCAGCCACCATCGCGAACATGCCCGGCGACCCCGGCGGCGCCCCGAGCGCCGCGCTCAGACCGTTCGACGTGTCCATGGTGCACGGCCTGGCGCCAGCCATCCTGGCGGCCGTCACGGTGATCACGATCCTGGTTGCCGTGAGCGGCAGGTGGGAGACCGTGCGACTCTAGAACCGTGACCCTCGAGATCAGGCGGCTGAGCCTCGCCACCCTTCGGGGTGTCGACGGGCTGGACTGGCCAGTACATGGCTTCGTGGTGAGCTTCCCTGGCGGGGCGGCGCTGGTCGATACCGGGGTGGGGGGACCCGAGCACTGGCTGACCAGCTGGCGGGTGGTGAACAGGTCCGTCGCGGACGCCCTGGACGAGCTCGGCATGACACCCGGGGACATCGGCTTGGTCATCAACACGCACCTGCACTTTGACCACTGCGGCCAGAACGCGGTGTTCAAGCACGCGCCCTTCTACGTGCAGCGGGCTGAGCTGACCCGGGCCAGGACCGAGTCACCGGAGCTGACGGGCTGGTTCGACTTTATGAACGCCCGGTTCGAGCTGCTCGACGGGGACGCGGAGGTGCTGCCCGGCCTGCGGGTGATCGCGACGCCCGGGCACACCGCGGGACATCAGAGCGTGCTCGTCGAATCCGCGGACGGTCGGTCCGACGTGCTGATCGGCGACGCCGCCTACCAGCCGCGCCAGTACCTCGACCCGCTGAGCGATGACCTGCCGTCCGGCCAGGCCAGCGATGTCCGCGCGTGGCGGGCCTCAGTGGCGAAGATCATGTCCGCCGAGCCGGACCGGGTGCACTTCTGCCACTACTCCGACGTCCTGCACAGCTAGGCCGCTCTGACCAGCGCGTTTGTCGTGATAACGGGCGACTGAGAGTACCTCGTCAAGGCCCAGGCGGCCTCCTCGATGTGGTCCACGAGGTACATGCCACGGCATCACGCGACGGGCTGTACCGACTGGGCCCACACGAGTGCGCAGGTGCCCGCGACGGGACTCGAACCCGTATTCGGCGGTGTTTAAAGCCGGTGTCTCTACCGTTGGACTACGCGGGCGTCGTCTATGGCTCGAATCCGCTGGCGTAAGGTCGGCGCGGCGGGAAGTGGTCGATGACCCCTCAGCCGAAACTCAGGGCGGCAATTGGCTGTGACCAATCCCATAAACAGGAAGCTACCTCGCGCCATGCCATTCCGAGTCCAAATCGAGGATTGCGCAGCGCGCCCGGCGTATCTCGCAGGGCCAGGGCAGCTTCGAGGACGGCCTCATCCGGCCGGATGCGCTGCAGGCGGCAGATCCGGTTGTTCCTTGCGCTAGTACTGCGAGCTGATTCATGGATAGGGTCCCCGTCCATGGACATGCTGAAGGGCGAACAGATCGCCGAGGCGAACCTGGCCGACTGGCGCAAGCTGGCCCAGGGATTGCATGCGCGCTACCTGATCGACGACTTCGGCACCGGCGCACGGTTCGTCGCCGCGGTGGGCGAGGCGGGCGACGCGCTGGGCCACCACGTGAGTGCGTCCATCGGTAGGGGGTATGTCGACTTCAAGTTGGTCAGCGACGACGCCATCTACCGCGATGACGAAGGCACCGAACACGTTGTTGAATGGGTGACCCAGCAGGACGTCGACCTCGCGCGACGGATCACCGAGATTGCCGTCGACCACGAGGTCGACGCCGACCCGGCTTCGGTCAGCCACATCGAGCTGGGCCTCGACACGGCGCGCTCCGCAACCATCGCCCCGGTGTGGGCCGCCCTACTGACCGGCCGCGCCGATGCCCAGGGCCGCGGGACCCCCAGCGACGAGATCCGGGATGCCACGGGACGGGTGCCAAACCTGTGGTTCGGGAACGCCGACGAACACGAGGCCCCAGGGCAGCGGTTCCACATCGAGATCTATGTGGCGCCCGAGGTGGCCGAGCAACGGGTCGCCGCCGCCGTCGCCGCGGGTGGGACCGTCGTCGATGACAGCGACGCGCCCTCGCTCATCGTGATCGCCGACCAGGACGGCAACAAGGGAATCGTCTGCGTCGACGCGTCCGCAGCGAAGAAGGATTGAACCGGCAAGTCGCGTGACCCGTGGTCCGGCCGCGGGGGCGCCTCGCAGGCATGCGTCTTTCAGGGTGCGGATCTGCCGCTCCCGGTGCGGTTGGCCGCATCCAGCCGTTGTCAGGGTGATGCCATGGTGCTGTCACTGGGTTCGGAGTGCGCCAGGCGGCACAGTTCTAGCCATGAGCCAGAAGTTTGATGATCACGCGGCAGTGCTGGGTGCCAGTATGGGCGGGCTGCTCGCGGCCCGAATGCTGGCTGATGCCTACCGGCGGGTGACAACTCTAGAACGGGACCCGTTGCCGGAGTCTGCTCGGCTGCTCGCCGACTTGGTGGCGGACGGGAGCCTGGCACTACATGCACCGCGCCAGTTCCCCGACTCCGTGCCGAAGCCTCTCCTCCACCCGAGCGGCGAGCGCTGTGTGCCTGTCTCAGGTCACGCCGTGGCGCTCGGCATCCTTGGCGAGGACGACGACATAGGCGCGCTTCCCTGCGGGCCCTCGCCCGCTGACCTGGCCACACGTCGCGTCTTTGGCATAGGGCGACGATCGGTTGCCGGAGGTGCGGCATGGGACTCGTGATCACTGGCTGGATCGCCTCTGCGTTCGTCTTCTCCACCTTCTTTATGAAGAAGATGCTGCCGCTGCGACTCGTCGCGATCGCGAGCAACGTCGCCTTCATGACCTACGGGTTACTCGGCCTCGCATACGGCGACTTCAGCCGCCTCTACCCAATCTTCGTCCTGCACGCCTGCCTGCTGCCCCTCAACGTGGTGCGCCTCCTAGAGTCCCGGCGGGTGCTCGCTGCCGCCCACGACGCAGGCGCCGAGCGGATGGTTCGCCCACTAGCCCCTTACCT
>DASQIW010000194.1:0-2755 GCA_035631375.1 Streptosporangiaceae bacterium
ATCGGGGTAGACGTCGCAGAGATTGCCAGGCTGCGAGCTGCTCTGGCGCGGACGCCCGCGCTGGCGCTGCGCTTGTTCGCCGAGAGTGAACGGGATCAGGCGCCGCGCGCGCTGGCCAGCTGCTTCGCGGCCAAGGAGGCAGCCGCCAAGGCCCTCGGCGCCCCCGCGGGCCTGCGCTGGGCTGACGCAATCCTCAGCCATGACGACGACGGCAGGCCGCTGCTGCAGACGCGAGGCACCGTGGCGGCCGCGGCGGCCCGGCTCGGAGTGACGAGGTGGCACGTGTCGATCAGCCATGACGCGGGCATCTGCGTCGCCATGGTGGTCGCTGAGGGCCGTGGCGGGGAGCCTGGCCCGGTGGCCAGCCGATCGGCGAACGCAGACTGACCGGACGGAGTGGCGAGCGACCCATGAGAGCTGCCCACACAGTCGAAGCGGTGCGCTCGGCGGAACGTGCGCTCATGAACACGGTGCCGGACGGCGCTCTCATGCACCGCGCAGCGGCCGCGCTGGCGGCAACCTGCGCGCGCCTGCTCGACTACGTCTACGGCTCGCGGGTGGTGGTACTTGCGGGCAGCGGCGATAACGGCGGTGACGCGCTCTACGCGGGTGCGCGGCTTGCTGGCCGCGGCGCCGACGTGGTCGTGGTCGCGGCAGGCCAGCAACTGCACCAGGGCGGAGCGGCGGGGCTCCGTGGTCGCGGTGGCCGGGTGATCACAGCGGCCGCCGCGTCGGAGATCGCCGCGCCCGCCATGCGCGCCATCGCGGCAGCGGACCTGATCATCGACGGGCTGACCGGCATCGGCGGGCGCGGTGGCCTGCGCGAGCCCGCGGCGAGCCTGGCCAGGCTGACCGCCAGCGCACGCGCGGACGGTGCCCTCGTGGTGGCCGTGGACCTGCCGAGCGGCATCGACGCGGACACTGGCGAAACACCCGGCGCGGCCATCCAGGCCGACGTCACGGTGACGTTCGGGACGATCAAGCCGGGCTTGCTCGTGGACCCGGGTGCCAGCCACGCCGGGACCGTCGAGCTGGTCGATATCGGCCTGGTCCCCTACCTCGCCGACCCGACCGTCATAGCCCTGCAGGCGGCCGATGTCGCGGCCCTGCTGCCCAGCCCGGGCGCCGAGTCCGATAAGTACCGCAGGGGCGTACTCGGGTTGCTGGCAGGCAGCGAGCAGTACACCGGGGCCCTGGTGCTCGCGTGCGGCGGCGCCATCCACGCTGGGGCGGGCATGGTCCGCGCCGTGTCTGCTGCACCGGCGATCAGCGTCGTCCGCCAGTACTGGCCGGAGGTGGTGCTGACCACCTATGACGCGGCCCGCTCGGCCGGGACCGTGAAGGCGGCGGGGCGTGTCCAGGCGTGGACAGCCGGGCCGGGCATGGGCACCGGCGCCACGGCGCACGACCTCCTCGCTGAGGTCCTGGCTACCGACGTGCCGGTGCTGGTCGACGCCGATGGCCTGACCGTGCTCGCCGCTCACCGCGAACTGCTGCCCCGCGCGGCGCCGACGCTGATCACGCCGCATGCCGGCGAGCTCGCGCGGCTGCTGGGCGCCGACCGGGCCGACATTGAGGCGCGCAGGCTACATTTCGCGCGCGCCGCGGCCGCCGAGCTCGGCGTCACTGTGCTGCTCAAGGGCTCCACCACAGTCATCGCCCGGCCCGATGCCAGCCTGCCGGTCCTGGTGAACCCCACCGGGTCGGCCTGGCTGGCCACTGCTGGCTCCGGCGATGTGCTGTCGGGCTTGGCGGGCGGGCTGCTCGCGCAAGGCGTCGAACCCGCCTACGCCGCGGCCGCAGCGGCCTACCTGCACGGCATCGCGGCCCGGCTGGCCGCGCGTGACGCCCCGATCGGCGCGAGCGATCTCATCGGTGCGATTCCCGCGGCGATCCGCGGCGTCAAGGACCTTTAAGAGCGGAACGTGGCCGTGTCGCCTAGTCACCGTCTGCCTGGCCGCCGAGATACCGGCTGAGGAACTTGTCCGCGGCCGCGAAGAACTTGAGCCGGTTCTCCGGCTTGGCGAACCCGTGGCCCTCGTCAGGGAACAGCATGTAATCGTGCTCGATGCCGGCCTTCTGCAGCGCCGCGACGATCTGCTCGGACTCAGCCTGCTTGACTCGCGGGTCGTTGGCGCCCTGGGCGATGAGCAGCGGTATCCGGATGCGCTCCACGGCAGACAGCGGCGAGCGTGACCAGAGAAAGTCCTTGTCCTTCTCCGGGTCACCGACCCGCCGGTGGAACATCGAGATCATCGGGGCCCAATAGGGCGGAATCGTCTGGATGAGCGTGATCAGATTCGACGGACCGACGATGTCGACCGCGCAGCAGTAGATGCCGGGGGTGAACGTCGCGCCGGCCAGCGCCGCATAACCACCGTAGGAGCCACCGAAGATCGCTACCTTCGCCTGATCCGTCCAGCCCCGGCTGATGGCGTGCGCGACCGCGTCGGACAGGTCGTCCTGCATCTTCGCGCCCCACTCGCGGTCGCCCGCGTTGAGGAACGCCTTGCCGTAGCCGGTCGAGCCGCGGAAGTTGACCTGGATGCACAGGTACCCGCGGTTGGCCAGCCACTGCGCCTGCGGGTCGAAGCCCCAGGCGTCGCGCGCCCAGGGCCCGCCGTGCACGAGCAGCACGGTCGGCAGGCCGATGCGGTCCTCGCCGGGCGGGAAGGTCAGGTACCCGTTGATGGTCAGCCCGTCCCTCGCGGTGAACGAGAACGGCTCCATGGCCGCCAGCTCGTACCTCGACAGC
>DASQIW010000195.1:0-83687 GCA_035631375.1 Streptosporangiaceae bacterium
GCGTGCTCTGGCCCTCCTGAGCCTCGGCCGCGCTGCCAGCTGGCAGAGGGCCAGAGCCACAGAGGGTCACCACCCCGGAAGGGCCCACCATCCTCGGAGGGTGGGCCCTCTGCGAAGAATGCCCTCCATCCTGCGCATATGCCACGCCATTCCTATGTGCATTTCTATGCACATAGCGCTGCACATATGTGCTGCTCTCACAATGTGCGCTATACACACGATATGTGCGCATATAGCAAGCTGCTATATACGCCTATATGCACAGAAGCGCGTATATAAGGCCTTTCTAGGAAAGGCGCCTATATACGCGCTCTGTGGAAACGCGCCTATTTGCCTGCATACAGGCCTATTCTGGCGGGCCCTCCTCTGCAGGGCCCGCGTCGTAGGCTGCCTGCCACGCAGCGCGCCCGTCGAGCGCGCCCGGTGCGTGGTGATCGCCGTACAGCAGGCCGGGGTGGATCCCGGCCAGCTGGGCGGCCTGGTCGAGGTCGCCCGCAGCGTAGGCCTCGTCGGCGGCGTCCGCGGTCGCCTCGGCGGCGCCTAGCTCAGCCAGAAGCTCGCGCAGGGGTGCGCGCTCCTGCGCGGCCTCATCGAGCATCTTCTCGACCGCCACCAGGCGGGCGTGGTTCTCGCCGACGCCCTGGGCGGTCCTGCGGTGGTCCACCACGAGCTTGGCGAGCTTCTCCTCGATCCGGCCGAGGCTGGCCATGATCGCGGGCATGCTCGCGGGATGGGCTGCGGAGGGCCCCGGCTCCTGCTCAGGCTGCTCAGCGGCTGCAGGCAGCGGGGCGACCTGCAGGTGCCCTCTGGCCCCGTCGAAGGCCGCCTTGGCGCCGTCCAGAGCCGCAGAGGCCTCCTCAGCGGTCAGCTGGGCCTCCTCCGCGTGCTCGACCAGCCACTTTGTCACGCTGGCGGTCCCTGACGTGCGGGGACGGCGCTTGGCTGCCTCGTGCCAGAGGGCCCCTAGCGGGGACCACGGCTGGCCAGTTGACTCCTGTGCCACCAGCCACTGCGAAAACGTTGCCATCTGTCTGCTCCTTGGTCTCAGCAGTCGCACAGGGGGCGACCGTCCTGCCTGGTCGTGGCCCTGCCGGGCCCTCGTGCCTGCCTGCAGCATACCGCTGCCCGCAGACACTGCTGCAGCCTGCCCGCAGGCTCTTACACTTCACTTTTTGCTCGACATCTCTCCTATAGGGATCCCCCATCCCTCGCGCGTGTAGCTGATCCCGAGCAAGAACTGTAAAAGTGTCTGCCCGCAGGCTGCCGCAGACACATTTGCAGTTTCTGCTCAACATCTGCTGCACCTCATCCTCCCTGCAGCCTCTGCGCAGCGGACTCCGCAGCTGCACTTCCACACATCCACCGGCGCACGAACTCTGCACTGTAGAGCCACCCCCAGCCACCGTGCGGTGGCCTGCTGCAGTACAGCCGCTGCAGCGACAGCACCTCGCCGTCACCCAGGTCGAGCAGGGCCGGGCGCCTGCACCAGGCCACCGACTTGCGCGGGTGCTTCCAGCGGAACGACGCACCCCGCAGCGCACCTGGCGGCGGGTTGCGGTAGGACTTAGGCCGGATCAGCAGCCGCTCAGCGGCATAGGCATCACCCACGTCGAAGATCCAGATCATGCGCTTGCCGTAGAAGCTCTCGCGCTCTGCGATCTCAGCGGTGCTGATGCTTGAGTGCTGCAACTCGACCACGGTCCCGTCAGCGGCCACGGCATCGGCCCGGTGCGGTGCAAAGACGACCTCGCGCCGGTCCTCGGGCACCGCTGACTGCCAGTGCAGGTGCCAGCCGCTGTCGGGCTCTGCCCACTCGTCGCAATCGGCCACGCTCTCATGGGCCCAGTGCCAGGACACGATCTGCCCGCACTTGGCGATCACCAGCGACTCGCAGGCTGGGCAGCTTGCCCGCGCCCCCGGCGTGGCCATGATCCTGCCGCCGTTGCGGCTGGCGAACATCATCAGCGGGTCCAGTCTGCGCTGGCGTACTTGAGCTTGAGACCGTAGAACAGCCTGCCCTGCAACTCCACACCGGGCACCGCTGCCAGGGCGTCGTAGAACTCGTTGCGCCCCATGTGAGGCGCCCTGCGCCAGAACTCGTCGTAGCTCGACCACAGTTCCGGCCTCGTGCAGCTTGCCCTGTGGCCGTTGACACCCGCCACCAGGTCGATGTGCTCCTCGAACCAGACCGCCAGGGTGTCCTGCTCACTGGCGTACTTGCCGCTGGCCTCCCTGACCGCTGAGGGCAGGTCGAGCCCGCCCGGCGCCATGGCCATCCTGCAGCCCTGGATCAGCAGATTGAGCACGCCAGCGGCCTCGGTCTCGATGATCTCCTTGACGATGCGGTCGTTGCGCTGGTTCTCGGGTATCGGCGGTCCCATGGGGATGACGATGATCCGGCGCCGCAGCGCTGAGTCGAAGGCCGCCACACTGGGCATCTGGTTGGTGGCGATGATGATCAGCCACGACACAATGGTGCGGTGCTGCATCGTGGCGTAGTGCTCGTTCACGCCAAGCTCATCCTGGCCAGTGAGCCGCTTGACCTGTGCCTCCTCAAGCTGGATCTTCGAGGAGGTCTCGGCGATCGTCACCAGGCGCATGCCGCGGATCGAGTTCTCCTCGCGGGCGTTGCGCTGGTTGCGGGTCTGCTCGACCAGGGCGGTCTGCGCCGGGAAGGCCAGCGGGCCCATCACCTTGGTGGCCACCTCAAGCAGCTTGGACTTGCCACTGGCCGTGTCACCGCGCAGGAAGTAGATCAGCTGCTTGGGGTTGGTGCCCAGCATCGAGTAACCCAGCACCTTGATCAGGTGCTCATATATCTCGGCCACGCCACCGGTCGCACGCCACAGCATCTGCCGGTACATCGGGCAGTCAGCGGCCGGATCCCAGGGCAGGTCGAGGCAGTAGGTGATCATAGATCCCGGCCAGTTCCGGTAGACCTCAGCGGTCATCTGCGGGTCACGCAGCCCGGCTGGCAGCAGCGAAACCAGGCCGCTGCGGGTGTTGACCCAGTCGGGATACCGCTCAGCCAGCACAGACTCATCGACCCCGCGGACTTCGGCCAGCACGGCTCGCAGGTTACCCAGGCCGTTGTTCTTCTGTAGGCCGGCTGCGTAGGTGGTGTAGGGCTTCCACTTGGCTTCCTCCCTGGCCACCGCCTTGAGGGCCTCATCGTCATCGCCGGCCTGTGCCCTCAGCACTTCGATGCGCTGCTCAGCGGCGTCGAGCAGCAGCTTGTACCAGTGAGCGAAGCCGTGGATGCGGCGGTTGAGAGCGAGAGAGAGGTCGGGCCGCAGGCACCAGCCATCCCAGGCATGCCAGCGCCCGCGGCTACCGCCAGGCACGTAGTAGGTCTCATCAGGCCAGAGACGGGACAGGTACTCAGCAGTGGTGAGGTCGTTGTACGGCAGGCTTGACCGTGTCGCCACCAGGGCTAGCTCGCCGCCGTCCCACAGCCCGAGGGAGCGCCACGTGCCGGCCTCACCACGCTCAGCGGCCGCCATCACTGCACCGCTGGTCAATGACTGCTATCATCTGTCTCGCCGTTCCTGCTAGGCGGCACCGCGGGCCAAGGGCCGTCAAAACCGAAGGCCAGCGGAACCTTGTGGTCGTGAGGGTGAACCGCCAGCGGGGAAGCGTAGGCCCTAACCTACGCCCCCGCGCTGGTGAGCTTCGACACCTCCGGGCAGTTATCTTCATGGGTCATGATCGTGGCCTCAGCGGGCTCACCCGGTGGCGGCGTGACCTCGAACTCGACCGCCCCGCAGCCGGCGCACGCGCGCTCGGGCGGCAAGCCGGGAGCGGTCGAGCGGAGCACGAACCGCTGAGAGAACGCCATCAGGGCCACTCTCCCCCCGGCCGCTTCACACGGCTGAGATGAGCGTTCTGCCACGCGGCCATCGACTCCATCGCCTCGCGGATCCCGGCCACGTGGTGCGGCGGGCAGCCAGCTGCGATGCACAGGTCCAGGTAGGCCCGGATCGTGGGCAGCGCCAGCCGGTCCTGGCCTCGCAGGATGAACAGCACCTCGTCCTCGGGGATGTCACCCCGCTCAGTGGTGATCGTGCCGTACTTGCCTTCGGTTCCCATCAGTAACCTGCCTCCTCGGCCCGGCTCCGCACCTTGACCAGTGCCTGTGCCAGGATCTCGTCGGTCTGCTCGGTGTCCTTGGTCCAGTGCTGGATGCCCAGCAGGCACGCAGCCGCTGAGTCGCCCAGTTCGGTGAGCATGTGCCGTAGCTCGGCCAGGTCGGTCTCGCTGGCCGGCCGGTAGCTCGCCATCTTGCGCGGGTTCTGCCCGGTGGCGAGGATCAGCGCCTTGAGGGTCTCGCCGATCTCCTCGATGACCTTGAGGGTCCGCGCGTAGTCCTGGGCCAGCGGCTGCTCCTTGTAGGCCTGGCCGACCTCGCCGTCGAGCCACTGGTCACCGCGCCGGATCGCTTCCAGCGCCGAGCTATTCAGGACGCTCATGTCTGCTCCTTCTGCCTGTACCTACATCTTGGGGGGCCTACTCTACCCCCGCTAGCCGTACCACCTGGTGACCTCGTAGCCTCGGGCCCTCAGCCGCTCCTCAAGGACCGGCGCTGTCCGGCCGAACTCGCGCAGGAACCGCTTGGCGTAGGGGGCGGCCTCGACCACCACCCAGTCGCGGACGATCATGCCGAAGCAGGCCGTGGGGGTGACCACCCGCAGCACGCCGTTGCGCATCAGGACCACCACCCCATCGCGTCGATCGCGCCCACCACGATGAGCACCGCTGAGATCAGCCGCCAGCGCGTCCTCGGGCTCATGCCTCACCACCGCGGGAGCCAGTGCCACCTGAACCGCTCGCATCGGCAGAGGGAGCAGTCTGACCCGCTGCGGTAGTGCCGGTGGACGGGCCGGAAGTGGCCGCAGCAGCATCGCAGCCCTCGCCATCGAGGCCCTGGCATATCCACCTCTCAAGTCCGGGCTCGCCGCTGTCCACCAGGTGCATCCTGCCGTGCTGCGGGCAGGACGGCTCGACGTACAGCTGGCCACCGCCCTCGATCTCGCCGATGTAGTCCCAGCCACGCGACTCGGGTGGCGGGTCCGACCGCACCTGCTCAGCCAGCATCATCCGGTCGTGGCCCTGGCACTCTGGCCGGTCCTTGTGGTAGCCGCGGGCGACGATCAGCCAGCCGGCGCCCTGCTGCTCAGCCGCCATTGTCTTCCCCTCTCGGCTGGCGTTCTGCGATCCGCTGAGCGGCCGGACGCATGCCCAGCCGCTCGTGGACCATCTTGCGCATCATGGGCGGCAGCGGCATCGGCTCAGGTGGGGTGATCCACGCCACCTCGACCCCGTTGACGGTCAGCGGCACGATGTAGCCCTCGGTGGCCCGCTCGACCGCTGCGGCCAGCCACGAGGTGTCGGCGTCGAGCCCGGTGATGTCCAGCTGGGTGCCGCCGGCCCGCCATCGTTCTGAGCCGCGGATGCCGCCCGGCCGCTGTGGGTTGAGCGTCATGACTGCCTCCTGGCCCGTGCCTCGATGATGAAGCCGAACATGGTGATGATCGCCACGCACCACGCAGCGGTCACCAGGTCACCGGTCAGCAGCGCCCATATAGCCAGAGCCACGCACACCGCGATGATCACCCAGTAGGCCGGGATCTTGTACCGCTGGTGGGCGTTCAGCCACTCGGCCAGCACGATCCCGGTCATCACGCCGCCGGCGAGTTCCAGGCCGGCCACCCAGTTCACGAGGGCTCCTCAGCGGCTTCGAGCGCGCGGCGCCCGTGGTCGAGGTAGCGCTCATACAGCGTCTGGCCCTCGTCGTTCACCACCAGGTAGGGCAGCATCACCTGCTCGATGTGGACCATCTCGGCCTCGATCAGGGCCATCTGGGCCTCGATCCAGTCCTTGAGCACCCGCCACGCCACCCGCTGAGCCTGTGCCCGGTCGAAGTAGCGCCGCGGGATGGAGCCCTTGCGCCAGGCCTTGCCCAGTGCCTGGTAGACGCCCTCGGCGTTGGCCGGCAGCAGGAAGTAGCGCATGCCCGCTGGCGTGTCGATGCCGAACGCGAGCCCGGACGGCTGAGTGTCAACCAGGTCCAGGCTGATCCGGCTGGCGCCGTGCCGGGCGAGGATCCCGATGCACTCGCTGGCGGTCTTGTTAGCGTCGATCGTCGTGGTGTAGTTCAGCGGTCCTGCCATCTGCCTGCTCTCCTCTGTCTATGGGCTGGGTCATGGTCATGGTGTGCGCCGGGTCGAAGGCCGGCCTCGGCTGCCCCGGCATGGTGTCAGCGGATGCGTCCTCGGGCGGGATCAGGTCCGGCCCAGGTGGCCACGGGCCCACAGGGTAGTGCTTGCGCACGTCCTCCTCGGGACGCGCGAAGTCCGCGGGGTCGTCCTCGTGCTCCTCAGCGGCCGGTTCAAGGATCCTGACCAGCGAGGTCTGCGGGATGGCGGGCTGGCGCTTCTTCGCCCGGTGGCGCTTGGGCTCACCGGCCTCCTGCCGGGTCTTGCGCCGCACCAGGTAGCGGCTGTCCTTCCAGCCGTAGCCGGTGTTGAGGTGCATCAGGTAGACCTTGCGCAGGTGAGAGGCCCAGGCGGTGAGCACCCAGAACGCGCACCCGTAGGCGACGATCGCGGTGGCGTAGGCCATGGCGATCAGGAGATGGCGCCCCATCGCTGTCTGCTCCCCACGTAGTCCCTGAATCCTTCTTCCTCGGTCCTCTCACAGCCTTGCACGAACCGCAGCGCGCTGGTCAGGGCACGCTCGATCTCCCCGCGGCCGAACCCGCCCTCGCGCGAGGTCGCGGCCAGCACCTGCTCGATCTCCTCGCGGGCCGCCTGCACACCCGACGGCGTGGTGCCGTAGCGGCGGAACAGCGAGCAGGCCAGCCGGTGCAGGGTGACGTTGCGCGAGCCCGGCGCGAGCCCGCTGATCTTGAGTTCCTCAAGCTCGGGCAGCGGATCATAGTTGCCGTCGCCCCCGGACCCGCCACCGTAGCCACCCGGTGCGGTCATGGCCCACTGCAGCAGCCACGGCGGTGCCTCGGGCACAGAGCACGGGCAGCCATGGGCCCAGCGGTAGGGCAGCAGCACGCGCCCGCCCTCAAGCGGGTGGACCCATATCTGGGTGGGCGCCGCCACCACGTAGCCGCCCTCGGCCTTGATGTCCACGCCGGGCAGGATGCCCTTGCGGGTGGGGATGATCGAGGGGTAGGGCCACATCGAGCCGTCCGGCGCCTGGACCTGCGGCAGCCGCAGCCAGATGTGGCGCCCGTCGGACGGGGTGACCGCTACGGGGGCACCGGGGAACGCCTGGCCCATGACGAACGCCCGGCTGCCCCAGTCATCACCCAGCCACCAGCGGGTGAACTCGGCGATCCCGTCGATGCCGTGCTTGACGTCGAGGTCGATCACGATTAGCTGGGAGCGCGAGCCGGTCGCCACGCCCACACCCGCGAGCTTGTGGCTGGACCACAGCCATGGAATTACACGGGGGTCTTGCGTGGCCCAGTCCACCCCGTGCTCAAATAGCTCGTGCGGCTTCTTGTCGCCGACCGCCAGCCCGAGCACGGCGTAGCCCATGCCCTGGTATAGCTGCGCGGCGGCACCGAGCCCCAGCCGCTCAACGTCAGCGGGATGGACGGTGTCCAGGCAGTTGTGCGGGGATGTCATGGTCTACGCCTCTGCTGTCTCCAATTCGACCGGCTGGTACAGAAGCAGCACAGCCATCGCTGCCTGCAACGTCACCACGCCGTTGCCTATTGCCTTGAGTTGCTCGCCGCGGGTCAGGCCCGGCACCTTGGTCACCCAGCCGTCGGGCCAGCCCATCATCCACTCTGCGAAACGGGCCGACAGTCTCGGCTTGCCGTTCCGGCCCTCCTCAACCGGGCACGGTGCCGGCCGGCCGGTGACTAGTTCCCAGCGGCGCACCGCCGGCCAGTATTCGGCCCAGTTGATCTCGAAGGCCATCTCGGTGGCCACGGGGTCATCGTCCTCGATGAACTCGACCGAGGAGGCCACGAACCGCTGAGGGGTGCAGCAGTAGCCGCTCAGGGTGTGGATGCGTCCGGGCTCATCGGGGCACCAGCAGTCGAAGTCTGGCCAGGCGGCGAGACTAGCGAGCGCGTCTCGTTCCTCAGCCCCCAGCCCGCGCTGCTCGCCCGCTGGCCCTTGTGCGTCCCCGCCTCGCCCTCCCATCCCCCATCGGAAGCCCTCGGGGTTGACATCAGCTTGGCCGCCCTGGTGGGTGCCTGGTCCAGGTGCTGGCCATCCACTAGCTGGATGACCGCTCCCGTCAGCATCGTGTCCCCACGGCTGCGGTGCTGGTTGGGTGAGCCGTGCCGGGCCTCGCCAGTCAATGGCGTCGGCAGCAGGGCCATCTCCATCACCTGGTCCTCGACCGAGGGCGAGTGGCCACCCGCCAGCCGCTTGCTCGCTGGCTGGCCTCCCCCATTGGATCCCATGTTCGCCATCGGGGTCCGCAGCAGCTTGAGATGGACCACCGCCCCCAGCGGGAACGACCGCTTGGCCCCCGACGCCCGGTGGGGGTCCATACTCGAAGGCCTGCGGCCACCCGTCGCGTCCGAGGCCTCGGGGGTCGGCAGCAGCCGCGCCACCGTTCCCAGGTTCGGGCCCTCCCCGCCCGGCCGCTCGCGGCCATCCCAGTTGTTCGAGCCATGGACCGCCCGCGGCGTCGGCAGCAGCCGCAGCAGGGTCTGCGGCAGGCCCGCCTCGCCAGGACCACGCCTCTGGCCCGGCCGGCTGTGGTGCGGTGAGCCCGTCGGGGTGTTGTTCCCCTTGTGGTCTCGTGCCAGCGGGGTCGGCAGCAGGACCGCCGCCGCCCACTCGATCAGGTTGCCCCGGTGCTGGCGATAGTGCTCCGCGAGGCCAGGGGTCAGGTGCGGGTCGCCCCCGTTCTGGGTGAAGCTCGCCGGCGTCGGCAGCAGCTGGGACACCACCCCCGGCAGCAGTAGCTCGCCCCGGTTGTTCACCGTGTTCCCGTGGCTGTTCGAGGTCGTGCAGGTCGGCAGCAAGGACGGCGACGAGGAACCAGCGCTCTCTTTTGTGGCAGGCACCAGCGTCGGAAGCTCGTAGAAGCCCGTAGCGGTAGACATAGCCGAGCGCGGCCAGCGCGTAGACGATTTGGGCCATGCCGGCTCCCCCGTTGATAGTGAGCAACCGAGGGACGTTTTCGAGCACGAGCACCCTGGGCCGTGGCTCCATCCGGCCAATAGCTTCGGTGAACTTACCCCAGAGCCACCGCTCATCTGCCATTCCCTTCTGTTTTCCGGCACCACTCGCTGGCTGGCAGGGAATGCCCGCTACAAGTATTTCAACCGGGGGCACTGTGGCCCAGTCCACTTTGGTGATATCGCCCAGGTTGGGCACATCCGGCAGCCGGTAGTTGAGGATCTTGACACTGCCGGGGTCGTTGTCCGCGACCCAGGCCAACTCGCCGCCGAGGACGCTCATGACGCCCTGGTCGAGCATGCCGGTGCCGGTACACACCGACCCTACGGGGATGGCCACCTGCGGCTCCTGCTGTCTCGGCCTGTTGTCTCTGTCTGGTGCCAGCTTACAGTGAGCACTAGGCAAGCGGGGCCTGCGCGGGAATGCACAGGTGAGGATGTCCGCTACTCTATGGCGAAGACAGATGACAGGGGAGACCGACGTGACCACCGCAGCCGTGGACCTGACCAGCGAGACGCTCGCTAACCGGATCGGCCCCCCAGTGGAGATCACCGGCTATCTGATCGGCCGCGTGTCCACCAAGATGGGTGCCCCTGAGCAGCAGCGCAGCGAGCCTAAGACCCGCTGGTCGGTCAACTCCATCTGGAAGCTGCGGGACGGCACCTACGTCCTGGTGCGCGAGTCCTGGTCGAGGATCTACCACACCCACCCCACCCGGTGCCGGACCGCGGGCAAGCTGCCCAAGGGCGACCGCACCACGGCCAGCGCGATGTTCGATGAGCTTGAGGACATGGGGTTCCACTACGACGATGACGCCGTGCCCTGCGATGAGTGCCGGCCGTTCCCGCCCGAGGAACTGGCCAACGACGATGTGATCCGATTCGAGTTCGTGCGCCGGTCGATCGACCGGTGCGAGACCCCAGCCCAGGTGGTTGACCCGCTGATCAACATCCCCAAGTTCGGTGGCCGCAAGGTCACGGTGGTGTCCAAGCCGGTCAAGGATCTGCTAGAGCAGGCCGCCACCAACGACCCCGACTGGGAGGCGGCTGACCAGCCGGTGGAGCGCATCGGCTGACCGGCCCGCTAGCGGGGCCCAGAGACAGGAGACATCAGGCCGTGACCGGTAACACAACTCGCCAGTGCCCTGGCGATGGGACCATATCAGCGGGCCAGCCCGCACCTCCGACCGCTAGGGGCACGACATGAGCACCGCCGCCGACCGGGATACAACCGCGCACCGATACCTGGACGACCGGGAGATCGCCACGATCGTCCACAGCGCCCACCTGGGCCTGCAGTACGTCCTGCACGAGCGGCAGGAGCCGCCCTGGCCGCTGCTCACCCGCTACCGCCAGGATCTGGTGACCTCGGCGGTCGAGCAGGTGCGCCGTGGCGTGGGCGCGGCCGACGTGGACTGGGGCCCTCTCGGCGAGCACGAGCGCATCAAGCGCCAGATCCTGCACCTGACCGTGGTCTCCTGCGCATCGGTGCAGCTGTCGTGAGCAGGAGGGGCAGCTACCACGTCCATGTCACCCTGCCCGACGGGCAGATCGTGACCGCTGACCACCGGGACAAGATCGTGCCCATCATCAGGCGCTACTACCAGAGTGTCAGTGCCGCTGATCAGGATGCGATCAGGCAGTGGTGGGCGGCGAACGCCATCGCCAGCGAAAACTGCCGGAACGGCCGGTGTGACCATGTCGCTTGACACCATGACCACGCCCGTGCGCGGCGGGCTGCTCGACGGGGTCGAGCTTCACCACGTGACCAGCCTCGACAAGCTCGATGAGTTCCGCCGCTGGGCCTCGGGCCGGCTGAACGGGCCGCTGTCTGCGGACACTGAGTCGGCCGGGCTCGCCTTCCACCGCGACCGCCACCGCATGACCCAGCTTGGCGACTGCAGCACCGGGTGGGCGTTCCCGCCCGCCTGGATGGGCGGTGCCCACGAGGTGCTCAGCCGCTGGCCCGGCAGGATCGGCTTCTTCAACGCGCCCTACGACTGGCTGGTGCTCGACAACCAGTCCGGGCTGACCCTGCCCTGGCACAAGATCGACGACGGCCAGATCGCCTGCCAGCTAGCGGACTCAGCGGCCATCCTCAAGCTCAAGCCACGAGCCGCCCGAGACATCGACCCGAGCGCGATGGCCGGTGAGCGGCTGCTCGATGAGGCCAAGCGCAAGAACCGCTGGGACTGGGCCACGGTCCCCGATGATCTTCCTGAGTATTGGATGTACGGCGCCCTCGACCCCGTGCTGAACAGCCACCTGCTGGCCAAGCACATGCCGGTGGTGCGCCAGCAGTTCGGCGCCTCCTACGACCTTGAGATCGCCTACGCCCGGCTGTGCGCCAACATGATGAACGCCGGGATGATGATCGACGTCCCCTATATCCGGTTCTGGATAGACCAGACCCAGGCCTGGCTCAACGACGCCATGGCGTGGCTGCGGGGCCAGTGGGGTGTGGAGTCGGTCTCCTCCAACCGCAGCGTCGGTGAGGCCCTGCAGGACGCCGGGGTGGTGCCGCTGCGCACACCCACCGGGCTGGCCAAGATCGACAAGGACACGATGGCGGAATACCAGGTCCGCTACCCCGAGGCCGCGCTCCTGATCTCAAGGCTGCGCTTCGCCCGCAAGAGCGAGGACATCATCAACCGCTATCTGCAGAAGTTCCTCGACATGGCCGTGGACGACGTGATCCACTACTCGATCCACAGCGTGGGTGCCCAGGCCACTGGGCGGTCGAGCGTGACCTCACCGCCGATGCAGACCTTCGACCGCGACATCCCGATGATCCGCGGTGCCTTCCGGCCTCGGCCGGGCCACGTGTTCGTGTCCTGGGACGCAGCGCAGATCGAGATCAGGCTGGCGGCGATCTTCTCCGGTGACCAGCAGCTAATGGCCGACATCGCCCGCTGTGACGCGACCGGCGAGAGCTTCTTCGTGCTGAACGCTGAGCGGATCTACAAGACCAAGATCGCCAAGGACGACCCCCGCTACACCCACACCAAGAACACGATCTACGCCGTGACCTACGGGTCCGGGCCCGAGACAGCGGCGATCACCGCTGGCGTCTCGCTGGCCCAGCTGCAGCCGATCTACGACGGGTTCAAGAGCGCCTACCCGACCCTGGCCCGCAACTCGATGCAGCTGATCTCCAAGGCCAAGCAGGCCAAACGCCCCTACATCCGCACCCTGTACGGCAGCCACCTGATGCTCGACCGCGGGCGGGAGTACGCCGGCGTTGACTACCGCATCCAGGGCTCAGCGGCTCAGATCCTCAAGCAGAGCGCGCTGCACATGGACGCGGCCGGGCTCGGGCACATGCTGCGGCTCGACATCCATGACGAGCACCTGTCCGAGGTGCCCATCGAGCAGGCCGAGGAGGTCGCGCGGGCCGGCACCGAGATCCTGACCGACCGCACGACCTTCCCGCTCCCCATCCTGTGGGAGGCCAAGATCCACCGGGAGCGCTGGCAGAAATGACCCACCCCGCGCTGCACAACTACGCCCCGCAAGAGCACACCGACGGCTCGCCGATGTTCATGGTCCCCGCGGACCGCTACCGGTCCCTGATCGCGGCCGGCCAGCTGCAGGCCGCCTGGCGGATGCAGCTTATTCCCATGCCTTCGCTGAGTTTCGTGGGTTATCTCGCCAGCCGGGCCGAGCGCCCGTGCTGCTGGGTCTCGATCATCAGCCGCAGCTACAGCTATCCCCAGCTGATGTCGATGGGTGGGGTCATCCTCAAGTACCGCACCTGGAACACGATGCGGCGCCTGGCCGTGACACCGCTGAGCCTGGACTGGATCGGCGCGGTCGTGGTCTGGGATCTGCCTGACGGCCTGTACTGCCAGAACGTGCTCAACATGCCGGACTACCGCGCGCAGGCCTTCGACCCCCGCGGTGCCCCCAACGACATCGAGCCGGCGGTGCTCGTGCATGACCTGGTGCGTGTCTGGTGAGCGAGCTAATGGCGGTGGAGTACGAGTGAAGGTGCTGGCCGACTGGGACGAGGCCTACCCCGCGCTGTTCCTCACGATCGAGGGCGACGAGATTGCGCTCGAATACGACCAGCAGCAACTAGCCCGGTACGGCCGGGAGGTGCCCGACGAACTGGCCACACGGTGGCGGGAGGCCCGTGACACCTGGCACGCCACCGCTGAGGAGATCCGCGTCTACTTCGGGGCTGACCCGTGATCGCCCCCCTGGTGCTCTGGATCGACCCCGGTGGCATGACCGGGCTCGCGGTCTACGAGGCCGTGTCCGGTGGCTTCGAGGCCGACGAGTTCGAGTTCCACGAGGCCTGCTCGCGCATCGAGTGGTACTGCCAGACCTTCCGGGGCACCCTGGCCATCGGCTGGGAGCGCTACACCCCGCGCCCGGACAAGCCGCAGACCAACGCCGCCGACGCGCTGTGCCCGATCGGCGTGGCCCGGTACGTCTCGCGCAAGTACCGCTGCCTGGTGCTGCCCGAGGGCCCGCAGATGACGCCCAAGACCGCCGACCGCAAGCTGCTGGCCGACATCGGCTGGTGGGTGCCGGGCAAGAACGACGCCCAGAGCGCGGCGCACCACATGCTCAAGTGGATGATGCGATCAGGCAACGTCCCGCCGGCCATCGGGGAGAAAGTGTCAGTACACCTGCATAGGATCTAGGCAGACCAAGATTGAGGGGACAAGACAGATGGCAGTAGACAAGGGCCACTGGGCCTATGGGCTCGGGCTCGACGCCGACCAGCTAGCCTTCTACGAGAACAAGGCCTACACCCCCGCCAGGGCCCTGTGCCGCGGGACCGGCCGTCACGAGTACCACCTGAACAGCGTGGCCGAACTGGCCCGCCGCGGGGAACTGCCGCCAGGTGTGGAACTGATTCCGCTGGCCAACGGCACGGTCGAGATCCGCGACTGGTGCAAGCGCCAGTGCGGCCGGTACGCGAGCATCCTCACCGACGAGGAGGGCACACCCTTGTGGGACACCCGCCAGCTGAACGGTGAGCGCGACTACATCGGCACCGGTCTCGGGCTGCGGGGCACCGGAGCCGACAGCCGCTACCTGCACCACCTGCAGGAGGACCGGCTGCGCGTCCAGATCAGCAAGCGCCTCAAGATCGCTCAGCGGGCCAAGCTGCAGGCGGTTAGCTAATGGCTGAGCTATACCGCCCGGCGTGCGGGAACATGGGGATCCATCCTGAGCACCAGCACTGGACCATGGACCACCACCTGATGGTCATGTGCCAGGGCGTCACCCAGGAGCAGGCTGACCTCGCCGACATGGTCCACGCCGCTGAGAACGCCGCGCGGGTCTTCCAGCTGACCGGCGACGGCCAGTTCCCCTACGGGAGCCGGCTTGAGATGGGCGTGGCCGCATTGTCGGCCCTGCAGCGTATGGTGCAGCCATCGTTCGCCGAGGTGCTCAGCCCCACCCCCGTGATCCGGCCGGACCTGCCGGTCGTGCTCGTGGATGACGTCGAGACACCCCGGTGCTGGCGGCTCGTGATCGGGAGCGGGGTGATCGGCGATGGCCTGGGCAGCGATTGACCGCAGCGCCGACCCCTCGATGCCGGTGCTGGCCATCGGCGCGAGCCGGGCTGAGTGGCCGCTGTGCAAGCAGATCCCCGGCTGCTCGATCGGCGCCGACGACATCTGGCGGGTGCCGCTCACCTGGCCGGGATTCATGGCCTTCAACGAGATCTGGTCCCAGCAGCCCATCACCTGGTCGCCGGACCTCAAGGAGTGGTCCAGGGCCGCCTGGGACCGCGCGGTCTCGATCGTCGGCCTGCCCCCCAGTGACCTGCAGGGCCAGCCCGCGGTGATCGGCGCCCGTGACTTCACCGACGCGCCTGAGCCGCTGCGCAGCCGGCTCATCGAGATGGACATCGAGGGCTCCGAACTGACCGGGCCGCAGCGTGCCGCGTGCAACCTGCTGCTGACCTACAAGCACTGGATCTACGGCGATGAGCGCGGCAACGGCAAGACGCCGCCGCTGGTGCAGAGCCTGCGGATCCTGCACCAGACCGGGCAGGCCGCGCCCGCCCTGGTGGTCTGCCCCGACTCGGCACCGCTGGCCTGGCAGCGCAAGCTCGCCACCTGGGCGCCTGAGCTACGCACCGTGGTGATCGCCGGCGGCATCGCCAAGCGGCGCAAGGCCATCGCCCAGCTAGCTGCGGGCGAGGCCGACGTCGGGATCATCATCTGGCAGAACCTGCACTACCACACGCGCCTGCAGAACTACCCCGGCACCGCCTTCACCCGGTGCGACCACCACGGCGGGCAGATGGGCAAGACCGACGGCCAGTGCCAGGTCCACCCCAAGGAGTTCAACGAGATCCCGTTCCGGGTGATCATCGCCGACGAAGCCCACCGGATGGCCAACCCCAAGAGCCTGCAGACCCGCTCGATGTGGTGGCTGATGCACCACAGCGGGCCCGACCTGAGCCGCGATGAGCACCCGCCGCCACCGGAGTACGTGTGGGCGGTCACTGGGACGATGACCGTCAACTCGGTCGCCGACCTGTGGCCGATCCAGCACGGTCTCGACCCGGACGGGTTCCCGGTCCGCGGGCGGCACCTGGCGCTGTACGCCATCGAGGACTTCGCCTTCGCGGGCAAGGGCAAGGTGGTGGTCAGCCTCAACCCGGCCCGCTACAACACGTTCCGCTGGGTGACTGAGACGATGTTCAGCCGGATCCCGCGCGAGATCGCCCGGCCCGGTGAGCCACGCCCCAGCCCGGTGGAGTTCCGCTACCCGCCGATGACACCCAAGCAGGCGACCGCCTACAAGCAGATCAGGCGCGACGGGCTGGCTGAGCTACGGGACTGTGACCTGGTGCCCGACAACAGCGCGGTGCAGTTCGCCCGGCTGTGCCAGCTTGCCTCGGCGATGATCAAGCAGGTGGACGGCGAGGATCCGAACGGGATCCACCGCGACGAGGTCGAGATGATCAAGCCCAGCCACAAGGTGGACGACCTGGTCGAGTTCCTCGGCGAGGAGGGCGGGCAGTGGATCGTCGCGCTCAACTCACCGTGGCTGGCTGCGATGGCCGAGGAGGAACTGGCCAAGCTGGACATCCCGGCCTGCCACATCCTCGGCGGCATGAACTACGTGGCCAAGGACGAGGCCGCCCAGCGGTTCAACAATGGCGATGCCAGGGTGATCTTCATCAACGAGGCGGGCAAGGAGTCGATCGACCTGCCCGTGGCCGAGGGGATCATCTGGATGCAGATCGACCCTGCCTACGTCGGCCGGGAACAGAAGGAGGGCCGCGGGGACCGCTGGGGACGCAAGACCGCGCTGCGGCGGATCGTCATGATCACACCGGGCACCGTCGAGACCCGGCTGTGGGATCTGGGCCTGGGCAAGGAGGAGAGCTTCCAGACGGTCGTGCGTGACCGGGCCCGGCTGCAGTGGATCATGGATGTCGCCGAGGGCGAGATACCAGAAGCAGACAGCAGAGAGAGGCAAGCGGCATGACCACACAAGCAGCCACTGGGATCTCCTGGTCGGAGATCCTCCGATGGGACCGGTGCCGGCGCACCTGGCTCATCGAGCAGTATTTCGGGCTCCTGCCAGCCAACGAGCGGCCGACCTCGGCCCGGCTGCAGGGCACCCGGATCCACACCGCGCTCGAATACTGGTACGGGCCGGACCACCTAGACCCCGGCCGCACGATCGACCTGCTCTACGGTGCGGTGCTCGACCACTACCCGGACGACGAGAAGGCGATCCGGGCTGAGCACGAGATGTCGAAGATCATCGTTGAGGGCTACCCGGAATGGGTGGCGAGCGAGGGCTGCGACAACGGCATGATCATCGTGGATGTCGAGCGCGAGGTGCGCGTGCCGCTGCCCGGCTGGGAAGGTGCCGTCGATCTGCGGGCCAAGATGGACATGGTCTGGCAGGACGCCGACAGCGGTCTGCTGGGGTTCCTCGACCACAAGCGCCGCAGCACCCTCAAGGAGCAGCACGAGATCCGCAAGGATGGTCAGATGCGGTTCTACTCGCTGATGCAGTGGCTCGCGGCCGGCCATCCGCCGCCCGTCCTCGGCCAGCCGGCCCAGGTGGTCGAGGGCCTGCCCCTGGTGCTGGGCGGCAAGGTCAACCAGCTAAAGGCGGTCAAGCGCGGTCCCAACTCCAAGCCGCCCTACTACATGCGCAACGACTTCCGGCACACGCCCGAGATCATGGCGAGCCACCTGCTGGGCGTCCAGCAGGCGGTCCACGAGATCATGTTCGCGCGCAACAGCCTCGACGCCGCGGGGGCCCGTGGCGGGCACCTCGACCAGGCCGACTGGGTCCGGGTCAACTGGATCCAGTCCAGTGTGACCAAGCCGACGTGGATCGAGCACGACTGCACCTGGTCATGCCCCTACGCCACCGGGCTGTGCCAGCTGATGGACGAGGGCCTCGGCTGGATCGACGCGCTGTTCACCAGCGGCCGGTTCGTGCAGGGTGACCCCTACGCCCGCTATGAGCGCAAGAGCCTGCCCGAGCAGATCGCCGAGCTTGTCGGCACCTCCGGGTAGGCTGTGCCTACAGGCAGAAGGAGCAGACGTTGACCGTCCAGCCCTACACCCAGCAGCAGCTAGCTGCTGCGACCTACGGCATGCAGGCCAACGGCCACCAGGCCGGGCAGACGCAGGAGCTACTGCAGGGCCTGTGCCTGCTGATCCAGGGATGGGCCAAGGCCGGCAAGTCATCGCTGGCCGACACGGGGCCGCGCCCCGTGCTCTGCATGGACGTCGAGCAGGCGGCCAAGTGGACACCATCCCGCAAGATCGTCTGGGATCCGCTACGGCAGACCCCGCCGGCCTGGGACGGGTCATGGGACACCGCCGTGGTCCACGTCAAGGACTTCCAGACCCTTGAGGTCACCCGCCAGATCCTCGACCGCGGGCAGCATCCCTTCAACTCGATCAGCGTTGACTCGGTGCCCTCGATCCAGCACCGCATCGAGGTGGCCCGCCGCGGCTACAACAAGATGGAGCGCGACGACTGGGGGGTGCTGCTCAAGCAGACCACCGGCATCGTCTGGGGCTTCAAGGATCTGCTCACCCACCCGACCAACCGGGTCTGGGCCGTCACCTACGTCTGCCCGACCCACTGGGACTACAAGCGGAACAAGTGGCGCCCCTACCTGCACGGGCAGAGCGGCGACGTGGTGCCGTTCGTGCCCGACATCGAGGGCTGGGTCTATGCGGCCGACGACGGCACCCACCGGATGTGGACCGGGCCCAGCAAGGACTACGAGACCGGCGACCGGCTCTGGGGCCGGCTGCCCTACGATATGCAGCTTGGCTACCCCGGCATGGTGCAGGGGTGGACCGTCGAATCCATGGTCCAGCACGTTCTCGCAACGAGATAGAAGGAGAAGGAGAAGACAGTGGGATACCCACCGCAGCAGTACCCGCCGGCCGGCCAGGGCGGCTACCCGCCTCAGCAGCAGGCGCCACCGGGCTACCAGCAGGGCCCGCCGCAGTACGCCCCGCAGCAGTACCAGCAGGGCTACCCCCCGCAGCAGCAGCAGGGCTACGGTCCGGCCCAGCAGCAGGGCTACGGCCCACCCGGTGGGCAGAACCTCTGGCAGCAGGCCTACGACCTGGGGGATGCCAGCGGTGCCTCCTACGTCGAGGGCTGGTGGCCGGCCGAGGTGGTCGAGAACGCCTACGGCACCACGCAGGCCGGCGACAAGGAGGCCTGGAAGACCCGGTTCAAGTTCGCTCCCGGCACGCCGAATGAGGGCAAGATCATCTCGACCACGCTCTCGATGTCGCTCAAGCAGAACGACGGCCAGGACAACACCAAGGGGCTCGCCGCTCTGTTCCGCAAGCTGAGGGCGATGGGCGTGCCGGTGGGCGAGAAGTACGGCGACCCGGCCGGCAGCCAGCCGTTCTGGAACGCCGACCCGGCCACGGGCCGCCCGGCGATGAGCTTCGAGCAGGCCGCGCCGATGGTGATCGGCCGGCACGTCGAGGTCGAGGTCGTCTACGACGCCGACTGGGGCAACAGCAAGGTCCGCGGGATCCGCATGCAGCGCGGCCAGGCCGGCGCCCCCGCCCAGCAGGCCGGGCCCCCGGTCCAGCAGCAGCAGCAGGGCGCCTACCCCGGTGGCCCGGCTGGCCCGCCGATGCCCGGTTATGCACAGCAGCCTCCACAGC
Organism: Streptosporangiaceae bacterium; assembly: GCA_035631375.1. Classification (GTDB taxonomy): domain Bacteria; phylum Actinomycetota; class Actinomycetes; order Streptosporangiales; family Streptosporangiaceae; genus JAJYUU01. The sequence continues at coordinate 19,312 of DASQIW010000195.1, forward strand.
CTGTGGGTGGCCAGATGGCGTACAACCCGGTCGGCACCGGCCAGCAGCCACCGCCGCCTGGATACGGCCAGGCCGGTCCCCCGGCCCAGCAGTGGCAGGGTCAGCAGCAGGTGCCCGGCCACCCCGGTGGCATGGGCGAGTTCGCCCCGCAGCAGCAGCCGGGCCAGCCCGCCGCTCCTCCGCAGCAGCAGCAGTACGCCGCTCCGCAGCAGCCCGCCGCTGGCCCGCCTGCCCAGCAGATGCCCCCGCCGCAGCCGCCGGCGCCGGGCCAGTACAACGGCCAGCAGCAGGGCCAGCCCGCGGACCAGGGTGGCGCACCACCGATCCCGCCCTGGGCCCAGTAGCGGCCAGCCAGCGCCCCGGCGAGGGGCCCTGCTTCCTCGCTGGGGCGTTGTGCTGCCCGGAACATCCAGGGGCCCGCATCTGTTGACAATAATGTCGTACCCCACGAGTATGGTGGGCATAGAGACAGAAGGAGACGACAGTGGAAACGATCACCGTGTCCGGGGCCTACGGCCGGGACTACAACTCAGCTGCAGCTGCCAAGGCCGACTGGGCCGCGGGCAAGGACTTCGAGATCCTGACCCTCGGTTACCACCGCTACATCAGCAAGGCCGAGGCCGACGGTGCCAACCTCAAGGTCATGATCCGGTACAAGGGTCAGACCAAGGTGGTGGCGGCATGACGCTGGACAAGAGCACCATCAACGGGTTCACGGTCGAGATCGACGTGGACTACGACCCGATGTCCCCGCGTGACGACGACTCGCCCGGCTGCGGCCTGGTGATGTGGGGTCGCCACTACGACTTCCCCAACGACTACGCGATCAGCAAGGAACTGCTAGCGCAGGGCTGGGACGAGGTCGAGGAGTACCTCAAGGCGCAGGCCGACATCGTCTGGACTGAGCCCATCTGGGTGTACGACCACAGCGGCATCGCCTTCAAGACAGGCGACCGGACCTACCCGTTCGCCGACCGCTGGGACTCCGCACAGTGCGGCGTGGCCTACGTCACCCGCACGATGTGGGCCGAGACCCAGGGCCGCGAGTGGACCGGCACCACGGCCGACCGCGAGCTTGCCGCCGGCCTGGTCGCGGGCGACGTCGAGACCTATGGCGCTTACGTCAACGGCGATGTCTACTGCTACGCGATCATCGACCCGGTTGACGACGAGGTCGTGGCCTCGTGCTGCGGCTACTACGGCTGGGAGAGCGTCGAGCAGGCCGCTCGCGCCGCAGCCGAGGACGCTGAGCACGTGACCAAGTGCCACGGCCACCTCGACACCAAGCTGGGCGAGATCGTCCACGACGGGCCCGGCTGCCCGCTGCACCCGGAAGGAGAATAACCAGAGCACCCGAGGGCCCGGTCGCGGAAGCGTCCGGGCCCTCGTACTGTTGACATAGGAGAGACAGGAGGAGAGGACATGCGAGCCGACCGGGTGATCGAGATCCGAGACCCCAAGTACGACGACACCAACCACGAGCACGAGGTGGTGTTCACCACCGTCCACAGCGGGGCCCTCTCGAACAGCAACGTCGAGGGGCTCAGCACCACTGAGCTATGCGTGCTGTACGTCAGGGCCGAGGAGAGGCTGCGGAGCCTGGGCATGTCCCGGCCGCGCATGATCAAGACGGCCGAGATGGCAGAGAAGGAGGCGGCACCATGATCGGAGGCTTCCAGGCGGTCGCCACCGCGCTGAACAACGCCTACATCTGGCCGGGAGGCCGCGAGTTCGACCGGCGCCAGATCCAGGTCTGGGACGCCCGGCAGACCCGCAACAAGGCAGGAGCCACGCCGCCCGCCCCGGTGGACGCTGAGCCCGACGTGCCGGCCCTGGGCCGCAAGCCGTCCAAGGTCTACGACACCGAGCACTGGGTCACCTGGGCCCGGTCCGGCGTGCCCGGCCCGCGCAACAAGGGCTGGCTGGTGCCGCGCCCGCGGCGCCGGGCCACCGTGTCCGGTGCCGTGGTCGAGGTGCAGGACGTCCAGCTGCCCGAGCCCAGCCACACCGGGGCGGCGTGATGGCTGACGTCTTCCGCTGGGAGGACCGTGGCAAGGTCAGGACCGGCGACACGATCACCTGGCAGCCACCAGGTGGGCGCCCGCTGCAGACCGGCACGGTCGAGTACGGCATTGACGAGGCCGTCTATGTGCAGACCGGCAGCGGCAGTTTCGCCATGCGCCACCGTGTCCCCTGGGGCGCGGTGGTGGTCCACATCGCGCTGGCGAGGTGCGGGCACTGCGACGGCCGGCTCGACGCCCGCCCCGCCGACGGCTGCCCGGTTCCCGGCTCGCACGTGCGGGCTGCGGTGCAGGCTGAACTGGACAGGCGCAGGAACAACGAGGCTTCCTGAACTGTTGACAATAGCATGAGACAGCAGACAGACCGGCACCTGGTTGCCGTGCCCACCCCCGTCGCCAACGACGGCAAGGGCGCGACGATCACACTCAAGGCACCCGGCAAGCAGGTCAGCAAGGAGCACCCGTTCGAGGGCCCACTGCCCAAGGCGATGGACCACCTGATGGCGGTCCGGCACCTGATGATCCACCAGAGGATGAGTCTGGCCGAGGCCGACGAGGCCGTGCTCAAGGCCAGGGTCAGCCACGACGGCAAGGGCCGGAAGTTCCAGCCCTCCCACCTGAGATGAGAGACAGATGGCAACAGCAGCAGAGCGCAAGGCAGAGAAGGAGACCGAGGACTACCGGGCCGGCTTCGAGGCCGGCGAGGCACGCGCCCGCAAGGAGAAGGGCCGCCTGATCGGCACTCCCCCGGTGAGCGGCTCGCCCGCCTACCTCGGCGGATTCCGGGCCGGCTACGGCAAGATCCGCAACTACCGTTACCGGGGCTCCAAGGTCGCCGAGGTGCTCACCCAGTACGAGATCCGCACGCTGTACGGCGCGCTGGTCACGGTGGCCTGTCCCGAGGACGAGGTCAACGACCGCAACGTGCTGGTCGAGGTGCTCACCGCCGCCATGGGCGTGGACGCCTGAGCACCACCCGCAGGGCCCCGGCAGGGAATGCCGGGGCTCTCGCATCTGTTGACAATGTCAGACCCTCCGCATAGCGTTGAGGGCAAGAGACAGGAGACCTGGACATGGCATCAAGGAACTGCGCCGACTGCCTGCAGCCGCTCGTGATGGGCGAGGGCGAGGAGGCCGACACCTACCGCACCGCACCCGGCGCGGTCCCCGCTGGCAAGTATTTCTGCGCCGTGAGCGAGGACGCGCAGCACCACCTCGAACTGTGCAACCACAGCGCCTACCCGCGCACCGACGGCGGATGCGCCGCATGCGAGGAGGCCATGGGCATCGTCCCGGTGGCCGGGACGTCCGAGGACGTCGAGATCTGCGGCTGCACCAACGAGGAGCTTGAGGCCGGGCTCACCTGCGGCCAGGACAACTGCCCCAACAAGGCAGCGGCCGAGGCAGCCAACGGGCCCCTGCCCGTGGGCTGGCACTGGGAGCCCTCGGGCGTCTGGTCCGGCCGGCTGGACGACAACCGCACGATCCTGTGGCGGTCCGACGTCCACGAGCCGATGGACAACCCCCCGGCTGAGCGCCCAGAGGCCACCGTGGTGGCCTGGGGGCGCGACATGGACGTGGCCATGAACGAGGACCGGGTGGAGTTCTACGCCACCCGCGTGCTGGCCATGATCCACGCCGACATGGACAGCCCGCACACCGAGGGCTTCAAGGACATCCCCCGCGACATCGGCGACTTCGGCAAGCTGCACGACTACCGGGACGCCAACATGTGGGTCATCGACGCCATGGGCGACCTGGCCCTGCCGGGCGAGGACGACGAGGCCGGGCACGACCTGGTCAACAACGTCATCGAGCGGGTCCACCAGATGCTGGTGCAGGAGGCCAAGCTCCTCACCAACAGGGTCCAGGTGGTTGTGAGCTACCCCGACGCCGAGGCCAAGGAGGCCAGCCGGATCCACACCGTCCGGGCCGTGCGCGAGGACGTCGAGGTGGATCTGATCGAGGACGTCGAGGCCCTCTACCCGGTCACCGTCAGCGACGAGATGTTCCCGAGGCCGGCCGCTGCCAGCACCGCACCGATGACGCCAGAGCAGGCGGCGGCGGTCCTGCTCGCCATGCAGCGCGAGGCAGGTGCGGGCGGCACGTGGGGCGAGGCCAAAGACCTCACGGTCGAGAGCCTGTGCGCGGCCAACCAGGACGCGCTGATTGACGACCTGTACGAGGAGCCCGGCGACCCGCACCGCGCCGAGATCGTCGCGCTGATCAAGGTGTACGACACCCTGCTGGGGACCAACCGGGCAGCCGAGGTGCCTGCGGCGAAGTGAGCAGCGAGGAGGGGCCCAGGGAATGCCGGGCCCCTCCGAACTGTTGACAATAGTAGACCACGACATAAGGAGCAGACATGACGCAGCACGCCTTCCGCTGGATCGAGCAGTTCGGCGCGGCCTACGACGTCCCCGAGGCCATCCTCAGCGAGGCCGGCCTGGAAGACGTCTCCTGGCACAACGACGCCTGCCCGTGCTTCGGCAGCCAGGCCAACGAGACCGACGTCTGCATCTGGGTCGAGCACCCGGACCCGGAGCGGCGCGAGATGGAGGGCCCCCGGTTCACCGTCTCGTGGGCCAACGGCGAGACCGTGTTCGGCCAGACCGACGACGTGCAGGAGGCCCTGCGGCTCTACCGCAAGCTGACCGCCGGCCGGATCGTCGGCGTGGACATCCCGATGCGCGTGGTCGCGCGGGTGGACCCCTTCAACAACAAGGTGGTCGGCCTCGTGATCATGCCGATGGAGGGTGACGCCGGCTACTTCGGGCCCAAGGCCGAGACTAGCTACGTCATGCTGGCCGACCAGCCCGACAACCTCGACGTGCCGATCACGCCCGAGGACAAGCAGACCGGCGAGAAGATCTGGGAGGCTGACTGGACCGAACTGCTGGCCAGCCTGCCGCCCGGAGTCGAGTGGTCGGTCTGACCGTCACGAGGCCGGATCCCTGCGGGGGTCCGGCCTTGAGGCATTGAGAGAGAAGGAGGCAGGCAGATGCCAGCGACAGAAGACCAGCACGGCGACGACGCCGTCGAGACCTACCACAGCGAGGAGTTCCGTATCGTCATCCGGCCCACGATCAGCGCGTCGTGGCCGGACACCCCGGCCGAGGGAGTCCACGGCCGGAAGAAGCTCGTGATCCGGCCGGACCGGATCCAGTGGGCCGCCTACCGTGGCAGCCCGCTGTACCCGGCCCTCCTGAATGGCTACGCCTACAAGGCCGACGGGTCGGTGGGGGTGCAGCGCAGCCGGGCCAGGGAGTTCCCCCAGTGGGCCCTGGACAAGCTCAACGCCGTCCGCGAGCAGCGCGGGTGGACCGATGAGTTCCTGCGCGAGCACGGGGTCATGATGGACCAGGAGCCCATCGGCAGGCCCCTGTAAAACCTGTACCCACAACTATCTGGCGGGCGGTTCCGAATGTCGGGGCCGCCCGCTAGACTGTTGACATATAGACACGAGACAGAGGCAAGGACTGAGACCCATGACAGCAACAGCGCTCAACAAGCTCAGCGACGAAGACCTGGCCCGCGTGATCACCCACCTCGCGGTGTCCGCATACCCCACCGACATGGAAGCCGCCGAGAGGTTCGCGCTGCGGCTGGTGGATGGGATCCTGCTAGGCACCCCGCCCTCGGTGGCCGTGCCCGACCCGACCGGTGGGCGTCCCGTCCCCGGAACTGTCGGACCCGACTACGACCCTGAGACCGAGACAGCGTGGGAAGCGAGCGTGGGCAAGTGACCTATCCCGAACTGACCGGATGGGCCGGCCGGGGGTACACCCGCCGCAACGCGGAGAGCACCGGGCTCTCCATCCGGTACGCCACCGTCGAGGAGCGGGCCGAGACGCCCGCCGTCCGGTACGTCTGCGAGGCCTGCGGCCGGCCCCTGGCCGATCTGCGGCAGTGCAGCGAGCACACCTGCCACCTGTGGCCGTGCGGCTGCCTGCCCAACGAGGCTGGCGCCCACCGGGTGGGCTGCCCGGACCACCCCGAGGGAGACCGGGGGCACCACGATGGGTGAGCGCCCCAAGGGCCCGCTGCCAGCCGACTGGCGCCCGCCCTCGCACTGGGAGAACCTCCTGCTCGATGACATCCTCGACCGGCTCGCCCAGCACTCCCGAGAGGGCACCCTGCCACGGTCTCCGCGAGGCCTGTTCTACGACCTGCGCCCGCACGGCATGGGCCGCGGGCTGATCTACACCAAGCGCCCGCAGATGTGGTGCGTCCGCGGAGACCACGCCGCGACCGGCGAGGGTAAGTGCCAGGTCCATGGCGGCAACAACCGGCGCGTCAATGAGATGGAGGTCAGCTTCACCCACGTAGGGTCCACGCTGGCTCTCGCCCGGCGTGCTGGGCTCGTTGACGAGGATGACATCGAGGACACGCGGGCACCAGACCCGAACCGCCCCTACTACTCCAACGACACCGCCGAGGACCGGGTCGAGTCGATCTTGGACTCTATCCGCAACCCGGCCATCGGATGGGATCCGCAGAATGGCCAGCCGGTCTACCTTGAGGTGCTGGTCGAGGCCGCTGGCCTGATCGGCCGGCTGGCCCGGATCGCCCGGCCCTACGGGGTGCCGGTCTACTCCGGTGGTGGGTTCGACGGGCTCAAGGGCAAGCGCGCGTTCGCTGAGCGCGCCTCCTACCGCGACATGCCGACCGTGGTGCTGCGGATCACCGACTGGGACCGGCACGGCCGGATCATGTCGGACTCGACCACCAAGGACGTGCTGGCCTGGGCCCGCGACTACTACGACGCCGAGATCAGCTTCGACCGGATCGCACTCACCCGCGATCAGGCCGACGAGGCTGGACTCCTCGATGACGAGGGCAAGGCCGAGGCCGACGCGCTGCCTGTGCCGACCATGGACGCCATCTTGCGCGAGGCCATCGAGCACTACCAGGTGCCTGCCATCCGGCGTGAGAACCGCGACCGCGCCGAGGAGGAGACCGGCCGCGTCACTGAGCTTGTGCTGGCCGCGCTGAACGGTGGCGATGGCGAGTGACCTTCCCGCCCTCTGGCCGCCCCGCGCGCACCGCCCCGGTGGGCAGCGGCCAGATGGGCACCATCTACACGGTCCACTTCGACCGCCCGATCAAGACAGCGGCGCCCGAGGCCCACTGGCCGAGGCACTACACCGGGTGGACCGAGGGCGAGGTCGAGGACCGGCTCGCCGGTCGCCGCGGGCGGCGCAACCGCCTGTTCGCGCTCGCCGAGGCCCAGATGATCGGCTGGACCGTGGTCCACACCGAGGCCGGCGACCGCAACCGCGAGCGCCAGTTGAAGCAGCACTCAACCACCAGGCGGTGCCCACTGTGCCGCGAGGAGATCAAGGAGCAGAGCACGATGCCAGAACCCCGCTACGAGGACGTGGTCGAGACCGCGCGCCGGCTCGCCACCAAGGCAGCCGGGGTGGTGGACTTCGGCCGGATCGGCGACATCACCGCCCTGGCCGACACCGTCGGCAGGAATGTCCAGGGCCCTGCTACTGTTGACAATGACAGAGACAGCAGACAGCAGGGAGCAGTCATGCACACCACCCACCGTGAGGCCGGCCGCGAGACGCAGCTGGGCCAGGTGTTCATCCAGTGCGAGTGCGGCCACCGGGAGACCTCGTCGATCGCCGAGACCGGCATCGCCGAGGCCAACATGGCCTTCCACGTCGAGACCGCGCGCAACGCGGATCGGCCGCTCAACGACATCATGGACTTCGACCACCCGGTCACGGTCCACGCGGGTGGCGCCATATCGAGCGCCAAGCCCGGTGTCTATGCGCCCGAACTGATCATGGAGACGACCAGCGACGGCCAGATCCTGGCCCAGCACGAGACCGACTTCGAGGACCAGGCACGGCGCCAGGGCTGGGAACTGCTCAAGGGCTGGACCGGCCAGTACGGCTACGCCGGCCTGATCATGCACCCCAGCGAGTTCGTCGGCGGCGCGCTTGAGGACCACATCCGCGAGACCCCCGGCACCTACGTGGTGATCGCGGTCGAGTGCCTCGATGACGGCGACCGCGAGAACCCCACCGACCCGTGTGGCTGGGCCGTTGCGCGGCGCATCGAGGAGCCCTCGGAACTGCAGCGCGAGTTCGAGGCCGGCGACCCCGAGGGCAAGGTGCGGGCCGTGGCCGACCAGGTGATCGCCGAGATGGCCAGCGAGCGCAGGCCCATCGACCAGGCGCTGTTCGACCGGACCGCCCCGGCGTGGAACTGCGTGACCGGAGACGGCCCGCACTACACCCCCGGCACCGGCCGCTGCGAGTGGTGCGGCATGACCACCTCGGCCATCTACGAGGAGCACAAGGCCCGCCCCGAGCCCCGCAAGCACAAGACACGAGGAGCAGACATGATCACCAAGCAGGACGCCCTGACCGCCGACACGTTCCACGAGAACCACGAGCCGGCGGGCAAGATCTTCGAGTGGCGCCGCAACGGGCGCACCCAGACCTGGGTCACCCGGCCGGACGAGTTCCGGGTGCCGGTCAAGTACGGGCTGCGGAGCTACGGCGACATCACCGAGGTGACCGCCCACAGCTACCACCGCGCCGACCAGTGCCCGACCCGCCACGTGCGGGTGCGGATCCCCGAGGAGCGCGGCGGCGGCGAGTGGTTCGGCATCGTGATCGCTGAGCACGAGAACCCCGACGGCATGGGCCTGAACGGGATCACCCGCGTGCAGATCACCACCAAGGGCAAGCTGCGCGGGCCCGGCACGCGGGTCGGCATGCAGGTGGACGTCAGCAGCAAGCTGGTGGAAGACCTGTGACCTCCTACCGAGAGGCTGTGGAAGCGGCCCGGCGCCTGGCGGCGTCGGCCGCTTCTGCGGTCTCAGACGACGACCTCGCTGGCGCCGGCCACGCCGCCGACGCCATCGCGGGGAACATCCGCGCGCCTGGATCTGTTGACAATGATGAGACCCAGACACAAGGAGCAGACATGACAGACCAGGCCCCCGACCTGACCGCCGACAAGGTGGCCAGCGTCGAGACCAACTACCGCTGGGACCGCCGCAGCGAGCCCGTCCACCCGACCCCGGCCGAGGTGGCCAAGCACCTGCCGGCCAACTTCCGGGTCGGCGACGTCCAGTCCTGGCGCATCATCGTGCGCGGCAAGGACGCCGAGGGCGCGACCCTTGAGGACGTCATCGCCACGCTGGCCAAGGCCGGCATCACGGCCAAGGAGGTCGAGCGCGAGGGCATCGAGGCCGTCTACCAGTTCCGCACCGGCAAGGATGCCGGGTCCGGCTCGTTCCTGAGCCCGCCCGGCAACGCCGCGCTGAGCTACTCGATATACGGCTACCACTCCTCGGGCAGGGGCAAGCCCCGTACCAACCGGTCGAGCGGGCCCGACACGATCATGAGTATCGAGTCGCTGGCCGAGGACGAGGGCGGCTACTACCCCAAGGCCAGCGTCGAGCGGGCCAAGCGGATCATCGCCGCCGCTCACGCCGAGATGTCGGAACTGTGGGTGCGCAGCGTCTACCGCTACTTCAACCACAGCTACTCGCCCGACGGCATCGACCGCAACGTGTCCAACGCCGTGTTCTGGAAGCCGGGCGACGAGGACGAGTACAAGTGCTCGTGCCGCAAGGTGTTCGACACCCAGCAGGCCCTGATCGGCCACATCGCGGGCAAGCGCAAGACCCTGAGCTTCGACCCGGAGTTCGCGGCCAAGATGCACCACCGGGAGACGCCCGCCAAGCCGCAGCCGCCTGAGCACCACCTCGGCTACCTCTGCGTCAAGCGGTACTTCCCGAACGCCACGCCCCGGCTCGACCTGATCGCCGACCCCGGCCGTGGCAGTGGTCCCTGCGACAAGTGCGGGGAGCAGGTCCAGTACGAGGCCCGGCACGACGCATGGTGCGTCGTCAAGGTCCAGCCCTGGTCGTGGAACCCAGACTGCCCCAAGGGCGGTCACCACGAGCGCGCCATGCACGCGCCCAAGGAAGGCCAGTGACCACCTACCCCGAGGCTGTCGAGGCAGCCAGGCGCCTAGCGGCCCTGGCTGCCTCGGCCGTCTCTGAGCCCGGTCTCGCTGCCACCGGGGCGGCAGCCAACCACATCGCCAGGAACATCCAGGTGGCTGGATCTGTTGACAATAGTGGATCCCCCGGCCAGGCTGGGGGCAGAGACAGCAGACAAGCAGGAGCAGACATGAAGCACTACCGGGTCCACATCCACGACCACGCCGACCAGGGACGCTGGCTGGCACAGCAGGACTTTGACAGCCGCCCATCCCACGACGACATCCTCGGCGCCTTCCCCGTGCTGGCTGAGGCCGGCCGCTATGAGGTGCGGATCGTGGTCGTCCAGTTCGGCGAGGAGCACCTGCTCTCAAGCTGGCTGCAGGACGGCTTCACCTGGCCCGCTGGCAAGAAGTTCGGCGAGCTTTCCCCCGGTGAGAAGAAGGCAGCCGCCCGGCAGGCCGGCAAGCAGCTTGAGGCCGAACTGACCGAGATGGCCCCCGCCATCGAGCGGGTGCTGGCTGAGCCCGACGTCGAGGTGGCAGCCGCCGACCTCGCCACCGAGGACAAGCACGGCCCGCCTTACGTGGTGCCGATGGGCTACCGCCTGGACTATGCCGGCGCCGTGGCCATCGCCCGGTCCAAGCACCCCAGCAGGGTGCTGGCCAACACCAACGGCTACCGGTTCGGCCGGTTCACCGAGGTTGAGGGGATCGGCGGGACCGAGGTCCAGGTCCACCTGATGGGCAGCCACATCGCCACGTTCACGCCCGAGGGCGTGTTCCTGTGGTGGCGGGGCTGGGTGACCGTCTCCTCGACCGAGGCCATGAACAACCTGTGCAGCGGTGGGTGGTTCTACACCGACAAGGGCAAGATCATGCGCCGCGGGTACGGCAGCCCGTCCGGGTCGGAGCGCGAGGCCCGTGAGGGCGACCTCTACCCCTACCGGATAACGACCTGAACCACTGGAACTCCTCAACCGCCGAGCCCGTCTCCCCGTCGAGGGCGACGGGCTCTGGCATGCCCGTCCAGGTGCGGATCATCCGGCGCATCCCGTCGGTGTTGCTCAGACCCTCGTCACGGCACTTGACCAGGAACGCATCCCATAGCTCGTCCTCGATCCGGCCCGCGCTCCGGTTCGGTGTCATGACACCCACCCTCCCGGCCATGTACTCTAGGCCCGAACCTGTACGTACAGGGAGGCCTGCGTGGATGTGACCGAGAGCTTGGGGGTCCGGTGGTCAGACCGGGCAATCGGCGTGATCTGCTGGGTGACCACGATCGCCGCCCTCGGCCTGTCGTACCGCGGGCTGCTCGACTTCGCCAGCCAGCGGGGCGGGCTGCCGCTCTGGGCGGCGGTCGCATGGCCCATTCTGCTAGACGCCTTCCTCGTGCTGGGAGAGCTTCGCTGGTACACCGCGAACGCCCGCCACGAGGACAAGACCTACATCAAGGTCTGGGCGGCCCTGCTCACCCTAGTGGGCCTGCTCGCGTCGGTCGCGGGCAACATCGCACACGTCGGGCTGGGTGCCACCTGGCCCGAGAAGCTCGCCGCCGTGGTTCCCCCGCTAGCTGCGGCGGCGAGCCTGGGCACCGGGCTCGGGTTGGTCAAGCGGAGGTCCAGGTCTGGGGGAGACTCTGGCCACGAGCGGAGCGGGGCTGGTGCCACTCCCCAGCCACGGGCTAGCGCTCCTGCGAGACCAGCCCGAGCCCGGCGCCTGGGCAGTCAGCCTAGTGCGGAGCAGCTTCTCGCGTGGGCAACTCAGGACCGGCTGGATGACCTTCCGATGGGCTGGGTGAGCTTCCAGCGCCGGCACGCCGACAAGGGCGTGACTGAGCACTACGCCAAGCAGGCCGTCAAGATGATCAGCAACGGGGAGAGCTAACGCTCGCAGCCGGGGCGGTACGTGATCCCGTTGTCGTCCACCAGGTCAGCCGGCACCCGCTGCATCTGCAGGTAGCCGTGGTCGCTGTCGCGCGGCACGACGTCCATGCCGCAGTCGCCCCAGACCAGCACAGTCTCACCGGGCGGGTGCGGACAGCCTGGGCCATGGATCATGATCCCGATCAGGGACCGGTAGCACGTCGGCTCCTCGGGCACCGGTTCTGCTGCCATCACGACTCCATCCTGAGCCTGGTCTGGTCCCCGCGCCAGCGGGTCACCTCTACGAACACCGGGACGCTCAGGTGCATGCCGGTCCGGTAGGTGATCAGCACGGGGATCCCCGACGGCATCTGCAGCAGCGCCTGCTCATCCCGGTCCGGCATCCGGGTCTCGACCTCGACCTCGAAGCTGTCGGCCCCGTAGCCGATCCCGTTGAGGTAGGGGATCGAGCCGCCCTCGATTGAGCCGGGCAGCGTCAGCTTGGTGCTCGCGGCATACCACCGGGGGAAGACCCACGTGGCCACGTTGTGCGGGACGCCGTCCACCGACCTCGCCAGTTCGCGGGTGATCACCTTCTCCTGCTCACCGATCTGCAGCCTCCCGGCCAGGTCTCCCGCCACGCCCTCCTGCACCGAGAGCTTCTCTCCCGCCTGCAGCCCGAGGGTCTCGACGTCATGCACCCAGGAGTCGGCGCCGCGGGTCTCCCGCTGGGTGCCCGCCACCCGGTTGGCCGGGCGGGTGACGTTGATCGTGAGGAGCGTGCGGGAGGCCACCAGGCGGCGGGCTCCTGCCCGGCTCACGACTAGCCCCCGCGCTTCGAGGTCGGCATAGGCCGCCCGGACGGTGGTGCGGGAGATCCCGCGCTCCTCGGCGATCTCACCCTCGGACGGCAGTGTGTCTCCCGGCCGCAGCTGGCCCGTGAGGATCAGTTCGGCCAGGTCTCCTGCCACATCCGCACGCAAGCTCACAGGAATCTCCTCCCACCTGTAGGTACTTGTACCCATAGGCAGGGTACACTCCCCTGTACTGACACCACGGTGAGGGAGGCAGCGATGGCAGAGCGTATGCAGCGCCTGCAGATCCAGCGCGGCTCCCAGACGCAGGACACCATCCACCGGGTGGTGGACGAGAACGACACCGAGGCCATGATGGCCATCGGCCAGTCCTGGCTGCGCAACGAGCGCTGGGACCGCGACCTCTGGCACCAGTTCTCGATCACCGCCCCCAACGGCTACCGGCTGGTCGAGGTGAATCTGGCATGAGGGACGTCAAGATCCGCGGCAACCGCAACACCGTGATCGAGAGCGGTGGCGGTGGCGGTGGCGGTGGTATCGAGACCCTCGCCATCGCAGCCATCGTGGTGTTCGTCCTGGCTGCGGTGGCCAGCGCGGTCGCAGCCGCCCTGCGGGCCATCGAGGCGATCATCATGATCATCGCCTACGGCCTGATCGGCGGGGCCATGATCACCGTAGGAGCCGGGGTCTGCTACCTGGGCTGGCGCTGGCGCCGGCAGATCGGCCGGGCCCTGTCGCACCTGACGCCCACCGACCTGGTGGCCCGCAGTGACCCACCTCTGCGGGTCACCAGCGCGCGGCATCCCGCCCTGACGAACGGGGGACAGGGCGGGGTGCCGCGCCTCCATGAGGACGACATCGAGGCTCTCGCCGACGCGCTGGTGCGGAGGGCCCAGTAATGGCCGGCGAGCGCAGGCAGCGCGGGCCCGGTGGCACGCTCAAGCCGCGCCGCTGCGATGCGCGGGTCATCAACCACGAGCGCGAGGTGCAGTCCGCACCGACCGGCAAGCGGCAGGCCGCTGCAGCGTTCGACTACTGGCGCTCGATGGCCGTCCGGCACCCCGATGCTGAGCGCCTGTTCAACGAGATGGCCACCGACCTGACTGAGCGGGCCCGAGCCGTGAGGAGGGCAGCATGACCGCCACCGACGGGGACCGGGTCGTCATCCCGCTGCGCCCGGTTGACCACGCGGACGAGATGCCCCCCAACCCCGAGGCCAACGCGCAGCCCGCGCGCACGCGCGAGGGAGGCCGCTGGTCCCTGCCCACGATCACCCTGCCGTCGATCATGACCGGATCCAACCTGCTGGCCGCCCAGCCGCCCTCGCTGCTGGCCACCTGGGATCTGCACGCGCGCAGCGCCAAGTTCTACGACAGCAAGATCCTCAAGGGCCTGCGCTACACCTACGGCGCCCTGCACACCTACACGTGCGCCGCGCCCGGCTACCTGATCATCTGGGTCGCCGCCTCGTTCCCCCGGCTGCTCGCCACCGTGGTGGTCCTGGTGGCCGCCCTGCTGCTGCTCGGAGTGCTCTGAATGTCCCCCCTGATCATCGGCCCAGTGCTGATCGGCCTGTCCATCGCCGCCTACTTCACCGGCAAGTTCGCCACCCTGCGCTCGATCGCGGTGTTCACCGGCATCCTGCTGATCGGCCTGACCGGCTGGCTGATCACCCACCTGGCCCTGCTGTTCGCCTGGGTGTCCAGCTGGGCCGGCCCGTGGCTCGCCACCCTCACCGGATGGAGCACCGCAGCCATCGCCGCCACGCTGTTCGCGGTGCTCGCCTACTTCGTGATCCACGACTGGATGCCGCGCAACCAGGCGAAGAAGCGGACCTACTTCCTGTCGATCGCCCTCGCCGTGATCATCGTCGCGGGAGCGGCACCCATCGCCGCGCTCAACCAACTCCCGGCCTCGGTGCAGACCGGCGTCACGACCACGGGAGGCTGAGATGCCCATCGTCGCAATCCTGTTCCTGGTAGGAGTCTTCTACGCCGTGCGGGAGGCCGGGAAGGAGACCGGGCGGGCGATCGGCAAGCGCCGCGCGTCTCCCCCCTCCCGCAACGCGGCAGCCGCCACCCGCCAGCGTCGGCAGGAGACGGCCGGGTGGTGGGCGGGAGAAGCCCGCCGCGGGTTCCCCACCACCCGCCACGGGTTCCGCACCGGGTGGAACGACCACAAGCTCGCCGCCAAGCAGCGGGAGCGGGACCGGGCGAAGCAGGGCGCCGACCACGAACTGCAGCACCTCACGCTCGACCAGGAGATCACCGCCCACAACCACCGGATGCAGGTGGCCGCCCGGCAGCGCCAGCAGCAGCCGACCATGAGCCAGCAGCTTGCCGCCGTCCCGCCGCAGCAGTTCCGCCAGCCGCTGGGCGACCCCATCGAAGACGACCCGCCGCTCGCCGACGGGCACACAGCCGGCGCCGGCCCGCCGCCGTCAACCAACGGGCACTCACCCAGAGGGTCGGCACCAGCCAGCCCATCGACCAACGGAAGATCAGCAGGAGGATTCACCGTGTCCGACGTCACCTACGACACCAGCAAGGAAGCCGCCGAGGCCCTCGCAGTCAAGGCCGACACCTCGGTCCACGAGAACGACCTCAACGAGGTCCAGGCTCTGGGCGATGGCCTGCAGGCCATGATCGGCTCCGACTCGACAGCCCTGGGCCTGGTCGGCGACATCCACACCGACCTGCAGGACATCAGGGACGCCAACGCCCGCCTGCAGGAGCACTCGATCGCGCTCAAGGACCACATCGAGTCCACCTACGGCACCACCCAGGAGAGCGTGGACGCCAGCGGCCAGGAGGCCCCGGAGAAGGAGTTCCTGAGTCACTGATGCACGGGATCCTGATCGTCCTCGGCTACTCGCTGGTGATCTTCCTGGCCGGGTTCGCCATGGGATGGCGGGCCCACCGCAAGGCCATGCGTGAGCTTCACCGGGAGCGGTAGGAGGTGACATGAACATCAGCAACAGCCAGGGCGCGTTCGTCGTCCAGGGCATCCGGGCGGTGGTCAGCATGCTGATCGCGCCATGGTGGCGGCGCAGGTAAGTGGCACTGCGCAGAAGCAAGCAGCGGGGCCGGAAGCAGGAGCGACCGGCCCCGCTCGTTCCTGACCTCAACTCCCTCAAGCGGGCCGACCGGGCCCGCATGCGCAAGCTGATCGACGCTGAGCTAGAGAACATCAGGAGCGGCAAGGCCAAGACCCCCAAGCCGTTCCGCTGGCGGTTCCAGCTGGTGCCGGTGGCGTGGTTCGCCGGCGCGCTGGCTGGTCTGGTCTGCCACGCCGCCCACTCGTTCATGGCCGCTGCGGTCTCCGCGGTGCTCATCTCGGCGATCACGATCATCGCCACCAGGGCGCGCGAGCCGTTCCCCCGCAGGAACACCCAGGCCTGGGCGCTGTGGACCTCGCTGTGGATCACCGTGCTGGCCGTGACCGGGTACGGCCCGTGGGCCGGCGTCTACCTGCTGGGCTGGCTGGCCATGGCGATGCGCTGGTGGGCTCACTACGCCTGGCGGCCCAAGGAGCCCACGGTCGTGGCCCCGCCCGGTGACATCGAGATATGGAACGACCTGGCCGAGGTGAAGAAGTGGTTCGCCACCCTCGGCCCGCCGCGCCAGATCAGCAACGGCGTGGTCTACCCGATCCTGTGCCGGGGCTCGCGCACCCACATCGACCAGATCATCACCGAGCGGTCGGCCCTCGCCGCCGCCTACGGCAAGAGCATTGTCGAGGCCTACGCCGAGCAGGCCCCCGATGGCCGCAAGGACCGCGGGATGCTCACCCTGCTGCGGACCAACACGCTGATGGAGCCCCGCCAGTGGGACGGGCTCGGCATCGACCTCGCCACTGGGCTGGCCGTGGTCGGCCGCTTCCCCGAGGGCGGCGACGTCCACGAGCGCTACTTCATCCGCGGCTCAGGCCGGGGCGGCGCCAAGCACACGATCATCGCCGGGGTGGACGGCAGCGGGAAGACCGGGCTTATCGACCTCGGGCTGTGCATCTCGGCCAGCAGCGGCATCATCGCCCCGGTGGTGCTCGACCCGCAGGAGGGCCAGGCCCTGCCCGCGTGGCGCGACCACGTCCCCTACGCCTGCGGGCTCGATGAGTGCATGGCCTACCTGCGCGGCCTGCACGACGCGATGCGGGCCCGGTCCCAGTTCCTGGCCAACTCCCGCTGGTGCCCCGAGCACGGCATCGAGGAGGGCCGGGTCTGCAGCCGCACCGGGTGCCGGCGCCGCACCCGCATGGGCATGCACTTCTTCGACCCGTGGATGACCGGGCTGCCGTTCATCGAGATCACGATCGACGAGGCGCCCATCCTGCTGGCCGTCAAGGGCAGCGTGCCGTTGCTGCTCGACATCCTCAAGCTCGGCCGCAAGGTCGGCTTCCGGGTCCGGCTGGCCGCCCAGGTGCCCTCGATGAAGGAACTGGGCGGGTCCAGCGAGCTTCGCTCGATCCTGGCCGGCGGGTCGGTGTTCGTGCTGCGGACCGGCGACAAAGTCAGCGGCGGGATGCTGAACATGCCGGTCAAGCCGTGGGAGCTTCCCAAGCAGTTCCCCAACGGCGAGCCGACCTTCGGCCTCGGCTACGGCGACACCCCCGACGGGCGGAACTCGGTGACCATCCGCACCGACTGGGTCGCCGACGCCTTCGAGACCGCCGAGCGGCTGGCCCCGACGATCCGCCAGCCCAACGAGGACGTGCTGGCCCGGCTGCACAACGCCGTGGGGCTCGACCAGCAGCGGGTGGCCCAGCTGCAGGGACAGGCCGCGGACATGGCCACCGCCCAGCTGCAGGTGCTGGCCGCGCTGCGGGGCCCGATGCGGTGGGGCGAGCTTATCGGCGCCGTGCCCGAGCTACAGGCGTCCGAGGTGGTCAAGGCGTTCGGCCAGCTGGTCAAGCAGGGCCGGGCGGTCAGGAACGGTGATGTAGTGGAGCCGGTGGTGCTCAGTGATAGTTGATCTTGCCCTCGCCGCGGTGGTGCTCACGATCCCCGCTGCCGTGATCGTCTGGCTGTCCGGGTCGGCCTGGATCCTGGTGAGCATCTGCGTGCCCCGCGAGTGGCGGGCCCGCTACCGCAAGTTCGCCCGCGACGTCCTCGGGCGGCCGCGCGGCAAGCAGCACAGCGCCAAGATCCCCAGGCGGCTGCGCAACGCCGTGCTGCGGGCCGACCGGCGCACCTGCTGCTTCTGCCGCTCGAAGGACCGGCCCGAGATCGACCACGGCCACCCGTGGTCGGCGGGCTACCTCACCTGGCTGCCCAACCTGTTCGTGCTCTGCCACGCCTGCAACGCGGCCAAGGGCTACAAGAAGGGCACCGCCTACGAACTGATGGAGGACCACCAGGGGCGCAACCCGGCCCGGTGGATCCGGGCCCTGTGGGGCCTCGCGGCTTAACATAGGGGCCCTCGCTGGGAGCATAGGTCAGGGAGCCTTGTCAACAGTTTGATATAATGGAGGTAGCCGGGGCGTCCCCGGCCCAAGAGACAGGAGACAGGCCAATGGCCACAGACGCACAGATCACAGCCGCCCGTGACGCAGCCGGCGACGTCGGCAACCTGCTCGACCACGAGCAGTGGGGCAAAGTCATCGACGCCGCCAGCGCCAGCACAGAGCGCGGGCTCATGATCCTTGAGACCCGGCTGGCCATGCTCGCCGATGAGATCCGGGCCCGCGACTGGGAGCAGGTCGAGTTCCAGTACGACCGGGTGCTCTCGATCACCAACCGGACGGCAGGGCATCGGGACCGGCCCTACGACCCGGACGCCAGCGCGCCGACCAGCCCGACGGTCGAGTTCGCCCGGCCGGACGCGGCACCGCCCACGGTCGAGAACCATGACCACACCCGGATCCTGCACCGCTACCTGATGCAGGGCGTGATCTACTCGACCGACGCCAAGACCGCGCGCCAGCGGATCGCGGCCTCGGCCCTGTACCTGGACGCCGCCGCGCTGGTGGCCGACCTGCCCTGAGAGGAGCAGCAGCGAGGGGCCCCCCGGAATACCGAGGGGCCCCGAACTGTTGACAATGGTAGACGCCGCGCATAGCGTGGGTCCGAGACCAAGGAGCAGACATGACCACCACCCCCAACGGCTACGCCGAGACCCCGGAGCACTACCACGACGGTGCCAGCACCTTCCCGTGCGAGGTGTGCAGCCCGGCTCCTGAGACCCACTCGCTGGTAGCGCAGGCTGAGGCCCGCCAGGCGCGGGTGCTGGCCCAGGCCCCCGAGGCCGTCCACGCCGCGCTGCGGCAAGAGGCCCGCTACGTCCAGAACATGGTGGGTGGCCGGTTCAGCGAGGCCCTGCAGATGGCCGTGAACAACTGGCGCGACGGCACCCTGAGTGACCTGGCCAGGAGCCTGCTGCCCACCCCCGCCAGCCTGCGGCACGCAGCCGCCGAGGCCCTGGCCAAGGAGTTCGGCGACGACATCTCGGAATGGACGGTGTGACGTGCGGAGCTATATCAGCTACTACGCCGAGAGTCTTGGTCACGGCCGGGCGATCATGCGCGTGGACATTGTGGTCGAGGGCCGGCTGGTCCAGAGCTACCTGTCCGGGTCGCCCGCGCCGATGGCCAGTGTCAAGGCGCACGAGCACAGGGTGCCCCTGGGGAGGTGAGACCGGGCCCCGCAGAGACCCGCAGCCGCTAGGGCTGCGGGTCTTCTGGCTTCTCCGGGGCGGTGACCGGCAGGGTGCCGAACACGGGGTCGGCGCCGGGTGGCAGCGGCGGCACGTACTTGCCCTCGGGGTCGAGGATCTTGACGACCTCGCCGATCAGGATGTGCTGCTGGCCGACCGCCATCCTGGCCTGCATCAGGGATGACAGGCGCCGGATCCGCATGACCGCCTCGCAGTTGTGCGGGGCTGGCCGCGCCTGGTCTTCCTTCTTGCGCTCCCGCCTGGACGGCCCCCTGTCCCGGCGTCTCATGTGCCCCCCTACGGGTTGGTGGTGAAGAAGTGCTTGCCCGCGGGGATCGTCAGGCTGGCCAGCAGCGCCACGTTGCCCGGCACGGTGAGCAGGTGCTCCACCGTAGTGCCCCGGTCGGAGGCGATGCGCGTGAGGGTCCGGCCACCCGCGTCGTGGGCGTAGGGCTCGCCCGCCTTGTGCGCCACTGGGGCGGCAGGAGCAGGCTTGGCCGGGGCGGCGGCCCTGGGCCTCGGCCACCATCCGCAGTCGGCAGCGTAGCTGCGGTCGTAGTCCACCTCGGCCGGGCCCATCCGGGCACCGTTCTGGTACTGGTACAGGTGGACGCCCTTGATCAGGTTGCCCCCGGACCAGGCGTAGGTCTGCCAGGCGTAGTGGCACTTGCCAGCGGCGAACGCCCGCGACAGCGGCCAGTACCCGCCGTAGGCCCCGGTCCTGGGCCGGCCTATGGTGGACGCCACCCCGTCCAGGTAGGAGTTATACATGCCCTGGTCACCAGGTGGCACGTCGTAGTCGGCCGGGGCGAAGTAGATCGGGCAGCCCGGTGCGCCCATCGCGGCCACCTGCCGGCTGGCCTCCTGCGCGTCGTGCTGGCCACCGCGGAACCCGTTCACCAGGTCGCGGCCGGTCCCCTCCCACACGAACACGACGTGCATGCCGCCGGCGATCAGGTTCTGGAACTCGGTCTTGTTGATGCACTTGGAGTTGGGCAGCCAGGCCAGGTAGCGGCAGACGAACGTCACCCCGGCCGCCTTCATCCGGTTGACCGACAGGCCGCTCCCGTAGCTGTAGTCGATTCCGAACGCCATGGATCCCCGCCTCCGGGCATGCGTAGGGAGAGCGGGGACGGTGCCAGTATGTCAGCCGGGCAGGCGCGGGCAGAAGTCTGGCGTGTTCCCCAGGATCGGCCCGCGGATGGGCGGGATGCCCGGCCGGTGGGCGGCTATCGACTCCCACAGCCTGATCTTGATGTGGATGTCGCACACCTCGTGCTGCAGCTGGACGGTCCGGTTCAGCAGGTCGATCGTGCCGATGGCATCGACCACCGTGGCGGCGATCGTCACCGCGAGCAGGACCAGCAGCCCGGCCACCGCCCAGCGCGGGATCAGCCAAGAGAGCGCAAGTGGATGAGCGTGATGACGGCGGTGACTATCAGCGGGCAGACGATCCCCGTCGTCACTGCCAGCACTATCACCCATGCCCGGTCCCTCCTCCCCCGCATGCTGGTCTCGTGCTCGCGGCTGGCGCCTTCCAGCGCGTCGAGCCGGTCTTCTAGCGACCGGTGCTCCTGCTCAGCGCCACGCAGGCCTATGGCGTCACGTTCGAGCGCTCCGAGCCGCCTAGTGATCTCCTGGTTGGTGGCGTCCCAGCGGTCGTAGCTCACATAGCGGGGAGCCGCGTCAGACACTGACCGGGACGTTGGGCCCGGCCATGACCCGCAGCCCAGTGTCGAAGTCTTCGAGCGTGGCCCCGGTGCCCCCGGTCCCGCCCTGCTGCACCTGCCCGTAGAAGATCTGGGCCAGCGTGTTCATCAGCGCGATGGCGTAGCTCTCCGCAGCGGCCTTGTCCGGGTCGAGGTTGAACAGGGTCTGCACGGTGGCCTGGTCCCACAGGGCGAACCAGGCGGCGAAGCTGCGGGTGTCCGCGGCTAGCTGCCGCCAGCGGCGCGCGAGGTCGGCCGCCGCAGCGTTCAGGCTGGCCGGGTCGGTGTTGTTCGAGAAGCCGATCAGCAGCGGCGTGGTCATGGGTGCTCCCCTATTTGGTGTAATTGATCTGTATCTGCGGCCGGCCACTCTGGCCCGCCCCGGCGAAGTACCCGTAGTAGCTCAGCGAGTTGGTGCCCGCCCAGATGACCAGGTTCCGGCTGGACGAGGTGAGCGCGCTGTACATCGAGCTTGGCAGGGTGAACCACTTGGCCTGGCCCTCGGAGAAGGCCACGTGGAAGTAGCCGGTCGCGCCGCCTGGGTCGCCCGCGGTGGACCCGAATGACGTCCGGCTGTCGTTGCCCATCGACAGCGTCATGCCGGAGTTGTACCAGGTGTGGTTGTTATTCAAATACATTTTCGCCCAGTTGATGGTCGCCCCGGACAGGTCGGTGACCATTGAGGACGGCGTGGTGAACCAGGTCTTGGCCCGGCCGTTATAGGTGTTGCCGTAGTCCCCGCCCTGGTAGCAGTTCCCGTCGGTGTCGATCTTGAGGTTCGGGTTGCCGCCGTCTGAGCCCTGGTAGCTGTAGGTGTGGGTGCAGTTGTAGGTCTTGGTGTAGGTCGTCTTGGTGGTGCCGCCGCCCGCGCCACCGGTCGAGTTGAGGATCACCTGGCCACCGATCGGCGGGGCGATCCCCAGGTCGATGATGCTCAGCCGCAGGTTCAGCGTGCCGTCGAGGTCGTCGCCGGGGTTGGCCTCCATCGCCGTCAGCTGCAAGGTGGCGCTTGTCCCGTTGGCCAGCGCGGCGAACAGGATCTTCCACAGTGCGCCGGCCTGGCTGGTGAAGGTGTGGATGAACGGGCCGGACCAGTTGTTGGTGTCGGCGGCGCGCTGCACCATGCCACGGGCCAGCAGCGTGGACGAGGTGGACGGGGCGGTGCCGTCGTTGGTCCCGTAGAAGAACAGCTTGACCCCGCCGCTGGCGGCCATGGCGAAGTTGAAGTCCTCGGCCATGATCATGTAACGCCGGCCGGCGACCGCCTGGAAGTCGATCTCCTCGATGCTGATCGAGCCGGTGGTCGGCGTGGACGGGTAGGGCAGCGAGGAGGCCGGCACCCCGGTGTAGGCGATCAGCCCGAGCGGGTAGGGCGGCAGGATGTCGTTGAGCAGCGACTGCCCGCCCGCGTACAGGTCGGTGTTGGCCGCCATGACCTGCCCGGTGAAGTTGCCCATGCTGTCGATCGCGGCCTGCACGTTGCGCCCGGCCGCGTCGTAGACCGCCACCGCCTCCTGCAGGCCGGGCAGGCCGAAGATCGAGATGCCCTGGTTGTACGGGTTGCCGACAGAGTCCACGTCGGTCACTGCGGAGAAGGCGAAGCCGAGGTTGCCCGAGACCTGCACGTCGTCGAACCAGATCTGGGTGCCGGCCGCGGGGATCTCCTCGTCCCCGAACACGACCCGCGCGTAGCCCGCCTTCTGCGCGGTGTCCCCCACGCTGAACGCCCACCACTGGCCGGGCTCGCCGCTGATCGGGGCCGGGCCGACGTCGGACTCGTTGTAGAGAACGCCGTTGCTGTCGTACCAGCGGATGCCGACGAACGTGGCCCCGAGGTTGATAGAGCCCTGGTAGATGAACTGCACCCACAGCGGGTCACCCAGGACCACTGGGATCGGCGGGCCGATCACCACCGGCCAGGTCAGCCCGTCGCAGGTGATCACCGCCGCCTGGGCCCCGGTGAAGCCCATCGTGTTGTCGAGCCCGAGCGTGCAGGTACAGCCGGTGTCCAGGCCGAAGCCCTGCAGGTCGAACTCGAAGTCGTAGAGCACGGGCCCGCGCGGGGTGGTGGTCGCGTAGCCGAGGGTGGTGGACCCGACCAGCACCGGCTGGGTGATCACCTCACCGGGTGAGATCGGCTGGTTGGGGATGACCGGTACGACGTTTGAGGGAGGGCCGGTCAGCCCGGCCTGATTCACGCAGACCAGGCAGATGTAGTACGAGTAGCCGGCCAGCAGCCCGCCGATCGGGCGCACGCCCTGGGCGATGAACGTGGACTGCAGGGTGTTCGGGCCCGGCGTGAAGCCCGGTGTGATCGAGCAGTGGACCTGCACCCCGGCCAGGTCCGACAGCGGCGAGGAGCCGTCGGCCATGTTGCCGTCCCAGGCGACCATCGCGGACAGGATCGCCGGGTTGACCACTGGGTCTGAGGGCTGCGGCGGCGGGCTGGCATTGACCGCCACGTGGGCGAAGGTGCCGTCGTCCTGCGCACCCAGCTGGATCATCGCGTTGCCGCTGTCGTCGTTGATCGTCAGCGTGCCGCCCTCGATCGAGGCGTTGGCCAGCTGCGCGGTGCTGGCGCCGCGCTCTAGCTGGGTGATCCGCTGCTGCATCTCGGCTAGCTGGGCGGCCAGCCTGCGGATCTCGGCGGGCAGCACGCTGCCGTTGATCGTCATAGCGTTCCCGCCTGCCCGGACTGGGCCATGTAGAGGAAGCTGTCGGAGCGGGCCAGGGTGAGGGTCATGAGGTCGGTGGTCGGATCCTGGGTCATCTGCGTGATCCGGCCCCAGATGCCGGTGTTGCGCCACCCGGTGACCCACTGGACGTAGATGTCGTCGCCGGGCACGAAGCTGCCGAACGGCGCGTTGGGGTGGTTCTGGACGACCACCGTGCTGGGCGTGTCGATCGCCAGCCGGCTGGCCAGGATGCGCTGGGCCTTGGACTGCATCCGGGCCTTGGTGGTGACCGTCTGGTCGGTGTAGACCAGCACCCGCCGCAGGTGCCCGTCCACCTGGGCGACCTCGGCCCGGATCTGCACCTTGCCCTGGCCGCTGCCGAGCCCCACCACCTGGTTGGCGTAGGTGGACCCGTCCCTGGTGCCCTGCACCGCCTCGATGATGTTCTCGCCCTCGGCGAAGCGCAGCGAGGTCTGGCGCCGCCCTGCCCGCGGCACCCCGAAGTGCAGCCGGTGGACGACGACGTTGCGCGGCGCCCCGGCCCAGGCGTGCGTCTCCCACATGTCGAAGATCGCTTCCTGCTGGATGTTGCCGATCTCCTGGCCGATGTCGGTCGAGTTGTACCAGTAGATG
Source organism: Streptosporangiaceae bacterium (assembly GCA_035631375.1). GTDB lineage: Bacteria > Actinomycetota > Actinomycetes > Streptosporangiales > Streptosporangiaceae > JAJYUU01. Next base: position 43,654 of record DASQIW010000195.1, read on the forward strand.
GCGATCGGGGTGGGGCTCATCACCTGGGCGATCGACGTGCCGTCCTTGTGGTAGTTGGCCGTGGCCGTGGTGAGCGTGACCGTGTGCGCGGTCGGCGAGGTGCTCTTGACGATGTGCGCGTTGCCGCCCCCCAGGCTGACCTTCATCTTGGGGTTGAACGGGCTCGCGTCGTGGACCTTGATCACCGTCGAGCCGGCCGGCGAGTTGCCGTTCAGGGTCGAGGCCGCGCCCGCAGGCACGTTGGCGCCGAGCAGCGTGCCGGACTTGGTCGCGTCAGGGACCATGCCGAGGTTGCCGTTCTTCTGCGCCTGCAGCCAGGTCCACAGGTCGCGCACCACGTCGAGCGCGTCGATGCGGGTCTTGACGTAGTCGGGGCCCTCATACGGGATGCCGGCCGGGTAGCCCATGAAGCCGGTCCAGGTGGTCTGCCAGGCCGGACCGGAGAACGTCGAGGAGGTGAGGATGCCGCCGAACTTGATCTCGTCGTTCTCCTCTAGGTAGCAGGCGTCCCGCCACTCGGACAGCAGCGGGTTGCCGCCCGCGTCGAGCAGGTCGGCCCGCGGCGGGGACAGGGTGCAGGTGAACTGGTCCGGGGCGTTCAGCTGCCAGGTGATCGAGGGGCTGGTCACGCCCTGCACATCGCGGTGCAGCCACTGCCCGGTGAGCAGGTTCTGCACGTGCATGCGCGGCATCCGGCTCAGGATGAAGGCCGGGCTGGCGATCCGCGCGACCAGTCCTGGGACCGGGCTCGGGACCGGAAGCTTGGCCACCACCAGCCCATCGGCCGCGCCACCGCCCTCGGCGAGCGGGTTGACCTGGGCCTCGGCGTAGGTGAGCGCGAGCGGGTCGTCGTCCTCGGCCGCGCCGTAGTCGTACAAGTTGACCGAGACCGCGATGGCGTCGGTGGCCGCCACCACGTCGGGCAGCGAGGCGTTCGCCACCAGGATGGTCTCGGCTGCGGCTGCCACGTCGGCGACCGCGGGGGCGGGGAACTCCCGCAGCAGCAGATGGTTGAGCACGGCGTTGGTGGTGCCGGTGCTGGACGCGCCGCCCTGAATCGTCTGGGCGGCCGGGGTCTGGGTGCCGGTGGCCGACGCCTTGTAGCCCAGCCAGGTGTTGATGACGTAGGTGCCGGATGCGGTCTGGCTCTGGCCGACCAGGCTGGTCCAGCCGGCCGGGGTGGTTTCAGTGATGTTGGTTGTGCCGGTCGCGCCGGACGATGCGTTGAGCAGCAGCACCGAGGTGTCGGTCACCCCGGCCGTGGGGGTGGCGGCGGGCATGGTGTGGCTGGTCGATGGGCTGCTGTCCACCTTGGTCGTGCCGAGCACATCGACAAACACGGCCTGACCCGCATCGGGGGCGAAGGCGACCGCAACCCAGCAGGAGCGGCTGCCGCTGGACCAGGTCCAGGTGGGGGCCGTCTCATATCCGGTCCAGGTGCGCCCAGCCTGGACCGCCCAGAAGCTGCCCGCCGTGGGCTGCGGGGTCGGCCCGGCCAGCATGGTCCACGGCGTGCCCGCGCTCTGGACCACGCTGCCGCCGTTGGTGTTGTTCTGGGCGACGATGACCACGAAGTCGTTGGGCTGCGGCGCGGTGCCGCTCACCCCCGCGCCCGCGTTCGTCCAGCCGGTCAGCGGCGGCGTGATGGTCACGCTCGATCCGCTCGATCCGCTGGTGAAGCAGCGCGGGAGGATGGCCACCGGTCAGTACACCACCTGCACGCCGGCGAACTTGCGCGGGTTCTCGGTGCCGGTCTGCACCCAGGACCACACGTCGTAGGCGCCGGGGGCCAGCTGCACCAGCCCGCCCAGCGCGGTGGGCCCGACGCTGCACTGGGCGATGTAGCCCTTGTAGTTGCCGAGGTCGGGCAGCCAGGTGCCGGTGAACCACGTGACCGGGGACGCTGGATGGTGCTGGTCGCCCGAGGAGACCGGGAAGGCGAACTGGACGGGCATCGGCCCAGTGGTCGGGTCCACGTCGGACCCGCCGAGGTCGGAGGTCCACGAGACGTTGATCATCTCCTGGGACACCGATGCGATTGGCTCGAACTCGGCCACAAGGATCACCCACCTCGCTGGCATGGCGTGAGCAGCCCAGCGGGTCGGGCTGGGGCTAGTTTCCCACCGGGTGGTGGCCGGGGCCACCTGCCAGGCCCGGTCCACCGGGCCCGCGTGCCACCGCAGCGCGGCCGGCGCGGCGGTCCACAGCGGCTGCGGCTCAGACGGCGGGATCGAGTAGAGCAGCCGGTCCCCGGCCGCGCCCGTGTCGGTGAAGGAGACCGCCTGCAGCGCTCCGGTCACCAGGACGTCGGATGCAGCCGCCCGGTCGGCACTTGTAGCTACAACTGAGACGCTGAGAGCCTCTGTGCCGCCCGCAGCGTCGGGGAGGACCGGTTGTGCCGCCTGGGCGGTCGCCAGGGCGTCCTGGGCAGCCCCAGCGTCGGGCAGGCCCAGAATCGCGGAGACGCCGGTAGCATCGGCCGCACCAGCCCGGTCGGCGGCGCCAGCCGTGACTGAGCCTGTCAACACCTCACTAGCAGCCCCGGCGTCGGTGACCGGGCTGGCCACCGCAGCACCCAGCGCCTCGGCCGCGCCGGCCGCGTCGGGCAGTTGCGGGTTGGCCCCGGCCACGACCGCGATAGCATCGGCTGCGCCGGCCTGGTCGCCGGCCGGGACCGCTGCGGCTGCAGCACAAGCTTCTGCGGAGGCTCCTTGGTCGGCGACCGGGACGGCCACCGAGACGGCCAGGGCCTCGATCGAGCCCGCCACCTCGGCCAGGGTCACCGGGGCACCCAGCACCAGGGCGTCGGCCGCGCCAGCTACCTCAGCCAGCGGCAGGGTGGCGGTTATGGTGAGGGATTCAGCCGCAGCGGCGACCTCGGCAGGAGCGACCCCGATCAGCTGCGCCTCGGCCGCCGCCGCGGTGTCGGCGAGTGGGACCGTGGAAGAAGCCGTCCCAGTGTCGGCAGCCCCGCCCGCCTCAGCCAGGCTAACGGGCATGGCTATGGCCTGGGCCTCCACCCCGGCGCCACGGTCTGCTAGCGGTAGCGTGGCCGAGATCGCCGGCGCGTCCGAACCTGCCCCGGTCTCAGCCAACGGAACGGTGACAGAAGCGGCAGCGGCCTCTGCTGCCCCGGCCGCGTCGGCGATCCCGGCCGTGGCCGTCACGGTCAGCGCCTCAGCCGCAGCCGCGGCGTCACCCAGAGGGACTGAGGCCGTGACGGCCACCTGATCGCTGGCCCCGGCGACATCGGCCAGCGCGACCGGCATGCCCGAGACCATGGCCTCGACAGCGCCGGCCTGGTCGGTCACGCTGAGGGTGGCAGCGGCCGAGATTACCTCTGAGCCGCCGGCGCTGTCCGCGAGAGGCAGGGTGACTGTTGCAGCGCTGGCCTCGGCCGCTGCCCCGGTGTCAGCCAGCGGGATGGTCTCGGCCGGGATGGCCAGCGTATCGGCTGCGCCCGCCGTGTCGGCGATTGGCAGGGTCTTGGCCGGGAGGGTGAGGGCCTCGGAGGCGCCCGCAGTATCGGCGACCGGGACCGTGGCAGACAGCGATGCGAGCGCGTCAACGGCCCCGGCCGCGTCGGCCAGGCTAACAGCCGCGGAGACGGTCAGTGCCTCGGCCCCGGCTGCCACCTCGGCCAGCGGCACGGTGGCGGTGACCACCAGGGCCTCGGTGCCGGCCGCGACGTCGGCCACCGGCACCGCTGCCGGGCTGGCCAGCGCCTCCACCGCCGCGCCCCGGTCGGTCAGGGTGAACGTGCTAGGCGGCAGGTTGATGCTCTGCCAGGTGCTGGTCGCCTGCGGGTCGGTGGTGGCGAAGGCGCCTTCCTGCACCACTGCCTGGACCTGGGTGATATCCCACCCGACAGGCTTGGTGAAGCTGGCCAGGTTGGTCCAGGTGAGCCCGTCCGCGGAGTAGTCCCAGAAGATCGTCCCGCCAGACTCGCGGATCCGCAGCCACGACATGGTGGCGCCGACCCAGGCGATGGTCCCCTGGTTGACGTAGCTCCCGGCCACCTGGCTCTGGGCGATCAGGTTGCCGTTGTTGATGATCAGTGCGGCGGTGTTATTGGCGCTGATCTGGACCAGGATCATGGCCTGGGTGCTGGTCGCCTGCAGGCCCCCGTTGGTGCAGTGGGCGAGCAGGTAGCTGCCGGTCAGGTCGTACAGGACGTTGGACTGGATGCCGCTGTAGAGGGTGCTGCTGGCCGTGTCGGTCAGGGTCAGGGTGCTGCTCGCCACCGTGGCGTTGTTGTAGGCGGTCCACTTGGTGGTGTCCACCGAGGAGCCGGGGAAGTTGTCCTGCAGGTCTTCCAGCTTCTGGGTGATCTTCTCGGTGGCCGCCGCCGCATCCACCAGGGTGACCGGGGTCGCCGCCGCCACCACTGGGCCGAGCGGGCCGACGTTGCTGATCCCGATGTCGTCAAACCAGTAGGGCCCGTAGTTGGACTGGGTGGCACCGGACTGGCCGATCCGGGCGTTGCCGACCATCGCGCCCATGTTGGTGGCAGCGCTGGTGATCGTCTCGTCGGGCGTGGACCCGAGCGGCGCGTCCGGGCTGGTCGTGTAGAGGTCGTAGTGGATCTGGCCGCTGCTGCCAGGTGTCGCCCAGCCCTCAATGCGGAACCAGGCGTTGGTGGGCAGCGCCAGCGTGCCGAGGCCGACCTGGGTGCCGGCCGCGTTGGTGACCGACAGCACGTTGGCGGCGGTGATGCGCAGCTGGCCGCAGATGGTCGGCACAGCGTCGTTGAGGCTCATCAGCCGCGAGACCGCCGTGGTCGCCGCGGTCTGGAACACATACAGCCGGAACCAGATCGGTGACCAGTTGGCTGCCGCCATCGACGCCTGCCAGGTCATGAACGACGTGGCAGCGGTCGCCCCGGTGGCGCACTGGATGGAGAAGCTGCCGCTGTGGGCGTGGGCGCTGTCCGATTGCAGGGTCGCGCCCGAGCCGATGGTCACCGTATCGAGGAAGCTGCCGCTCGCGCCGCCCGTGTTGCCGCCTGAGCCACCGGTCAGCACGGTGCCCGAGGGGGTGATGCCGTCGGCGCTGTTGGTCAGGATGACCGGGACGATGATCTGCGGCTGGGCGTCGGGCACCACGAACCGCGACATCGGCGAGCGCCGGCCGGGAGGAGTCGCAGGATCCTGCATGGACGGCGGGAGCGGGGCTGCGGGCTGGTAGATCGTGATGCCGACCGCCCAGCTAGCGCTGTTGATCGTGACGCTGTGGGTGACCGCGGTCCCGGCGTAAGTAAGGCCGTTGATGCAGCAGTTGTTGCCGTTGGTCAGGTCCACGACGAAGCCGGCTGGGCTCGGGCTGCCCACCGAGATCGCGTTCGGGGTCGAGGCGTAGCCCATGTAGATCTCGGGCTGATTGGTGGCAGCCAGGGTCGGGTAGGTGACCGTGCCCGAGGAGGAGGGGTTGCTCTGGTTGCCGGTGGCCTCAGCCGTCCACACCCCCGTGCCGCCGACGGCGTGGAAGTCCTGCACCGTGATCTCGTTGAAGTGCGAGCCGACCGCAGCGTTCCAGGTGACCGAGATCGAGCTAGAGCCGGTGGCGGTGACCGTGCCGATCCACCACTCCATCGTTGACGGGGTGGCCTCGGCGTCGGTCCAGGGCGAGCCGACCCTCGACCAGCTGCTGACCCCGCCACCACTCAGGGAGGCCACGCTGGTGCCGCCCTGGTTCAGCACGACGGCGACCATGAGATCGCCGATGTTGGTTGGGGCAACCGTGACCGACAGCGCCGCGCCCGTGGTGTTCGAGTTCGACCAGTACGGGATCGCGTGGACCCTGGTGTACGTGACCGCCACGGGGGCTCACCCCCTCCTTCCGGGTGAGCCCGTCAGTCGATGCCCTCCACGATCCACTGGGTCAGCTGGACCGTGGCATTCGCGCCGGCCAGGGTGCCGCGCATGCTGATGCCCTGCACCTGGGTGGTGTCCACCGCCGCCGCCGTCTCACCGGAGGCGTTGGGGATGGCGATCTCGGTGGCTGCAGTCGCGGTCAGGATCGTCTGGGCGGCCAGCGCGTAGAACTTGATACTGCCCTGGGTGCTGACCGTGCTGCCCGAGGTGGCCACGTTGGTGCAGCGGATCAGTGCGTAGGCCTCCCACTGGATGCCGGTGTTGGCCGCAGCCGGGGTGCTGATGCCCGCGCCCGTGGCCAGGGTCACGTAGGTCGAGCCAGTGTTGCCGACCCGCGCGGCGAACAGCGGGGTGAACGTCGTGCCGGTCGCCGTCGTGGTGATGAAGCCACGCGCCGTCACGACCAGCAGCAGGCCCGCGTACCAGCCCTGGTACTGGCCCTCCTGGTTGATCTGGGCCACGTCCGCAGCCGAGCCCGTGACCGGGCTGAGCGTGGCCGTGGTGGCGGTGGACAGCGCTGAGCCAGCCCCGGACCCCTGCGGGGTGTTCGGGGTGACCAGGCCTGCCCAGTTCTGGCCGGCCATGGGCCTAGCTCACAGTGCCGGAACCCGACGGGTAGCCGAACGAGATGGTCTCGGTCGCCGTCCAGGTCTGGCCAGAGGCCTTGGTGCCCTGCGAGGACACGCCCCGGTTGAAGAACGTGCCGCCCGTGGTGGCGTTGGACACGCTGTCGGCCGTGCCCGCGTCGGTCCCGAACTCCTGCCAGGCGAAGTTGGCCACCGAGGTGCCGAACACCGCGGAGAAGGTCAGCGTCGGCGGGGTCGAGCCGGTGGCGATGGTCGGCGCACCGGACACGAGCTTGAAGTAGCTCGTGGTGCTCGCCGCCCCGGTGTCGCCCACCAGGGTGGTCTGCGCGTAGGCCGCCGCCGTGACCGAGGTGCCGACCCCGATCCGGCCGTTGGCCGCGCCGAACTTGGGCGACATGGTCGTGCCCGCCACCCCGCCGAGCAGGGCCACCCACCCGTTCTGCACGATCAGGTTGCAGTCGTAGTCGATGGTCACGCTGTAGGGCGCGACCTTGAACAGCCGGAAGATCGACGGCACCAGGTCGATGCCGGGCCGGAACCTCCCGCTGGCGCGGACCTTGCCCGCCACCCAGTCGGTCTGCTCGGCGTCCCACCGCTCCACCTTGAAGTCGGTGTGGACGCCGGCGAAGTCGCCGTGCGGAGCCGAGACGCCGACCGCCAGCCGGTCAGCCGCCCCCACCATGCGCTGGTTATCCATGATCGTTTCCTTTCATCACAGGAGCGCTGCCTGCTGCTGGAACTGCGTGATGATCCACACCGAGGCGTGCTCGCCGAAGCTGAGCCGCCCGGTCTGGGTGCCATCGGTCTTGTTGGCGAATTGCAGGGTCTGGGTCGTGCCGCGGATCGAGGGCGGGATGGAGACCATCGCGCCGCCACCGATGGTGTGCCGGTAGGGCCCGTCGGAGGCCGGGATCGAGATGATCTGCTGCGGGGTGGTGACGGTCGGCGCGCTGACCGAGCTTCCGATCACCGGCCACATGTAGCCGCGCACGAAGCCGGACTGCCACAGCAACTCGTTGGCCGACCAGGCGACCGTCACGATGGTGGCCCAGTTGGGGATCTGGATCTGCCAGTTCGCACCTGGTGGCCAGGCCACCGTGGTCGCCGAGGGTGCGGACAGGACCGGCGAGCCGGGCCCTTGCACCACGTTGACGATCTGCAGCGTCTGCGGCACCGCTACCTGCCGCAGGTCATGGATGTAAGACTGCTGCACAACCGAGGTGGAGGCCGGCATGTCGATCCGGGCGAGCGGGATCACCGACTGCCCGCCCGGTGGGAGCACCGACCCGGCCGCCACCCCGGAGATCACGCGCGGGAAGATGATCTGCCCGCTGGCCGGGTTGCCCCACGGCGACCCGGACCAGGTTGGATCCTCGGCCCTGGCCACGACCATGTCGGACCGGATCGCGCCCGCCGTCGGGGCGATGCTCAGCGTGGTGTCGTTGCCGACGTTCCAGCCGTAGTAGCTGCCCTGGTAGCTGGCCTCGGCCCCGGCGACCACGACCGCGCCGGACGTGATCACGATGCCTGCCGTCGGGCTCGGCGTGGTCGCGTTCACCTGGCAGTCGAGGTGGCCGATCACGCCCTGGCTGCCGAGGGTCGAGGCCTGCAGCATGAGCCGGGCGTAGGCGGCGTCCACCAGGTTGCCGTTGACGGCCCACACCGCCGTCTGGAAGGTCATGATGTGCCTCCGATCGCGGGCCAGGCGCTGCGCCACTTGATGACGCAGCTGCCCTGCCCGGTGGGGTCGCTGCCCGACAGCCGCATCAGCGTCGAGCCCGGCTGCAGCTGCAGCGAGATCATGGGGTTGCCGGTGAGCAGGCCGGCCACGCTGCTGGTGCCGAGCAGCGCGGTGCGCCGCCACGGCCGGGTGTCGATCACCAGTGACTGGCCAGCCCCGACCACGCCCGTGTAGCCGATGGCCACTGGCGTGTTGACATAAGCCAGGCCCGGCGTGGTGAGCGGCCCGTTGAATGTGATCACCGGCCAGGTGGGGATCGAGCCTGCGTTGACCGCGAGGTTGGTCTGATAGTTCAGCGCGCTCTGCCAGTTGAACGGCGGGGTGAGCGGGAAGGTCAGCGTGCCGAAGTAGGACGGCGTGGTGGCGAGGGTGAGGCTGGACTCGGCGTCGGAGTACCAGTTGCCGTCGGCGGCCTGGAACTGGGCAGCCCACGGGACCAGGCCCTGGTTGGCCTGCCCGTAGACGGGCTGGATCTTGCGCCCGCGCCCGTAGCAGCGCCGGGTCACGTTGGACACTGGGTAGTAAGCACGCAGGATCTGGACCGAGCCCGCGGTCAGCCGCACGGCCGGGTCGGTCCACTTGCCCGCCAGCGCCGAGAAGGCGTCGAGCGCGGCCCTGCCGTTGGCGCTGGCATAACTCTGGCCGTTCTGGCTGACGATCATGCCGGGCAGGGTGTCCACTCCGAACAGCTGGCCGTCGTGGCCGACCACCGCCTGGTCCTGGGACGCCATCGAGCCGGTGTCCACCGAGGTGCTGGCCACCAGGTTGAGGGTGCCGAAGCCGTAGACCACCGTGTTGGGGTCGCCACCGGCCATCTCGGTGCCGATGCTGTACTGACCGAGGGCCAGCGTGGGCTCAGCCACCGGTCACCCCCGAATACCCGGCGTTGGACATCACGCGCAGGTGCCAGCCAACCTCGGCCAGCGCCTTGGCCACCGTGGTGCCCTCGGGCAGCATCAGGTAGACGTCGCGCATCAGCCCGCCGCCGCCCTTCTGCAGCGCATGGGCGGCGTCGGCCAGATCCACGAACGCCTGGCTCTGCCGCGGGTTGAGCACGGCCTCGGGCTGGCCGGTGGCGTTGACGTAGTTGCCGCCCAGCATCCAGCCGCCGTTGTCCATGAACTGGCGGTAGGCGCCGGTCTCGTAGGTGACCCAGGGGGAGAAGCCGCCGGCCTGGTAATACTTGCGGACGGCGTTCCGGGCGTTGATGTACGGGTCGAAGATGTTGCCGGGGAAGACCTGGCCGAGGATCTGCCACAGACCGCTCGCGCCCGAGGGGTTGTGGGCCAGCGGGTTGCCGCTGGACTCGGCGAGTGCGATAGCTGCGGCGACGTGCGCCTGGCTGGCCGGGCCCCCGGCCCGTCCCCACAGCCCTTCCAGGCTGCCGAGGTTCCAGCTGCCCCTGCCCCCGGTGCCCTTGCCACCGGGTGGGATGCCGGTGAACATCAGCGGCATCGAGCGCAGCGGCTGGATCTGCGGGCCCATGCCGCCGCCCTGGCTGATCACGTTGCCGCCGAAGCCGACGATCGCCACGTGGCCAGGAGGTGGGCCACCGGCTGGCGAGTTGTAGAACGCCAGGCCACCGATCTGTGGCGAGCCCCGCGTGACCCACGCGCCCTGGGCCTCGGAGGTCCGCGGCGCGAGGATGCCGAAGTGCCGGTAGACCGCCTGGGTGAACCCAGAGCAGTCGGCGCCTCCGGGCACCGCGGTGCCACCCCAGACGTAGGGGATCTTGCCGGCCCACTGCATCGCCCACTTGGCGATCTCGGCACCCTTCCCGCCGAGGCCGCCACCGCCGAAGCTGAGCAGGGTCTTGATCGCTGCGGTCAGTAGCTGGGCGGGCATGGTGGTGAGCAGCGTGGCCAGGTCCACGCCCGCCCCGCCGACCCCGTGCGGGAACAGGTCCATGAGCGCGTTGCGCAGCGCCGTCTGGTTACCGGTGGCAATTGCCAGCACGGCCTTGGCGATGTCGCCGCCCTTGTGCCAGATCGTGGAGAAGATGTTGTGCTGGCCGCCCGCAGCGAGGTTCTGTCCCTGGTGGATGGCCTGCTGCCCGCGGCCCCCGGTGCCGGGCAGCACCCGCCCGCCGTGCTGGTATCCGGGCACGCCGATCGCGGCGAACACGTCGCCCAGCCGCGCGCTGTGCTCCTTGGAGACCACGGTCTCGCCGGGTTCGAGCAGCGCGGGCAGGATGTCGCCGCCGCCCCAGCCGGGCAGCTTGCCGCCCTTCTGCAGGCCGAACGGATGGACGGGAGACTTGATGTGGGGGCCGTGGACCCGGTCCGACACCCAGTTGAAGGCGTTGATCAGGCCGTTGACCACGTTGTCCACGACCCAGGCGACTGGCTTGCGGACGGTGTCCTTGATCACTCCCCAGGCTTTGCCGACCGCGGACACGCAGGTGTCGAAGTAGCCGGGGATCTTCTTGGTGAAGAAGTCAGCCAGGGGACTGATGATGTTGTCGTGGATGAAGTGCCAGGCGTCGAGACCGGCCTGCTTGATGTCGTTCCAGGCCTGCCGCCAGTGGTCGCGGACGAACTCGACCACCTTGCGGATCAGCGTCAGGCCTGGGATCAGCCACTGGCCCCACCCGTGGGTCAGGAAGTTCCAGGCGTCCATTGCCCAGTTCTTGATGTCGGTCCACACCCGGTGCCAGTGGGTGGCCAGGAAGACGATGGAGCCGATCAGCAGCGATATGGCGATGATGATCAGCCCGATGGGGTTGGCGCTCATCACCAGGTTCCAGGCCAGCCAGGCCAGGGTGATCCCGGCGATGATCGGCACCAGCATCGGGAAGTGCTGCAGCAGCCAGGTGACGCCCTGCAGGATCAGCTTGAGGCCCTCGGCGAACCCCGAGACCATGATCGTGGTGATCTGGACGAACAGCCCGATCAGGACGGGCATGATCGGGACTAGCTGGCGCACGATCAGGTTGATTAGCTGGGCGAACAGCGGGGCCAGCTGCTCCATGGCCGTGGCGAGGGCACCGAACACTCCGCTCGACTCCATGGTGGCGAAGATCTTGCCGAGGGCCCCGGCCAGGATGGTCAGGGACGGTGCGATCCCGGCGATCAGCTTGGCGACCGAGATCAGGATGGCGGCGAGATCCTGCAGGACCGCGCCCGCCAGCCGGGCCAGCAGCCGGCCGATGATCAGCAGGGAGGGCTCAAGGATCTTGATGGCCTTGCCGAAGGCGACGATCACGGGAGCCAGCGCCACCGCGAAGATCGCGGCCAGCTTGCCGATCACGGGCAGCAGGGAGCCGACGGCGTCGAGCAGCGCCTTGAGGATGATCATGGATGGGCGCACGGCCGGCGCGAAAGCCTTGAACATGGCACCAAGATCACGACCGACGTTGGCCAGGGCCCGCGCGAAGATGCCCATGACCGGCGCCATGGCCCTGAGCAGGGCATTTAGCCCTGGGAAGATGTTCTTGACCAGCAGGCCTACCCCGTCGAGCAGCGGCCGGATGGACGGTGCCACGGCCCGGAACGCCCTCGACAGCCCCGGCAGGATGTCGCGTGCGATGTCCACCAGGCCGTGCAGGACCGGCTGGATCAGGGTGCCCGCGGCGCCGAACAGGCCCTTGATCTCGGGCAGCAGCCCGTGCAGCATCTGGGGGATCTGTCGGAGGGCCTGCCGCAGCGGGGCCAGCATGGGCTGGGCGCCCTTGGTGATCACGTCCTTCATGGCGTCCATGGCCGTCTGGGCCTGGGCGTAGGCCGGGCCTGGATCCTTCTTGGTCCCGATCAGCGTCTTGGCGCCGAGCGCGGCCACCCCGGCGCCGACCGCGCCGATCCCGGCGACCCCGCCCACCCCGGCGAGCGCGGGCAGTGCCCCGCCGACGATGGGAATGGCGGCGCCGATCATCGCCGCCTGGGGGCTGAGCAGGCCCATGCCGGGCCCGGCCCCGCTCAGCAGGTTCGCGCCGAACCCGCCGCCGCCGCCACTAGCCGAGGAGAACAGCCGGGCCAGGATGTGGGCGTTGCCGCCGCTGTCGCCACCGGGCATCCGGCCGCCCCGGCCGAACAGGCCGTGCAGCACGCCGAAGATCCCGCCGCGGGAGCGGGCGTCGTTGGTAGCGGCGGTGTCCAGGCGCTGCATGGCGCGGCGGGCCTGACTGATGTCAGACTCGTTCATCTTGGCGGTGAGCTTGATCTCGTGCTCGCGCCGCTCGAACGCCTCGACCCGAGCTACGTCCTCGTCCAGCTTGCGCTTGAACTCGGCGTCGTCCAGGTCCATGTGGGCGACGATCGTGCCGGCGTCAAAGGCCACTACTCACCTCCCCGCTTCGCCTCTAGCTCGGCCCGCATGCTGGTCAGGTCGATCACCTTGGTGCCTGGGTCGGCCTGCCGCTGCTGCGGCCCGCCAGCCGCTGCTGCGGGGATACCGCCCTCGCCGCCGCCCTTGAAGCTGACGACCTCCTCGCCTTCCAGCCCTTCGAGATAGGCCTTCTGGATGTCCCATCCCAGTGCGTCCCATTCGGCGGGCCCGAGCGCGAAGTACCGGCGAGCGAGGTAGAGGATTACCCGGCGCGAGCGGAGGGCAGAGACTTCACCACCCCGTTCCCAGCGCCGGTCCCGGCTTCCGGGTTGACCACCTCGTTCTGCACCCAGGTGAAGAACTTGACCCGCATCCGCATCGGCAGCAGGAGCAGCTGCTCCTTGCTCGGCTGCTCGCTGCACAGCGCCGAGAAGATCCCGGCCGTGTCGGCCATGAACGCGACGAACTTGTCCCCGGTGATCGAGGACAGCGCGTCGAGCATCTCGGCCGGGCTGGCCGTGTCGATGTCCTCGCCGGCCAGGCCCTCCTTCTGGGCGGCCTCGTAGAGCTTCTTGAGGTCATCGAGGAAGCGGCCGATGGCCGCGTCGGACGGCTCAGGGATCGCTCCCTTGGCACCGGCCAGCGCCTTGGGCCAGCCTGGTGCGATGTGCCCGTTGGGCTGCTTGCCGGTGAAGTCCCAGTCGAGAGACTCGACCACGGCTCCTGCGTCGAATGTCGGCATAAGCGCTCCCTTAGCTCGTGGCGACAGCGGTCAGGTCGGTCCAGGTGATCTGGTTGAACGGGCAAACTGCGTTGAGGGTGAGCGGGTACAGGCGCTGCTGGGCAGCACGGCGGTAAGCGGTCTGCACCTGGCCGGCCGACATCACGGTGGGCACCGACAGCACCCGCGCGAAGCCGGACTGGTTCTTGCCGATCACCGCCACGGCCATCTGCGCGAAATTGGTGGACAGGGTCAGCACCGACTTGCCGGGCTGGCCAGCGCCAGCCGGGGTGACGGCGATCGACCCGCCGTTGCCCCAGGCGAGGTTGACGTTAGTAAGCGTCTCCTCGGACAGGCTGCAGGTGATCTGCAGCGTGGCCGTGGACACGATCACCGCCACCGGGGTCGGCTGCTCCTCGATGTTGATGTCCTGCGTCGAGGGGTTGAAGGTCACCGTGACGCCGGCCTCGGTGGCGCCGATGTAGCCCCAGCCGAGCGCGGTCCAGGCGGTGGCCACGCCCAGGTTCTGGTCTGAGGGCACGGCTGTACCGGGCACCGCGGTGAACATGATCCCGACGCCGTACAGCACGTTGGTCGTCGTGTAGGCGGGAGGTGTGTAGACAAGCGGTGGCCCGGCCATGGCTAGCTCTCCTGGGTGATCGTCACGCCGGCGTCGGCTGCGGCCTCAAGGAACGGGGCCACCAGCGCTGCTGGCACGGTGGTGAACTCGGTGCCGACGGTCACGCCGCCGTAGCTGAGCGATGCGTGATCGCCCTCGACCTTCATGCGGGCATCGCCCTCGGTGGCCGCAGCCGTCGCCTGCTTGGACAGCAGCGCGCCCAGCTGCGCCTGCTCAGCCGCGCTGAGCCCTCCCGCCGCAGAGGGAGCGGGAGCAGACGCCGCAGCGGGAGGGGCCTGTGCCGGCGCAGGAGCAGCGGCGGGGGCAGCGGGGGCAGCGGGTGGCTGTTCGGTCACGTCTGGCTCCTCACGGGATGTTGATCATCGAGTAGGCGCGGACGGCCAGCGAGGTGGTCGTGGTGAAGTCCACGACGACGCAGCCCTGGGCGGCGGCCAGCAGCGCCGTGGTGTTGATCGCCCCGGCGTAGGTGACCAGCGTCGGGGCCTGCTGGTTGAAGCTGCCGACCGACCACGGGCCCAGCCAGCCGACCGTGTTGGAGGCGATCGTGTACTGGTAGGTGGTCGCGGGCAGCACCTGCCCGGTGGACCCCACCAGGTCGCCGACCAGCACCTGGGTCACGCCTGCCGCCGTGGCGCCGCAGGCGTAGCCGAGGATCACGCTGCCGTTGTTGGGGATCTGCACCCCGCCCTGGCCAGACCAGGCGGTGATCGCGCTCGGGCTGCCGAGGTCGTAGCCCGGCGTGGTGGACGTGATGAACAGCGCGCCCGCGGCTCCGAGGTTGAAGGGGAGCGGCTGCAGCGTCACCCGTGGTCCGACTGGCATCTCAGACTCCCGTTGCGATCATGTAGTTGCTGGTGAACTCGACCCGCTGGTCTGCCGGATCCCAGGGCATCGGCGAGGGCCCGGACCCGACCCGGCTGCAGGTGGCGATGGTCACGCCGTCGATCTGAACGGGGAAGCTCGCGCGCAGGATCAGGTCATCGAGCAGGCTGGCGGCGACCTCGCCCTCGGCCGGATCCTCGGGAGCGGCACGCAGCCGCACCTGGAAGTTGGACCCGTCGATCGTGGCTTCCTCGGTGAGGTAGCCGGGCCCGCCGCCGCCCGTGATCACCACGAGCCGGTCCGGGCTCGGGGGGACGAAGGGCCCGGCCACCAGGGGGAAGCCAAGCTCCTGCCGGTCATCCCACCCGAGGGTGGAGATCCAGTCGATGATCAACTGCGTCTGGCTGATCATGCCGCCCCCCTCGGGGACAGGCCAGCCCGGCCGCGCGCCGTGTAGTGCCAGTAGATCCAGCCCTTGAGCCGGTCCGGGTAGGTGTCGAACCGCCACCTCGACTTCTGCCGTAGCTCAGCCTCGGTGAGCCGGTGCCGCTTGGGCGGGCGGTCGTAGACCGTCACCCCGCCGCGCTCGACCTCGGGGTGACCGGAGTGCATCAGGTCGCCGAACTCCCACGGCGCCTGCCGCTCTGCCTCGTCGCTCAGGTCTTCCATCGCGCGGGCCATGCCGTGCCGGCCACCGTGGCCGAGGTAGTCGTCGGCCACCATCTGCATGTAGCGCAGGTAGTTGTCGAACAGCGGGCGGGTCAGGAACTGGGCGTGACCACCGCGCGGGTGGTGCAGGTCGAGCCGCTCGTGCTGGAAGTGGGCGTAGACCTGGTCGATGGTCACGCTGCCGCGCAGCAGCCCGTCCCCGCACCGGGTGCGGTCCTTGAGCAGGGCGGCGCCCTCGGCGAACCTCATCCGGTGTATTCCAGCCACTGGTCGTTGTAGATCCTGGGGCGCGTCCACATGTCGGCCGGTGTGACGACCTGCAGCTGGCCGTCGAGGATCGCCGTGGTCGAGTCGTCCCCGGTGAAGACCGCGGGGATGGAGTTGATGATCCGCGAGGCTGCGGCACCGCCCGAAGCCGGATCGAGGATGATCTCGCCCTTGCGGATCGCGTCGAGCACGCCCATCGCTGCGGTGTAGCGGAGCACTGCGGGGTGGTTGGCGCCCATCTCCTTCTGCTTGAGGTAGTAGGTCGTCGCCCACCAGGCGGCGAGGTCGAGCGTGATGTCGCGCACGATGCCCGGCATGGTCGGCGGGCTGGCTGCCGGGTCGTAGCTCACCCCGGCGTAGGTGGAGACCCGGTCGGTGGCCGACCGCAGCGCGAGGGTCAGCTGCTCATCGCTCAGCTGGGCGGCCGTGCCGGTGCCAGCGTCGGTCGAGTCGAGCATCAGCCTCAGATCGCTGATGCTCGCGTACAGGACCGGCGCCGGGGTCGTCATACCGTGACGCCTCCCGCGCCCGCTGCGAGGTTGGCGGCAACCTGATCGTCCAGGCTCTGCAGGTTGTCGGTGCCCCCGTAGGCGGCTTCGAGCGGGTGCCCGTCGGGGACGTCGATGACCGTGCCGGCCAGCACGCGGGTGATGCCACCGTCCCAGGCCACATCGACGTCGGCGATCACCATCCGCGGGTTGAGCGCCATGGGCCCTCCTAGTTGGTCAGGCCGAAGTGGCCGACGGTGTCCTGGCCGTCCACGAACGCGCGCAGGTTGCCCGCGCCGATCGAGGTGTAGAGCGGGCCGGCCGGGTCGAGCATGATGGCCTGGCCCTTGCGCAGCAGGTTGGTCGGCCACAGCGGGCCCCCCGTGGTCGAGGAGTTGCCGAACCCGGCCGCACCGCCCGTGCCCGGCTCACCAGCCACGACGGTCGAGACCGTGCCGGCCGCGAGAGCTACGTCGGCGGTGAGCACATACCGGTTGACAGCCATTCAGAATCCATAGGGAGGGTTGGGGATGGTGACGCCGTCCACCCCAAATCCGGTGAAGGACTGGGAGACCAGCAGCTGGCCGAAGGTGACCGCCGACAGGTGCGAGCGGGACGCCGGCGTGACCGGGATGTTGGTGGCTGTCGCCGACCCGTTGACCGTGAGGATCTCCAACAGCTGCCCGGTGTCGTAGGCGAGCAGCATCCCGTTGGTGAAGCTCGCCCCGCCCGACGCCACCGTGATGGCCGTGCCGCCCGCGTTCAGGACCGCGGTCGCAGTGCCGGTCGGCGCCTGCGTGCCGAACGACCACTGCCACTCACAGCCCCCGCAGCGGTACAGCGCCCCGCCGTCGATGGCGACGAACTTGCGCAGGGCCCTGCACCGCGGGCAGGACATCTGGATGGCCTGGGGGATGGCGACAGCCATGGCTCACCCCGTCCTGGCGGTGCCCGGCACGATGTCGATCGCGTCGGCCGGCACCACGCGCTCATCGCCTGGCTGCGGCTCGTTGGCCTCCGGTGGCCCGGTCTCGATGATCCGGCTCGCACCGGGTGGGTCGGGACGGGGCCCCTCGGCACCGGGAGCGGGCATCACGGGCTGGCGGATCGCGCCGGACAGCAGCCGCGGGTGCAGCCTGGGCAGCGGCTCCTCAGACTCGCTGGCCGGCCGGATCGCTGCGTGCTGGCGCCCGCTTGTGCCACCGGAGCGCATCAGCTGGGCGGCCTCGCGCTCAGTCAGTTCCACGAACTCGCCAGCGGGCACCAGGTCGTTCTGGCCCGTGAGCACGCCGTCAAGCCGCTGCGGCACCGAGATGTTGGTCAGGGCCTGGTAGCGGGTCCGGCCCTCGCCCACCTTGGTGCGCGCTGCAGTTGCGACCATGATCAGACCCCCGACATGAGCACGATCGACAGCGGCTGGTCGAGGCCGATGGCCGAGGCCCGCTGGGTGTCGGACCGCCAGGTCTTGCGCGGCTCATCCCGGTACAAGGGACCGGCGACATACGGAAGCTCATCCGCGAAGAACCCGGCCCGCCGGCGCTGCATCACGATGGCGTTGCCCGCAGGCACCTGGCGGGAGACCATCACGTCGAGCGTGAGGATCTTCTGCGGCAGGGTGCCGGTGTAGAGCAGGTTCTCGGACGCGATGTCGCCGATGTAGGGCGCGGCGAACGTGTTGCTCTGCAGCAGGGTGTTCTTGCTGCCGTGGTTGATTATCAGCGTGTCCGCTTCAAATCCCAGCCACTGTGTCAGGCCCGACGGCGAAACGACATTGGCATTCTCGACCAGATAGCACGCCTGGGCGAGGTCGGCGCGAATTGTCGCACCCGCTGATGCCCAGGTGTTTGCGACGGCCAGTGTCTGGATATTGGCATTGGCCACCACGGCCGAATAAAAGGCCGTGTTCCAGCTAAAGACCATCGTGTTTTTGACCTGGGTCAGTTGCCTGGTGACCGGGTCCACGCTCTGGCGGCGGCGCATCTCGTCCGAGACCATGATCGCCATGGCGCGCTCGTGCGAGAAGACCACGCGCGGGATCCCGATGGAGGTCGGCACGATGGGCACCTCGCCGAACTCGGCCCGGATCTCCGGGTTGTCGTCGGCGTACATCGGGGTGGACTCGGAGTAGCGGACCGCGCCCGAGGGGGCGGCGCCGCCGTCGCGCAGCACAGAGTCCATCACGAACTCGTTCTGCGTCATATCCAAGATCAACTGCGGGATCACCAGCGGATCCTTGAGCAGTTCGTTGACGGTAACTCGCGGGCCATCGGAGTACCCGCGTGCGGCGACTGGCATCGTTCAGCCCCTCTCAGATGACCCGGATCCGGCCCAGGAAGAACGACGTCGCGCCGAGACCGCCGATCTGCTGGGTGAGCATCCCGGCCGATACGCCACCGGGGTGAGTGCAGATGCCAACCACCTGGTCCGCGGCCGGGCCTGCGCCCGCAGGCCCGACGGTCCCGTTGGCGGTGGCGAGCAGCTTGATGCCGGGGGTGCAGGCTGCGGAGTACCAGGCCCAGATGTCCACCCCGCCGTAGTAGACGCTGGTGAAGTCATCGAGCACGCTGATGTCGATCAGCGGCTGGCCGTAGGCGTTGGCCGCCCCGGTCTGCGCGGCAAGGACGTTGGCGTCCTTGGACGCCACCCCCAGGCAGTGGACCGATGCGGCGGTGCAGGGCTTGACCGTCAGGTCGGTCGTGCCCGCGGTCTGGGTCGTGTGCTCGACCAGCTGGCCACCGAAGATCAACGCTGAGACCTGGTAGTTCGCCGGTCCTGCCTTGTAATGCGGCTCCACCGCAGTCATCGGCTGGCCCTCCTAGTTGGAATTGGTCACGCCGACGGCGAGACCTAGCTGGTCGCGGTACGTGGTGGCGCGCATGTTCCCGGCGCCGATGGCAGTGACCTCGGCGGCGGATAGCTCGACCGTGTGGCCGGGCAGCAGGACGCGGGCGGGGTGCGCGTAGTCGGTGGCGGCGATCGTGACCGCCTTGGTGATCAGGTAGCGCGCCATGGCTCAGATCCCCATCTGCTGCTTGGCGCGCTTGAGGATGTCGTCGCGCTCGGCGTCGGCCGCCTCGGTGGGCTCATCGGCCGGCGAGCCAAGCTCGACGTCGGTCTGCAGGCCCATCTGGGTGAGCAGCTTGCCGGTCTCGGTGAGGATCTTGCGGACTACCTGGCCGGCGTCCACCGTGCCACCGCCCGCGAGGTCCACCACGTGCCCGGTGCCTTCGAGCAGCGGCTGCGCGAGGTCGGCGATGAAGGGCGGGACACCGCCCTTGCTGGTCAGTGTGCGGCGCTCGTTCAGCCAGCGCTCGTGGTCCAGCTGGGCGCTGATGATGCCAAGCTGCCGGGCGTTCTCCTCGCCCGTGGACTGGGCAAGCTCGACCGCCATGGCCTCCTCGGTGGACAGCCCGGCGCCGGCGGGAACGGCCTCGGGTGCCGCCCCGGCCGCTGCCGCCTCCTCGGCCTCTAGCTCGCGCTCCCACTCGGCCAGTTCCTCGTCGGTCATGGCGTCGATGCGGTCGGCGATGGCCTGGATCTCGGCCTCGTCCGGGTCGGCGCTGCCGTTGCCGTCACCGCCGCCATTCAGGGCCTCGGGGTCAGGTGCGGCGCTGCCCATGCTGGCCACCAGTTCCGCCAGCTTGCCCGCGTCGAGTTGCAGCAACTCGGCCAGCTTGGCCTGCTGGTCGTCTGTCATTTCGGGCATGCCGCCCTCCTCGTTCGTGAATGCTTCGCCGGACAGGTCGTAGGTGACCTGGGCGTCGTTCGCGGCCTCGACGGCCGACCAGCCGCCCATGCCAGGGATGCGGGGGTCCAGCGTGCCGAGCACGTGCTGGATCGCGCGGGGGAAGAACTTGCCGTCGGAGCGGTCGTAGCCCTCGACAATGCGCGCCGACACGCCGAGGCCGGGATTGGTGGTCAGCACCTCCTGGCCGCGGGCCGAGGGCTGCACCTCGATGTAGAGCCCGTCGGTGTCGAGGGTCATGCCGGTGATCTGGCCGGCCGTGCGCTCAGGGTCGTTGGTGTGGGTGTTGGCCGCGTCGGCTAGCTGGAACGGCACCTGGTCATAGGCCCGGCTGCGGAAGGCGTCCACCAGGCCGGTCAGGTAGGGGCGGTCGAACTTGAGCGTGCGCCCCTTGTAGCTGATCTCCCCGATGGGCAGCAGCTTCTTGCGCCACCGGGTGCCCGACGGCCTGGCGTCTGCCCCTGTGAACGGGGTGAGGATCGCTGCGGTCACTTGCCGCCCCTGCGGGCTGCGAAGCGCTCAGCGCGCCCGGCGAAGGCGTGGGCCCGCGCGTGCGGGAACCCGCGGCCCCGGAGCTTCTTGTAGATCGTCTGGCCCCTGGCACCCAGGCCCGGTGGCTTGCTCGACGCCCTGGGCCCGTCGCTGGCGCCGACCACCGGAGCGGAGTTGGCCAGCGACATCCGCACGGCGGGGATACCGAGGGACTCCATCAGCTGGGTCTGCACGGGCGGGGGCTGCAGTTCCTCCCCGCGGACCACTGTGGTCTCAGCCCGGCGCTGCAGGGTGGTCGAGCCCTTGTTGTGGACCCCGATCGCTTCGAGCAGCGCGGCCCGCTGCCGCACGTGCGGCTGCAGATCCCGGCCGTCGATCGACGACACCCACGCGCCGTCGGGGTCGCGCCGGATCCGGGCGATCTCGTACCCGCCGCGGCGGTGCCGCAGGACCGCGGACCCGTCGTCGGCCCGGCTGATGATGACGTCGTAGGGGCTGGCGACAGCGAGCCGGGGACCGGGCACGGTGAACTCCAACGCGAGGGGATGGTTGGCTGCGGCCACGGCCGCCTTCTGGGGAGCCGCCCAGGACTCCCTGAGTTGCTGCGTCCGGCCGTAGCGGGCAGCGGTCCTGCGCAGTAGCTGCGCTACCTGCTGCCGCTTGGCGGGGTTCTTGACCCGGCCGATGGCCTTGCGGGCCTTGTCCCAGTGGTCGGCGTCCCCTACGGGGAAGCTGCCGTCGGGCAGCGCGAGCCCAAGCTTGGAGAGGGCCCGGCGCCCGGCCGTGCTCTCGGACTTCTGGCCGGTCGGGTGACGGCCGACGCTGGCCATCGTCTGCACCCGGTGGCGTGGCTTCCTGCCGCCTCGGGTGTGGTAGCGGCGACCTGGAACTTTGGGCAGGCCGGGACCGCCGACGTAGCGCCAGTCATGGACGTAGCCATGAGGGCCAACGAGATCAACGGCGGGAGCGCTCACCCGCTTGCACCTTCCGGTCGGTTCGACCGGCGTTCAAAGCGGGGGTTGACACACCGTCTGGAACGTGATGGTAGCCCCTATGCGGGCGGTGCGGGAGAGCCAGGGCGGAATCTTGGGGTGTAAGTACATAGAACAGGGCCCGGTCGCCTCCCCAAGTAGACGGCCGGGCCCTGGTCTGGTGCTGGCCCCCTTATGGCAGAGCGGCCCACATCTGGCCGGTCGCCACGGTGGGCGAGTGCCGGATGCACCGGGTCGTGGTGATCGGGCCCACCAGGGAGGCCGGGCCGGTCAGGCACAGGTGGTGCTGGGCGTT
Source organism: Streptosporangiaceae bacterium (assembly GCA_035631375.1). Classification (GTDB taxonomy): domain Bacteria; phylum Actinomycetota; class Actinomycetes; order Streptosporangiales; family Streptosporangiaceae; genus JAJYUU01. The sequence goes on from DASQIW010000195.1 coordinate 65,249, forward strand.
GATGGCCGGCAGCACCGACAGCGCGTAGCTGTAGAGCGGGCTGGCCGGCGGGGTCAGGAACGGCACGTTGCGGGTGACGATGAAGGCCTGGTCGGCACCGCCGTCACAGACCCGCAGCACGATCCGGTTCAGCGAGGTCTTCTGCAGGCAGAGCCCAGTGTCCTGGCCGAACGGGGTCCACTCCTCGAACCACACGCCGTCACCGTGGTAGTGGACCTTGGTGTAGTTGTCGTAGTTGAACGCCCCGACGTTGCCGGGCGTGGGCACCACATCGGCCTGGTTGAAGGAGAAGTCCTGGCTGCCGTCGTCGGCCGCCGCGTTGGGGCTGGCTACCACGTTCAGCCCGGCGATCGTCATCGCTGCGTCATCGGTGGGAGTGAAGTCGTGGCTGCTGAGCGCCGACTGCGCGAACACGGGCTCGTTGCAGAACGGGTCGGTCAGCGCACAGGCCAGCGTCGGGGCGTTGGGCATCGGCTTGGCGCTCGCCGCGGTGAACCCGAGCAGCGGAAACGCCAGGGCACAGATGATGGCAGCGATGAGTCTGATACGGGTCATGAGGACGGTCCCCTCCTGGTACGGATGCGGAGCGCGGGGATGCCGGAACAGCATGGCAGAACATCTGAACGACGCGCGAGTGTAGGCACCGGTTGACACCAGGGAAGGTCAAGACAACCGGGAAGCCAGCCCGTCGGCGAGCGCGATGGTCCCGCTGATGCTCTCACCGTCCACCGCGCCGGCCGCTACCTCGGCCAGCCTGGTGGCCATCGCCACGGCGCCGTCGTAGGTGGGCTCAGACATCTCGGCCTGGGCTCGCTGCAGTACCGTGCCCTGCTGCTCTGCGTGGCCGAAGTAGCGGATCTGCACCGGCACGTGGGTCTGGCCGACCTCGGCAGCGGCGTCCCTCCGGTGGTTGCCCTCGCTGATCACCGGCTGCCCGTTGTAGTCCACGGTGATGAAAATCGGGTTGCGGATCCCGTTGCGGCCGATGTCGTCCTTGAACGACTGCCACTTGTCGCCCTGCCGGTTGCGGTGCTCACTGGGGCGCTCGCCTCGGGCACCGGGCAGGTGGGCGATGGCCGACAGCGGGATCAGGCCCTCCTCGCTGCGGGTGATGTGGGTCTCGTTGCCCACCTCGCCCTCGTAGTCGCGGGCCTGCAGCACTGGGCTCTGCTGCACCTGCAGTTCGTCGTACTTGCCCTCCTTGCGCATAGGCGGGGAGACGCCCTCGACCCGGTCCAGCGGGATGGGCTGGCGGGTGCGCAGGTAGTTGTCGGACCGGATGGTGAACCACTTGTCCTCGGGCCGGACCTTGATCTTGACGATCCGGCTGTGTCCCTCGGACGGCAGGTAGCTCACCGCGCTGGCCGGGTCCACGGCTGCGTTGGTGCCTTCGAGCGGGCTGATCACGCCACGGGTGTCGGACTGCAGGTAGCCGCGCTCCTGGGCCTGGCGCCACTCGTCCTCGGAGATCCCGCGGTAGACGTGCTGGATCGGCTCAGTGCGGAGCACGGGCGGGAGCATGTACCGGAGCGAGTTGTAGTCCGGGCTGGCCGGGTCGCCGTGGTCCTTGACGTCGAACGTGGGCGGGCCCTCGATGCCGAGGGACTCGTTGCCGTGCTGGCTCTCCGGTGGCCGGGTGACCGTGCGTTCGAGCCCGGCCTTGACCATGTAGCCGGACTTGGGGTGACGCACCTCGTCGGCCTCTAGCTGCTGCGGGTGGAACCACTCGGCCAGCGCGCGGTCGCGCCCTTCCCAGCCGCCCCCGCCCATCTTGATCCACTCGCCACCATGACCGCGCGGCTGCAGCGGGTTGAAGTGGGCTAGCTCAGCCGGCTCGTCATCGTCATCGCCACCAGGCTCCTCGGGCTCAGTGCCCTCCTCGCCCTGGACCTGGACAGCCTGAGAGTGCCACTGCGCGAGCCCGTGCTCAAAGTGAACGTCCCCTGCTGCCATGTCTGCGCCTTCTGCCACGTGAGGCGGCCAGTACCCGTTGCCGGTGGCGAAGTGGTAAGCGCCGCCTATGGCATGAGTGTATGCGCCCACCTGCTCGACCAGGTCCGGGCTGTCCACCACCGCCACCGGGTCGATGTCTATCTGGTGCAGGTCGTCGTCGTGGAACAGGCCGAGGTAGAAGCTCTGACGCTCAAGTACCGGCCGGAACATCTCCTTGGCCTGGTCCATGGCGCGCTCGAAGTCGGCCCGGCTGATCGTCTCGGGCAGGTGGACCGGCACCATGTGGCGCGGCCGGACCGTCAGCGCGTACTTGTCGGCGCCGTCGGGCAGGAACTCCGCGGTGTGGCTGTCGATCGTGGCGCCGCCCCAGGACTTGCTGACCTCGGCCCAGCCCCGGCTCTTGATCTCGTCCCAGTGCTGGTCGAGCGCGTTGATCGGCGTGGCGTCCCGCTTGGCCTTGTCGATCCACTGGTTGCCCTTGCGGGCAAGCTCCTGAAACTCGGCCCGGCTCACCGGCCGGGAGTTGCCCCGCGCGTGCTCAGGCCCGATCATCGGGTACTCGTGCCGGCCGTGGGTGCGCCGGTCCTCGCGCGCCGCCCTGGTGCGCTGGTACTCGGCCTCGCGGCCCACTAGCTGCTCAGCCAGCCCGCCGATGCGGGTCCACCGGCCCTCGCGGTCGCGGGGCTGCTGCTCCCAGTCAAGCTCGATCAGCTGGGCGAACAGCGAGCCCGCGCCGGCCATCTCGATGATCTGGGCCAGCGCCATCTCGTTGGCCAGCGCAGAGACACCGGGGATCATCGGCAGATGCTGCGCCCTGGCATAGGAAAGCCAGGTGCGCCAGTCCTTGGCCCGGTTGGCCAGCCGCCCCTTGGCCCCACCGACCTGCTCCATCGCAGCCCGGTCCTCGGCCTGGTTGGCCAGCACCTGCCCCACCCAGGTGATCGCCTGCATCTGGTACGGGGTGATCAGCCTGCCCTCGCGCTCGCTGACGATCTTGGCTGCCTGCCGGTACATGTCGCCGACGTACTCGTGGGCCCGCACGTCGCTGCCGACCGGGGGGACGTCCTCCGGTGGCAGTTTCACGCCCCGCTTCTTGCCCCGCGCGTAGGTCGCGCCGCGGAGGGCGCCACCAGCCGCGATGTTCAGCGCGTGCGCGTCGATCACCACATGCCCGTAGGGGTCGTCGTCGGCGTCCTTACCACGGGCGATCAGGTGGGCGAAGCTGCGGGTCTTGGGACTGACCAGCACCTCGTCAATGTGCTTGCCGTTCAGGGCCAGCTGGGCCTTCTTGACCTGGTCGCCGCTGATGTAGCCCTGGCCCTTGGGGATCGGCTTGCGATCGTGCCCCACACGGGCGGCCCGGAACATGTTGACCGGCCAGTTGGCCGAGGGGCTGTAGTTGGCCAGCAGGATCGCGCCCTCCTCGGCGTTCCCGCCCGACATCGCCGCAGCCAGCAGGTGGGCGTCGTGATACCAGTGCATGCCCGCATCACGCAGGTCGGAGTCGGTGGCGTCATAGGCGTCGAGCACGTTCTGCACGCTCACCGGGTGCTTCTTGAAGAACGGCATGTCGGCCGGGTCGGGGTAGTCAGCGCGCGGGTTGATCAGCCGCTCGTGGGCGGGCACCTTGTAGCGGTCGAGGCCCTTGCCCGGTGCGTCGGGCGGGGTGTGGACCCACTCCCCCGCATGCGGCATCCCCTTGGGGATGCGCCGCTCGTGCAGCCACGCCAGCCCCGAGGCAAGCTCGATGGCTTCCAGCTGGTTTGACAGCGGCTGGCCACCCTCGCCATACCGGCGCAGCGTGTCCATCATGACCACGTACCAGTCCTCGTGGCCGAGGCGCCGGAACTCGGGCTCGATCTTGTGAAGCTCGCGGGCGTAGTCCGCGGTCAGTTCGGGGTCCATCTCGCCCTCATCGAGCGAGATGAAGGGACTGTCTGAGAACCCGTCCCACTGCGCGGCGCCCATGTCGATCGCGGCCGGCTCGCCACGGTCGTCGATCATGAGGTTGGCGTCGTGCCGGTCGTAGTTGCCGGTCAGCAGGTCGAGCATCCCGATGTCGAACCCAGCCTGCGTCTGGGGCATGTCATCGAACACTTCTGCCGGCGTGTAGCCGTCCCAGTTCCCGCCCGGCTGGGTCTCCTCCTCGGCGTAGCGCCAGGCGACCTTGCCCGGCACCACGTCCTCGATGATCTCCTCTGGGTCGTTCGGGTTGCGCGCGACCGCGGGCAGCCCGGAGCCGCCACCCAGAGCCTGGCTGACGTAGTAGGCCAGTTCCTCGGAGTCGTTGTAGATGGCCTCCTGGCGCTTGCGGAGCACCTTGCTGCCGTCGGGCAGCGTCATGATCTCGGTCACGCCCATCATGCCCTGCTCGGGCTGGTCATCGGGCTTGTCCACGGCTTGGCTGAGCACGCCGCTGGTGAACATGTCTTCGAGCCGACGCACGGGGGCGCTACCGGCCCCGTACTCGCTGACGATGGGCCGGGCTGGCATGCCGGGCAGCCACAGCTGGGTGCCATGGATGTCCATCAGGTGCGGGGGTGGCTCTGCCTGCCTCCCCGCGGCCCGCAGCACCGAGGCCGGCATGGCCCGCGACAGCGGCTCGCGGTTCAGCACCTTGCCGCTGCCCCAGTCGAACTGATAGCGCTTGCCGTCGTCGGCGTCCACTGCGGCGACCATGCCGACCCTGGCCACCACGGTGCCAACCACCAGGCCGGGCTCGCCGACCACCTTGTCCCCGACCTCGGGCTTGCGCTCTCGCGGCCCGTACCCGGCCACCCGGAACAGGCCGGGCCCGCCGCGGACCCAGCGCCCGCCACCGGGCATGCCCTTGGGCACCCGGCGCTCGTGCAGCCACGCGGCGTCGGCTAGCTCAATCTGCTCGCTCAGACTCACTGGCTCTCACGTATCCGTTGTCGAGCTTGGCGAGTTCGGCGTAGGCCTGCTCACCGTGCCGGGCCTGGTACTGGTCGGCCAGCCGCTGGGCCATGGCGCTGTCCCCGGTGAGGTGGTCGCCGTCCTGCCAGATCCAGCCGAGGACGCCCTGCTTGTCGCTGATCCGCAGCGCCATCACAGCGTGCGAAGCTCAGCCAGGTCGGCCCGCAGCGTGGCCCGCAGCGCGGCGATCTTGGCGTTGATGGTGGCCGGGCTCGGGCGTTTCGCGGTCTTTCGCGCGGTTGCGCCGGCTTTCGTGGCGCCGGCCTTGGCCGCAGCGGCCTGCTTGGCGCTGGTCGCAGCCGCGCCCTTTTTGACCGGGGTCGAGGACCGGGACTTGCCGTGGCGGGGTAGCTGGGCCTGCAGCGCGGCGATCTGGGCCCGGATCCCGGCGATCTTGGTGAGCAGAGCCCGGCGCTGGCGGGTGTCGTGCCGGTGCTCCTGACGGGCGGCCTGCTGCTTACGCTTCTTCTGCTGCTGCTGGCCACCGCCCTTGGAGAACTGGCCACCGGCCGGGCTGCCCGCTGCCGCCCGCTGCTCGTTCTGCCAGTTCTTCGACTGCGGGCCACCGGGCGGGGAGCCTAGCTCAACCGCTAGCTCGACCAGCGCCTCGGTGATCTCCCACGGGCTGATCGCGTGGCCGTGGCTGGCCTTGGCGCGGGCCTGCCGCTCGATCTCGCCAGCCTCGGCCCTGGTGGCCGCGCCCTTGACCTCGGGGTGCTTGGACCGGACCATCCACTTGCGGATCGCGGCCCGCGCGATGGCGTAGGCCTTGCCCGAGGGCATGCCGCGCTTCTCGATCAGCGCCTTGACGACCTGCTGCAGATACGGGGTGTGGCCCATGCCCTCGACGTCGTAGAGGCCCGGACCGCCAGGCCTCCCCCGAGGTGCCGGGGTTCGCTCAAGCATGGCGGTCCGGGCACTCAGTTCGGTGGCGAGTCCCTTGATCGCCAGCGCGTTCGGGTGCGGCCCGATGATGTTGAACTTCCGCAACTGGTCGGGCGACATGCCCTTGGCTGAGCGCAGCTTCGCACGGCGGCGGCGGATCAGCGCCTTGGTGAGGGCGCGCACCGACTCCCCGGACTCCCTGATCCACCCGTGGACGAACCCCTTGGGCCCGACTAGCTCGATGGCGTCGTGGTCGCCGGCGTAGCCGATGTACTGGGCCCGCTGAGCGCCCGCGGTCGGGTGGGCGGGCGGCCTGATACTGCTCTGGATGCTGCCGGGGTGCTGCATGCTCTCGTGCAGCGGGTTCTTGATCTTGCCCTCCCAGCCGGTCACACCCGGTGGCACCCGGCGCAGCTGGCGGTTCAGGTCGGCCAGTTCGCGGGTGTGCTTGCCGCCGGCCTCGTGGACGTTGGCCCAGCGGGCCATGTCGAGGTGGATCCGGGCCCGGTGCATGTCCCGCCCGCCGACCGCGCTGGCCACGTTGTGCAGCGCGTTGCGCATGGTCGGCGAGGCGTGCGCCGGGTCGCCCGAGGAGATCCCGGCCCGCTCGGCGAAGTCCTCGATCGCGCGGATGTGCTCGAAGCTGCCGGGCAACGTGCCCGGCGCGAACACCCCGGTCGCTCCGACCTTGATCCACCCGTGGACGTAGCCGTGCGGGCCGACCAGTTCGAGGATGCGGAGAGCGTCCTCTAGCTCGCTGGCGAGCCCGGCTGCCAGCGTGCCCTTCTTGACCGCGGCGGCGATGATGTAGGCGCCGTAGGGGGACCGGCCGCGCTTGCGCAGCTTGTCGTAGATCACCCGCTGGCCCTTGGTCAGCTGGTGCCGGAACACGGCCTCGACCTCGCCCGCGCGGGCGACCGACTCCTTCTTGCTCGGCGTGCCGAGGGCCTCGGACGCGCCCATGGCCTCCTTGAGGCTCAGGTGCCGGCCGAACACGCTGCCCTTGGTGCCAACGAACCCCGGCGTCTGGTGGCCGGGCCCCATGCCGGGCAGTGGCAGGTCAGTCTCGTAGAAGCCGGTGTGCTTGCCCTTGGTCTTGACATTGACCCCGACAGACCGCAGCGCGGGGGCCTGCCCCACGCCCACGTACTTCCAGCCGTGGACGTAGCCCTTCTTGCCGACCAGGTCGATGACCTCGCCGGGCTCGCCCGCCGCGGCTATCTGACCTGTGTTGCCCGCGTTGTCCGGTGCATTGTCCGGTGGCTGGCGGAAGGTGTCGTTGCGGGCCCGAAGGTCTTCCAGATCCTGCACCGCGAGCCGGTGCTGGTGGACCAGGTGCATGTGGTGCTTGGCCAGGGCGTGGCCCTCGTCGTCAGTGATGCCGTGCCGGATCAGGTTGCGCGGGGTGAGCACCTCCATCGCGGCGTCGAGATGGCGCCTGGCGCCCTCGGTTGAGCCCCACATCAGCACCTTGGCCGCGTCCCGCACGTGCGAGCCGGCCGTGGTCTCCGGGTGGTCGGCGTCGATCAGCGAGGCGGTGCGCCGCATCCGGCCCGCAGTCGCGTCCCGGTGCTCGCGCTCACGGGCGTGCTGGGGACGCTGCGGGGAAGCACTGGCTGCCAGATCAAGACTTGCGCGGGGAGTCAGGCTTTTGGGGGCCCACCGGGTGGCGCATTGGACCAGGTGGTCCCGCGCGGTCCAACCCTCGGGTACTGCTGGCTGGCCCACTGAGCGTGCTGCCGGCCCCTGGGGCCAAGCGGCGGTGGGCCGAAGCCACGCTCCTGCCGGATCGCGGCATCCCGGTTGGCCCTGCGCTTGCGGGCGAGGGCCCGCTGCAGCTGGGGCTTGGTCGCACTCTTGAGCGTGACGCCCCTGGGCAGGTGCTCGATGGCATCCGCATCGGCGACCAGGGACCGCCAGCGGCCGAGAGGGTCACGGGGCTCAGCCGGATCGAACGCCAGGTCTGCTGCCACGCTCACCTGATCACCCACCTCATCGGTGGCACCAAGACTAACCGCCGAACCACCCTCGGAACCAGGTGACCAGGCGGCTCAGAAGGAAGGGGCTGCGTCCGGGGGCGGGGCGTTCGGGTCGGCGGGAGCGGCGTCGGGCGGCGTCGTGTCCACGGGGGCCGGTGCGTTCGGGTCCGGGGCCGGGATCGGGTCGGCGGGCGGCGCTGCGTCCGGGGGCGTCGAGGTCGCCACTGCGGAGAGCCCGGTGTCGGCGTTCTGCAGCGAGGCCAGCGCGGAGTGCAGCGGGGACAGGTCCGCGGGCGGGGCGTCCGGGTGGGCGGCGACGTACTGCTGGATCCAGCCGGTCGCGTCGGTCATGTGCTGGCCCACCACGCCGATCGCGTCGGCCATGGACTGGATGTCGGCCTGCTCCTGGCTCATGCCGGTCATGATCACTCCTAGCTTGGTGTCGATCTCGGTCAGTTTCGCAAGCAGCGCAGCCGGGAGGATCTCGTCGGCCGACACCAGCGTGGGCGGGGTGGTGGTCAGGTCGATGAACAGGTACTGGCCGTTTGCCACGGCACCCGACCGTAGCAGCACCAGGCCACCGCTGTCAGGCATAGGCCGGCCTCCGGGCCCTGAACGCCTCACCACCGACAAGTGGCGCACCGGGGAACGGCGGGCCCGGCAGGCACCGGCAGTGCGGGTGGACCGCTCCGGGGTAGCCGATCGGGGGCATCTGGTCGGCGTAGAAGTTGCGGCGGTTGGCCGCCAGGCATTCCGGCGAGGTGCGGCTGTCCCTGCGGGTGTACCAGCCGAGCAGTCGGCCGTAGTCCATCGAGGCGCTGTCCACGTTGGCCGCTGCCTGCGCACGGGCCCAGTTGGCCATCAGGTGCTGCCCGTAGTTGCGCCGCTCGCGGATGACACCGTCGGCCAGCGCCCGCACCAGGGACTCGTCACGGGAGCGCGCCGCGGTGACGTCGGCCTGCAAGCGCCGGGCCGAGGCGACCAGGAACTGGGCCCGGCGCATCAGGTTGAGCCGGGCCACGTGAGCCGTCGCGGGCCCGTGGAAGCCGGTGGTCTCGGGCGGCATGCCCATGACCACCCCGAGCGCGGCCTCCACCACCTTGCGCCTGATCCCCTCGGCGATGAACAGCGGGGCCAGGACGCCCGCCGCTGCGGCGACCGTCGCCGCGGTGGCCAGGACCGCAGCAGCGGCGACCGGCAGCTGCTGGGGTGGCGGCTGCTGAGGTGGCGGCTGCTGGGGGGTGGTCATACGTGCGGCTGGTCCGGTGGCAGCGCGACGTTCTCCACATGCCGGCCCGGCTGCACAGCCACCAGGTCCGGGCGGTGAGTGTGCGGCGCCAGGTAGGCGGCGGCTGCCGACAGCAGGAACGCGATGATGATCGGCAGGCTCTGCTGCTGGTCCGGCGTCAGATGATCATGCAGCCACGGCACGGCGCTGATCAGGATCGTGGACAGGTAGCCAGCGATCAGCGCGGTGGTCGGGCCGGCCACGGCCTTCTGCTCGATCGGCGATGCCCCGCCTAGCCCGGCCATGTGTCGTCCTCCTGCCAGTTGTAGCCCCAGCGCCGGAACCCCCGGCGCGTGAACCCCAGCCGCTTTAGCTCGCGCACGTCGAACGGGTATCGCCACTGGGCCCACAGCCACCAGGCCAGCCGCACGACCCACGGCGGCTGGGGCAGCGGCTCGATGATCTCCCGCGTCAGGTGCTGGCCGCTCATAGCGGGTGGATGGTGACGTCGCGGTCCACGTGCTCGTGGACGGTGTGGCCAAGTGCTATCGCGTGCATCGCCGCCTGGCTCATCAGGCCTGAGACCTCGGACAGGTCGTGCGCGTCCCCGTGCCAGTCGCCCTCGTCGCATATCGCCGTCGCTGTCTCGTGGTTGTCGATCTTGATCTCTGGCATGGCGCCCCCTTGGTGCTAGGCCATGCGTCCCGGTGGCGGGGTCTGTGGCGGGGTGGACGGGGTGCGGGGCGGCTGGCGCTGGGCACCGGGTGCGGGGGTGGTCGGGAGGGACGCCCCAGGGCGAGGTGGCGCCCCTCCCGCCTGGGATGCACGCGCTATACCGACCGCAGCGTTCGCCATCCCGTTCAGTGCCCCTAGCTGGCCTGCCGCCTGCGACGGCATGCCGGGGGGCGCTGCAGCCTGCATCTGCTCAGCGCGCTGGTTGGCCGTCGAAGTGAGCGCGGCATGGACCTGGTCGATGTCTAGCTGCAAGATGCTCGCCATGCGCTCGGTGATCAGGTCGAGCACCTGCAGCGGGATGTGCAGGGCCGGCGCGGCGGCCAGGGTCTGGAACATCGTGAGCAGGGCCTGGATCTGCTCATCCTGCAGCGGGCCGAAGTGCCACTGAGGGTAGACCGCCTCGGTGCCGAAGTTCAGCAGGACCAGCGGCCGGATCAGGTCGAAGCTGATCGACTCGGCGATCTCCTTGGCCACGGCCTGCCGGCTCTTGAGGTAGAAGCTGCTCTGGTCCTGGCTGAGCGCGTAGCTGCCCCGGCCACCCGTGGCCGACCCAGTGAGCGCCATGAACCCAGCCAGGACGCTGTGGGTCTGCCAGGACTCAAGCCAGGCCATCGCGTCCTTGAAGATCGCACCGCCCTGGGCATCCCCCGCCAGCATGTCGAACGACTTCTGGCCGTCGGCCGGGTGGATCAGGCCGACCACCCCGCTGCTCTTGAGCGAGGCGATATCATCGGCGCGCTGGTTGGCCTCGGGCTGGTCGTTGCCGTAGACAATGACGCGCGGCAGCGAAGTGTTCTCCAAGAAGTGATACCACAAATACAGCAGCTTCATTTTCGTCTGGTAACACCAATAGCAGATGTCCATCTCGCTCAGCCCGGTCAATGGCTCGCGCGCCTTGCCGTGCGTATAGACATAGGAACGGATCTCGGGGATATCGACATATCCCGGTATCTGCTGTTTCGGTGTGGTCAGTTGCCCGCCGAACAGCCACACCTGCTGGCGGAATCCCTTCTTGGCGCCGGTCCTGCTGTCGTAGCGGGCCTGGCATGTGGAGGGCGGGCGGAAGGCGATCTTGTCGTAGATGATCTTCCCGTCGCTGTCGCGGATCTTCCAGACCTTCTCGAAGAACGCGCGCCGGAATATCTGGCCCGAGGTGATCTGACCGATGAGGTCCGACACCGGGGTGGCCATCCCGTCGTCGGAATCGGGGGAGGCCATGACTGAGCGCACGAACTCGGCCTCGCCCTTGTCGCCGTGACCCGGCCGGATCTCCCAGTCGGCCTCGCGGATCGGCAGGGTCAGCACGTTCTCGACCGCGGAGCAGATCCCGTCGCGGCGGAACATCGCCTTCATGTCGCGGCTGGTCCACTCGCCGTAGTCGAAGACGTCGCCCGAGCCGTAGTAGGCGAACAGCCGCTGGCCCACATCGAACTGGGTGCCAAGCTCATCAGCGAGCAGCTTGCGCCTAGTGGCCTTCTTGAGGTCGGGGAACTGGACTAGCTCACCCGTCGCTGCGTTGTCCTTGCTCGCCACTACCGCCAGCCCTTGACGTTGCCCCGCGGCCCAGTGAGCGCGGGTTGCTTGTCATCGTCAGCGGGGGCGAACTCATCAATGGTCCACTGCCGCCCAGCGTAGACGCCACCGTGCGCCTGCGACAGCCGGCGGCGCATCTTCGAGTAGGCCGGCTCGCCGACGGTCTCAAGCTCCTCGGCCGCCGCCCAGCGCCGCGGGTTGGCCCGGCCCGGTGGGCCGAACGCGCGCCGCAGGAACGGGCTCATGGCCCACACCAGCGAGTCGAGCCGGTCCGGGCTGCGCTCGCCCTGGGCCCCAGTGAACGTCGCCATCTGGTCCTCAAGCTCAGGCATGTTGGCGTCGGGCACCCGGTGGCCGTCGCGGGTGCTGGCGATGTGGCAGTGCCGGACCAGCCCGCCGTGCTGCTCATACAGCGCCGAGACGGGCTCGGCCCTAGTGCGCTTGCCGTGGCTGGCGTGGATCATCTTGTAGGGGACCGCCACCCGCATCTGCCGCATCACCTGCTGGAAGGTGGCGGTCAGCCAGGCGCCGCCGTGGTTCTTCTCGATGATGATCATCGGCGCGGTGCCGGGGTAGGCCTTGGCCAGCGCCAGCGACTTGCGGATCACCCGCATGGCGAACGGGACCGGCGCCTCCTGCCCGCCCCAGTTCTCGGTCACGTAGATGTGCCCGTCTTCGAGCGGCCCGAGGCCCGCTACCGTGTAGGCCTGCTCATCGCTGGTCTCGCCGCCGTCCGAGGGGTCCACGCCGATCGTGATGTTGGTCAGGATCGGCGGGATGTAGTCGATGCGGATCGAGTCCAGCTGGTCGCGGGTCCACAGGGCGTTGGCGACGTCATCGAGCAGTTCGCCCTCAAGCTCCTGCCGTTCCAGCCGGGTGCCCTGGGCGGCGCCGACCACGGCCCGCAGGAAGGCGTCGGACAGGTTCTTGGCGTTGTCGATCGTGCGCAGCCGCCGCACCACCACGCCGCCCTCGCCGGGGTCGTTGCGGATCATGCGCCGCACGAGCTTGCGCGCGGGCCGGCTGGCCTTGGGCGTGCCGGTGGCGATGATCCGGCTGATGCCGTCGCGGACGGCGTACTTGAGCGACTCGTCCCAGGCCGTCTCCCACTTCTCCCACAGCCCGATCTCGTCGCACCAGGCGCCCTTGAGGTTGCGGCCCTGGATCCGCAGCCCGCCCTCGGCCGCGGAGTCGATGTAGATCACGATCCCGTTGTGCAAGATCACCTGGCCGTAGGTGCGCCAGGCGTGCTTGACCGTCTTGGACCGGTGGTCCTTGATCTCGGCCATCGAGGTGCCCATGGCCCGCAGGATCCCGGCCTTGCCCTCGACGCACTTGGTCCAGGCGTCGGCGTAGGTCGGGGCGATGATCCCGTACTCGCCCTCGCCCTCGGGGTCGGACAGGCACCAGTCGGCCAGGCCCTGGGCCCCGGCGCGGGTCTTGCCGCTGCCCCGCCCGCCCTGGAAGTAGGTGACCCGCCACGGGTCGGACAGCGGCGGGAGCAGCTGGGACGGCCGGGCGATCTTGCGCCACCGCAGCCGCGGGTCGGGGTTCTCGGCCTTGTAGCCGGCCGCGACCCCGGTCAGGACGTCATTGAACGCCATCAGCAGCTACCCTGTGAGGGCGCTGGGCAGTGCGGTACGCCGGTAGTGGCCGTCCGGTGGCGCAGGGAACGCCGTCGCTCACCTGCTCCCAGGTGGGGGGCCCGCGGGTTCAAATCCCGCCCTGCTGCCCGGCCGCACATCAGCCGGCCCGCTTCGCGGCCTTGGTCAGTTCGCGCCGCAGCACCTGGCGGGCCTCCTCCTGGGCCACGATGTCCAGCGAGGTCGAGTTGAGCGCGGCGGCCAGGGCCTGCTCGACTATCCGCACCTGGGTCTCCTCAAGCGCGGCGAGCCGGTGCTCGATCCCCAGCCTGGCGATGTCCTGCAGGATCTTGGAGTAGCGCTCCTGGGCCCGCTCGAACAGCAGCACCTCGGCCCGCAGCTGCTCGCCGACCTTGGAGTGAGCGCTGCGGATCCGCTCGGTGGACAGCAGGTAGACCACGATCTCCTGCATGATCGTCTTCCACTCGGCCATCTCCGCGGCGAGGTCGAGCAGTTCGACCAGCGGGTTGCCTATGGGGCGGGGGTTGAGCAGGCGCTCGCCCTGCTCGCTCATGATCTGCAGCATCCGGTCCTGCACCCGGCCCTCGACCACCCGCGCGCTCGCCTGCTTGGAGATCACCGACCCCCGGTTGGCGCCGTGGTTCTTGCACCGCGGCGGGTCAGTGCCCTTGACCGCGACCTGGTGGCAGCCGCTCTCGTGCCTGCAGCGGAATACCCCGGTGACCTCCTCGGCCTCATCGAGCCGGTCCTCGGGCATGTGCCAGAAGCAGAACTCCAAGCCGTCGATCTCGTTGCGCTTGCAGCCCTGCTCCCCGCACGGCGCCGTGCCCGTCCCCGGCAGGACCAGGTCCATGCGTCCAGGCACGGCCACCTCCATGAGGCAGCGCCCCGGACCGGCTCCCCGCTATCGCCGGGACCGGGGCACCGCCCCGTCTATATCGAGCGGATCAGCGTGTCGGCCTCGTCGGTCGCGGCCTGCCGCAGGCTGGCAGATGCGAACCGCCCGACGTCGCCAATCGCGGCCTCGGCGATGCCCTGGATCCGGGCCAGCGCGTCTGCCGCGTTGGCCGGGTCCGCATCGCTGGCGATCGTGTAGATCCGCTCGAAGATCGCGGCTGCCTTGGCCGTCGCCCCGTGGGCGTTGGACGGCAGCACTGGGCTCTCGTTGGTGGTCGGCTGGCTGATGGGCGCCGACGGCGCGGGTGGCCCGGTCCACGGCACTGGGGGCTCGGGCGCCGGCGTGGGGCCCTCGATGACCGGCGCGGCCGAGGTGTCTGGCGGGCCCGCCCCGCCGTCGCCGCCGTCGGTTGGGGGGGAAACCGGGGGCTCAGGGGGCGGGCCCGTGTCGATAGGCTGATCAGGTGGCTGATCAGGAGCAGGAGCGTCCGGTGGGGGCACGTCTGGTGGAGGCTCTGCAGGCGCTGGCTCACCGGGTGGGGCAGGCGCTGGCTCGCTGGGCGGCTGATCTGTGGGAGGGCCTGCGTCAGGTGGCGGCACATCTGGGGGCGGGGCGTCCGGTGGGCTGGCCGGCTGATCCGGTGGGGTCATGGGGTCTGTGGCAGGTGGTTCCGGTGACGGTGTGCCCGGAGCATCTGGCGGCGGCTCTGCAGGCGGCTGACCTGGGTCTGGCTGAGGTGGGCCAGCGCTGGGCGGTGGCGGCGCGTCAGGCGGCCCAGGCGATGGAGCCCCGCCCTGGCCTGGGGGCCCTCCTATCGGCTGGCTCGATGGATCAATACCGCTCACCGGGGGGACGCCCGGATCCGGGGGCACATCCGTAGGTGGAGGCTGATCTGGGGGCGTGGTCGGAGCGTCTGGCGCGGGCGGCGCGTCGGGAGGAACTGGCTCGCTGGGCGGCGCGTCGGGAGGAGCATCAGGTGGCTGACCGGCTAGAGGATCAGTGGGCGGCGGCGTATCAGGTGGCGGCGGCTCTGCTGGGGGCGGTTGATCCGGTGGAGGTGTGCCGGTATCTGTACCCGGATCAGCCGGAACGTCAGGAGCGGGTGGCGCGGGGCCTGCGTCTGGTGGCGGAACTGATGGATCGGGAGCCACTGGACCCTGATCAGGAGGCGGCGCTGCGGGAGTATCTGTCGGGGCCGGATCGGTCGGTGCGGCCGGTGGCGCCCCGCCATCTGTCGGAGGACTATCCGGGGCTGGCGGTGCCGTCCCAGGATCCGCAGTGGCGGTTGGATCTGTGGCAGGAGCGGGAGCGCCGGGATCAGGTGCCGGCTGGTCAGGTGGCGTGGCCGGTGGAACGTCAGGCGGCAGACCCGTATCTGGCGTCTGACCGGCCGTATCCGGTGGCTGGTCCGGGGGCGGGGCCACAGTGTCCGGTGGTGGCGCGGCCGGCGCGTCAGGCGCGGCGTCAGGTGGCGGCGCTGCCGGATCTGGCGGTGTACCGGGGTCCGGCGCGGCCGGGGCCGTGAGGTCAGGCGGGGGAGTGCCGTCAACCGGGGGCGGGGGGCTCGACGGGTCGGCCGCGCTGCCGTCCGGCGCGCTGGGGTCCGGTGTGGTCATGCGGTCCACTCCCCGCTGGTGATGCCTATGGGGGCCGAGGCTACACGAGCACCGGCCTGTTATCAGCGGGGCGTGCTGTACTTACAGATACTTGGTGGGGCCGGGCGGCGTGGGGTTGCGGCGGGGGACCGCGAGGCACCGCCCGGCCCAGGTGGTGCCTGCCTGCTGAGTTGGGGGACTCATGTGGCACGGCCAGGCTACACGGGGCTCAGCGCACCCGGAAGTACGCCGTCGGGTGCCACCAGGGGCCGGGCACGTGCCACCAGATCTGGGTGCCCTGTTCCAGGGCGCCGAACGTGCCCCACCGGGTGACAAGCTCGACGTGCCCGCTGCCGTAGAACGCGAGGTCGCCGCGGCGCCGCGCTGAGGCCGGCTCCCAGACCAGGTGCCAGCTTGCGAGCATCCCGTAGGTGGTCCGCGGCAGGGTGATCCCGGCGTGGTGATAGGCGGCCCAGACCAGGCCTGAGCAGTCAAAGCACCCAGACGTCCCGCCCCAGCAGTACCATGACCCTCGCTGCGCCTCGGCCCAGTTGAGGGCCACCAGGCGCGGAGGGAGAGTGCTGGCTGCGGCGGGGGCTACGGGGGCCAGCCCGCCAATGGCCGCAGCCAGCACCGCCGCTGTAAGTACCCCTAGCAGCCGTCGGATACCCATGGTGAACTCCCCTGCTGCGCGTACAGCTGGTCGAAGGCCTGCTGCTGGGTCGCGGGGGAGGCGTCCTGCGGCAGGCCGGGGTACCCGAGGGCCTGCCAGGTGCTCGGCAGGAACTGGTACAGGCCACCCGCCCCGCTGCTCGCGTTGACCGCGCCGGGGTTGCCGCCCGACTCGGCGGCGATCACGCACGCCTCGTAGCCGCTGGACGGCGTGACTGAGCCCGAGACCGCCCCTGCGGGAGCGGGAGCTACAGGGGCAGCCCCGGACATCGGCGGGGTTGACGCCGGCTGGACGGCCGGCGCTGGCGGCGGGGGCGGTGGAGGTGGCGGGATGGCCGCGAGCGCGGCGTCAACCTGGCGCTGCGTGGGGTGACTGCAGGGCGGAACCACCAGGGTGATCCCGGTGGGCAGCAGGTCCGGGTTGGGTACGGCATGGCGGTTCGCCGCCCACAGCACCGGCCAGAAGCTGCGGTCGCACAGGACCGCGCCCGCCCCGTAGAGCGTGTCGCCCCGGCTGGTGACGTAGCTCGCGGTGGTGGTGGCCGGGGCGGCGGCGCGCGGCTCGGTGGCCTGCTGCCGGCTGGTGCTGACGGCGGCTGCCGCGCGGGCGGCGCTGTGGTGCGGGGCGGCCACCGCGGGGGCGGCGGAAAGGAGGTAACCGAGGACGAGAGCGGCTCCCGCGGCTGCTGCTGCGGCCGCCCGCCGCACGGTAGTGCGCGGCTCTGCCCGCACGGGCTATCCTTCGATCGGCGAATGCGCGCAGGCCCCGGCGCGTGGCGGCAAGGGGGCTTGGGCGCCCAACCAGGGCACCGTAACGCAGCCGTGACCTGGCGGTCTAGGCGGTCCGGTGTAGTTGCAGGCCAGGAGGCTGCCTCTCGGGGTGCTCCTGGCCTGTACTTACTCCCGCGGCTCCCAGGTGCCGTCGCCCTGGCGCTGCCACTCGGCCCCAGTGTCGGTCGCGCGCACGATGGCACCTTCTGGCGCGTCGGTCAGGGTGATCATCGCGTCGGCCGCGTGAGCCTCGGTGCAGTGGTAGACGACCGTGCCCTGATAGCGGTCGATCTGGGCCTGCAGGCGGGCGACCTCCGCGGCGGCCTCGGCGTCGAGGGCCAGGGCCTGGCGGGCGAGCGCTTCGAGGTGGGGGTCAGTCAGGATCTCGGCCGCGTGGGCGGCTGTCCAGGCGTGGAAGACCGCGCGGGCCTGGGTGTAGCTCACCGGGCTGGGTGAGGCGGTGGCAGGTGTGCTGGCAGCGGTGGTCGGTGCAGAACCGGCAGAGCGTGCCGAGGCGGCAGGCGTAGCTGATGAGCATGGCTGGGTGTCCCCGCTCGTGGGCGCATGGCGTGATCTTGCACGCTACGCCGGGGGGCGGCGGGGGCCCAGCCGGGGGTCTGTCCCGTCGAGCAGGATGGCACCGGCCGGCGCCGGGATGATCCCGCCCGCGGTGAACCTGATCGCGTTCAGGTGGGTCCAGCACAGCGGGGCCGGCACCACGAGGGGGCCCGCAACTGGCGAGCCGGGCGGGGGCGGCAGGGTCACCAGGCCC
Organism: Streptosporangiaceae bacterium; assembly: GCA_035631375.1. Classification (GTDB taxonomy): domain Bacteria; phylum Actinomycetota; class Actinomycetes; order Streptosporangiales; family Streptosporangiaceae; genus JAJYUU01. The sequence continues at coordinate 82,811 of DASQIW010000195.1, forward strand.
CAGGCCACGGCGGCGGCTGGCGGGGGGCCGGGGGGTTTCAGGGTGAGGCGGCTGGTGGTGGGCGCCTTGTCGGCCACCTCGATGGCCTGCCGCTGGTGGTCGATCGCGTCGGACTTCCACTGCGCGGCGCAGATGACGCAGAAGCCGAGCGGGGTCAGCGAGGTGGGGCCGGCCAGGGTCACGGGCATGGCGGGAGTCTAGCGGGGGGAGGGCCCGCCCCAGCCGCGGGTGCGGGCGATGTGCCAGAGCGCGGCCACCGCCACGGCGAGGGCGAACCACGCCGCGAGGCCGAGGGCGATCCAGGCCCAGAGGGGCACGAGGGGGGATGGTAGCCGAAACGGCGGCCGTCAGAGAGCGCCTGGTGGGAGGTACGCCGGCGCGGCCAGCGGGCAAACCCGCCTGGCTGGCCCTCGCAGCCGCGGGAGGGCCCACCGGGTGGGATCTCGCTGCCTCGCGTGCTCTGGCCCTCCTGAGCCTCGGCCGCGCTGCCAGCTGGCAGAGGGCCAGAGCCACAGAGGGTCACCACCCCGGAAGGGCCCACCATCCTCGGAGGGTGGGCCCTCTGCGAAGAATGCCCTCCATCCTGCGCACAGGGCCTATGGGTTCTACATAGGCAATTCAGGATCGTAGCGAATAAGCTCGCCTTGCCACATCACTGCGTAGTGATCAGGCTCTTGTGCATATGAAGGCCTATCACTGTATGTACGCAATGAGCGATTCTTCATATACGAAACATACCCTGTAGAAGGCGTTCTCTGAGTGCCTGTTCTGACCTCTATTCGCAGCATAAGGCCGTTTCTGAGAGCGACTATATCGCAGGAATGGCGGGCCTGTGAAAGCGCCCGGAATACCTCAAAACCGCGCTCCATGAGGTCGG
>DASQIW010000196.1:0-21129 GCA_035631375.1 Streptosporangiaceae bacterium
CCGGCTGTCGGCCGAGGGCGTGAAGGTCATCTCCGGCGCTGCCCGGCTGGACGGGCCGCACGCGGTCGTAGCAGGGGACGTCCGGGTTCAGGCCGACGCGGTGCTGATCGCAACCGGCGCGGAGCCGCGGGTGCTCCCCGGCTCGGAGCCGGACGGGGACCGAATCCTCACCTGGCGGCAGCTGTACGAGCTGCCCGAGCTCCCGGCGGAGCTGATCGTGGTGGGCTCGGGGGTTACCGGGGCCGAGTTCGCCAGCGCATACCAGGCGCTCGGATCGCAGGTAACCCTCGTCTCGTCGCGTGACCGGGTGCTGCCGCAAGAGGATGCGGACGCTGCCGTGGTCGTGGAGGACGTGTTCCGCCGTCGCGGCATGACGGTGCTCAGCCGGTCGAGAGCAGAGCGGGTCACCCGGTCAGCTGACGGCGTGGTCGTGACGCTGACCGATGGCCGGACGGTGCGCGGCACGCACTGCCTGATGACCGTCGGCATGGTGCCCTCCACCACCGGCCTTGGCCTGGCCGAGGCTGGAATTGAGGTGGATGAGCGCGGCTTTGTCCGCGTGGACCGGGTATCCCGCACATCGGCACCGGGCGTCTACGCGGCTGGCGACTGCACGGGCGTGCTGATGCTCGCCTCGGTCGCGGGCATGCAGGGCCGGATCGCGATGTGGCATGCGCTGGGCGAGGCAGTCAAGCCGCTGCGGCTGCGCAACGTCGCCGCGACCATCTTCACCGAGCCGGAGATCGCCACCGTCGGCGTTCCGGAGCAGGCCGTCGCCTCGGGTTCCGTTCCGGACGCCATCGTGGTCAAGCTGCCGCTGGCGACGAATGCCAGGGCGAAGATGCAGGGCTTCCGTGACGGCTTCGTCAAGCTCATCGCCAGCCGCAGCGCCGGCACCGTGCTCGGCGGCGTGATCGTCGCCCCGCGGGCCAGCGAGCTGATCCTGGCCGTCTCGCTGGCGGTCGAGCGCCACCTCACCGTCGACCAGGTGGCGCAGACGTTCTCGGTGTACCCGTCGCTGTCGGGCAGCGTCACCGAGGCCGCCCGCAAACTGATGCAGCCCGCCGAGCTCGACCCGCTGATCTAAGCCTGCCGGTCAGACCGGATTCTGCCGTTGGCGCTCCAGATCGTGGCCTCGCCGTTGCACCTGCTCACAGCGACGCTGCCGTGACAAATGCGAGACGCGAAAGCAACGTGCGGCGGACGCGGCGGGTCGTAGGCTCGATGGCGAAAGGGTGTCGTGACTCCCGGCGAGTCCAGTCCGGGATTGTCGATAGGACACCAGGTACGCGCTAGGACTATCGCGATGTTTGCTCGGACAGCGATGCGCATCGCCGACGGGCTGCTCGTAGTCGTCGCGGTGGCGGCGTGTACCGCCAGCCCGGCCGCATCTCGCGGGGCAGCGCCGCATCACGGAGTCGGCCCGAGCGCGGTAGGCCCCCACGCGAGCGGCACACGCGCATCGCGGCCTCGGCCAGTTACGCACGCCGACCTGACGCGGTGCCCGAAGACGGCGACCGGCCATCCGACGGCCCTGCCAGGAACCTCGCTCGCCGACCTGGGTCCGGGGACGACGGTCTATGGCAACGGGAAGCTGTTTGTCACCTTGAGCGCGAACGGCCTGATCGTCGCCCCCGTCGGCTATGTGAATCCGGACGGCTCCATCGCATGGAAGTTCCCGTGGTGGCGGTACGTCTCGGGGCAGCTCACGATCACTGGCCGTCGCCTCGACGCACCAGCTCCCCCGCTGATGTCAGACGTCCCGGCCGGCTACGGAGAGACCGGATTCCAGGCCTCCGGGGTCACATTCCCCAGCGAAGGATGCTGGCAGGTCACCGCGGAGGTGGACCATCTCACCACGCTGACCTTCGTGACTTTCGTTGTCGATGCAGTTCACAGCCGTCTGATCTCCAGTCCGGGGTGATGCGGCACTCCCTGCGGCGCTTATCAGCGTCAGCAGGCACAGAACTGGCCTATCGCGGACGCAGGCCACGGCCTCTCCTTAATCGTTTGCCGCAGCCTGGACCTGTAGCGAAGAATCTCGATCGTGAGCCGCCGGGACGGACTGCTCACCGCGCAGCAGCGAGAGTCGCTGGAGCGTGACGGCTATCTTCTGGCGCCGTCGCTCCTGGATGAGATCGTCCTTGCCCCGATGCGCTGCCGGCTTGATGAGCTGGTCTACCAGACGCTGGTGGCCTGGGACGCCGACCCCGCCCAGGATGTTGAGGAGCGCGGAGTCGTGCACGCGAAACTCGCGCTGTCGGACTCCGTTTTCGCGCCCTGCCGTGAGCATCCGCTGCTGGCGGAGGCCGCGGTCGCGGTGCTCGGCGCAGACTGGCACCTGGGCGGGCTGGAGCTGCGCGCACCGCTTCCCGGCTGCGGCCACCAGGGATTGCATCCTGACTATTTTCCTGGCCATCGGACGCACGGGCCGTGGCGGAGCCTGTCGGCCATGTGGTGCATCAGCGCATTCACCCCGGACAACGGGCCGCTGCGGGTCATTCCGGGCTCGCACCGCGTCGCCCAGGACCCGGTCGACACGTTGCCTCTTGGCTGCGAGATGGGCCCGCATCCAGCCGAGGTCAAGATCCTCGCGCCCGCAGGCTCGGTTATCTTGTTCAATGGCGCGGACCTGTGGCATTCGGGCACCTTCAACTACAGTCAGGCCCCGCGCCTTGCAGTAACCGCGGCTCTCCTCCGCGGTCGCGCATCGGTCGATGATTCGCCCGCGAGGCTGTAGCTAGTGCGAGGGGTGACCCAGGTCGGGGTCGTCCGGCACGTCGAGGCCGTGCTGGCGCAGCCGGCTGGTCCGGATGTCGTCGGCGTAGGCGGCGACGGTGAACACACTGCCGCAGAGGATCAGCACGACCATCATCACCGCGAACCATGCCGGTGCGGGTGACAGAGTCAGCAGCAGCACCGCGACGATGCCGCACACTGGGATAATCACCGCGAGGTGGCGGAGCACGGTGCGCCAGCGCCAGCCGGCGTCGATCAGCTCATGCCTGACCCAGTCCCGATTCTCCTCCGGCAGCCGGAAGCCGGCAGCGAACCTCAGCCACCGCAGCGGCCCAGGATCGCCGGGAATCCTGGCCATCAGCGCAGCTGGCAGATGACAGCACCGGCCGGAACGGTCTGGCCGACGGTGATCGACAGACCGGTGACCGTGCCGGCCTTGTGCGCGGTCAGCGGCTGCTCCATCTTCATGGCCTCGAGCACGACGACCGTGTCGCCGGCCTCCACCTGCTCGCCGTCAGCAGCGACGATCTTGACGATCGTGCCCTGCATGGGGCTCACGAGCTCATCACCGGCGGGCGCAGCCCCATGTCGGGCCGCAGGCCTGCCAGCCCTGGCCGGGCGGCCCGCGCGGGCGGCACCGGCGGCTCCCGCTGGCCCGGCCGGCCCAAAACCGGCTGGCATGGTCACCTCAAGCCGCTTGCCGCCGACTTCGACGGTGATCCGCTCGCGTGCCATGCCGTCGGCGGTCGCCGGCACCCCGCCCGCGGCGTCGGCGACATAGGGCGCGATCTCGGCGGTGAACTCGGTCTCGATCCAGCGTGTGTGCACCAGGAACGGCTCGCTGGTGAATGCGGGGTCGGCCACCACCGCGCGATGGAACGGCAGCACCGTGGGCATCCCGTCGATCTGGAACTCGGCCAGGGCCCGGCGGGCCCGCTCCAGTGCCTGCTGCCGGGTTGCGCCGGTGACGATGAGCTTGGCGATGAGCGAGTCGAAGGCCTGCGGGACTGTCATTCCTTCGCTGTAGCCGGCGTCCAGTCGGACACCCGGCCCAGACGGCTGCCGCCAGCCGGTGATCGTGCCGGGCGCTGGCAGGAAACCGCGGCCGGCGTCCTCGGCGTTTATCCGGAATTCGATCGAATGTCCGCGCAGCTCCGGGTCGCTGAAGCTCAGCGGCTCACCGTCGGCTATCAGGAACATCTCCCGGACCAGGTCGATGCCCGTCACCTCCTCGGTGACCGGGTGCTCGACCTGCAGCCGCGTGTTCACCTCGAGGAAGGACACGGTGCCGTCCTGGCCGACGAGGAACTCGCACGTTCCCGCGCCGACGTAGCCCGCAGCGCGCAGGATGTCTGCGGACGCGGTGCGAAGCTGCTTGTCCTGCTCGGCGGTGAGAAACGGGGCTGGCGCCTCTTCCACGAGTTTCTGGTGCCGCCGCTGGAGCGAGCAATCCCTGGTGGACACGACGGTGACATTGCCGTGCGCGTCAGCCAGGCACTGGGTCTCCACGTGCCGGGGCTTATCCAGATAGCGCTCGACGAAGCACTCGCCGCGCCCGAACGCGGCCACCGCCTCCCGGACCGCCGACTCGAACTGGCCAGGGATCTCCTCGATCGTCCTGGCGACCTTGAGCCCGCGGCCCCCTCCGCCGAACGCCGCCTTGATGGCGATCGGCAGCCCGTGCTCCGCCGCGAACGCGACCGCTTCATCCGCCCCGCTGACGGGGCCATCCGTGCCGGGCGTCAGGGGCGCGCCGACCTGCCTGGCGATGGACCGAGCGGCCACCTTGTCGCCGAGGGAGTCGATGGCGGATGGCGGCGGCCCGATCCAGGTCAGGCCCGCGTCAATGACCGCGCGCGCGAAGTCGGCGTTCTCTGCCAGGAAGCCGTAACCCGGATGCACGGCATCGGCCCCGCTGGCGGTCGCGATCCGGAGGATTTTGCTGATGTCCAGGTAACTTTCGCCGGCTGTCTGGCCGCCGAGGGCGTATGCCTCATCGGCCATAGTCACATGCAGCGCGTCAAGGTCCGCCTCGCCGTAGACGGCGACGCTGGTCAGCCCGGCGTCCCGGCACGCCCGGGCGATCCGGACCGCGATCTCGCCCCGGTTTGCTATCAGGACCTTGCGCACGTGTCTCCTCATTTCGACTGTGAGGAGTCTAGGGGAGAGGTAACTCAGCCTGGCAGTGCGCTCGCCCGCCACGCGCCCCGGCCGGGGCGCACTGTCCCCCGCATCATCCGGCTCCTCGCCGACCATGTCGACCGGCCGGGCTGCGGGCCGCTGGCGGGCCCGGCGGGCCGGCTGGCGAGCGCGACCAGCAGCGCCGCCAGCTCGTCCGGAGTCGGCGCACCGCGCGTGACCGACAACAGCGGGGCCTGCGCCCCGTCGACCGGATCCGTCATCGCTGGCTCAGCCCCTCGACTTGCCCACGCCGATGCCAAACTGCCGGTGCACCCTGGCCCAGAACGCGTCCCGCAGCCACTCCCGCGCCTCCTGGTAGGCGCGCAGCGACAGGCCGAGTTCCTTCTCCGCATCCACGAGCAGCTCCTTGTCGATGACCGGCGGCAGGATCGGTCCGGGCAGCAGGTCGCGGATGTTGTCCTCACCCCGGGTGAGAATCCACTTCTGCGCGACGTGCTCGCCTGCCTCCTCCACCCGCTCGCGATCCGGCCCCAGCCGGGCGGACGACAAGTGGGTGACCGGAAGTGTCCGGGTATATGGCCGGCTCAGATGCCGCTCGCCGAATACCTGAGCGGGCGAGGGAGCCTGCACGGTCTGCGCGGGGATGGCCGGCCCGACCCTGGCGGGAGCTGGCCCGTGTGTCGCCGCCGGTGACGGCTCGGCCAGCTGACGGGTGAAGTAGGGCTCCACGAACAAGCGCTCGAGCACGTCGACGGTGTCCGACTCCCAGACCAGCCGCTCGGCCTGGTTCGTGCCGTACGGCGGTTCCACGCCCCACAGGTGCACGCGGACGCCGAACGCCTGAGCCGCCTCGACCGCCGGGACCATGTCCTCGTCCCCGGCGACCAGGATGGCGTCGGTGATGGCCCGGTGCCTCGCGAGCGCCTCCATGTCGGCGCGGATCTGCGCGTCCACGCCCTTCTGCTGGCCGCGGGCGTTCAGATTGCCCAACCGCAGCTTCACCCACGGCATCTGCGCGATAACCCGCTGGTCGATTGTCGGCACGCGGTCGCGCGCCGCGTCATACCAGTACACGCGCAGCAGTTCGCCAGGCACGTGCAGGTCGGCATGCCGGATGATGGCCTGGATGAGCTTGTCAGCGTCGACCCGGTACTCCCGCCGGGAGGCGGCGCTAAAGAGCAGTTCGCCGGCAGCGGCGTAGATGTACCCGACGTCGACCATGATCGCGTAGCGGGTTAGCAGCGGCAGCGGCGCCCCAGATTCCGTCATTACTCACGACTCTAATCGCTCCGGCGGCCGCCGACGCGTCGTAAGTCCGCGCCGGACGGTAATCACCCGATTACTATTCGCTTATATCCAGGCTCAGAACGCCGCGCGCGGCTGCGCAGGGAGCAGCCGGCGCAGCGCCGGAGGGGCAGCAAACCTACCTATGCTGCCCATCTAGGGGCAGCAGGGGTCCAACCATGCCCCTCTCGGGCCATCTAGGGACAGCAGGGGTCCCACCACGCCCTTCCCGGGCATCAGAGCGGGATGTTTCCGTGCTTTTTGGGTGGCAGCGTCTGGCGCTTCGTGCGTAGCGCGCGCAGCGCCCTGGTCACCTGCGAGCGGGTCTCAGCCGGCCGGATGACCGCGTCGACGTAGCCGCGTTCCGCCGCGATATACGGGTTGAACAGAGTGTCCTCATACTCCGTGATCCGCTGGCTGCGAAGCGCGGTGCGCTCCTGCGCGTCTGTTAGGGCGGCGAAGTCACGTCGGTAGATGAGATCCACCGCCCCGTCCGCGCCCATGACAGCGATCTGGGCAGTCGGCCAGGCCAGGTTGATGTCACCGCCGAGGTGCTTGGAGCCCATGACGTCGTAGGCCCCGCCGTAGGCCTTGCGGGTGATCACGGTGATCTTCGGTACCGTCGCTTCCGCGTAGGCGTAGATGAGCTTCGCGCCGCGCCGGATGATCCCGCCCCATTCCTGGCCCGTGCCGGGCAGGAAACCAGGCACGTCGACGAAGGTCAGCACCGGGATGCCGAATGCGTCGCAGGTCCGGACGAACCTCGCCGCCTTCTCGGACGCGTCGATATCGAGTGTTCCGGCCGAGTGCATGGGCTGGTTGGCGACGACGCCGACCGATGTGCCGTCGACGCGGCCGAAGCCGACGATGATGTTCTGTGCGAACCCGGCGTGGATCTCCAGGAATTCACTGTCGTCGAGCACGTGCTGGACGATCGCGTGCATGTCGTAGGGCTGGCGCGGCGAGTCCGGGATCAGCGTGTCCAGCTCGGCGTCAGCGGCGGTGAGTTCGAGCGCGGCCGCAGGGTCGGCGGCGCACGGCCCGGCCGGCGGCTCGTCCAGGTTGTTCGACGGCAGATAGGACAGCAAGTCGCGGGCGAACTCCAGGCAGTCTTGCTCGTCGGACGCCTGGTAGTGCGCGACACCCGACTTGACGTTGTGCGCGTGCGCGCCGCCGAGCTCCTCCTGGCTGACTTCCTCGCCGGTCACCGTCTTGATGACGTCCGGGCCGGTGATGAACATGTATGAGGTCCCGGTGACCATGAGCGTGAAGTCCGTGATTGCCGGGGAGTACACCGCCCCGCCCGCGCACGGTCCCATGATCAGGGAGATCTGCGGGATAACGCCGGAGGAGATCACGTTCCGGTAGAAGATCTCGCCGTACAGGCCCAGCGCGACGACGCCTTCCTGGATCCGGGCGCCACCGCTGTCGTTAATGCCGATGACGGGGCAGCCGGTCTTGAGGGCGTAATCCATGACCTTGACGATCTTCTCGCCGAACACCTCGCCGAGTGAGCCGCCGTTGACGGTGAAGTCCTGGCTGAACACCGCGACCGGCCGGCCATCGATGGTGCCGTAGCCGGTCACCACGCCGTCGCCGTACGGCCTGCTCGCCGCCATGCCGAAATCCGTCGCGCGGTGCCGAGCCAGCTCGTCGAACTCGGTGAACGAGCCGGGGTCGAGCAGCGCATCGATCCGCTCGCGGGCAGTCATCTTGCCCTTGGCATGCTGGCGCTCGACCTGGCGGGCCGCGCCGGCGTGCACGGCCTCGTACCGCCGCCGCTCCAGGTCGGCAACCTTCCCGGCGGTGGTATGCAGGTCGTCGGGTGCTGTGTCTGCGGGCGGAGCCGGGTTAGCGGCGTGCGGCGTGCCGCCTGACGGCGCGGCGAGATCGTTGGCCATGCCGGAAAGGTTAGGCGAGAAATGCCGGATGCTGCCGACTGGGCATGCTGGCACGCTAGTGCGATGAGCAGAGTGGCGCCGTCCCGCCCGCCCCTGTCGCCGCCGGCCGTGCGTGCCGCGGTACTGGCCGGATCGGCGCTGTACACCAGCGTCGAGGTGGTCGACAGAACAGGATCCACGAACGCCGACCTGATCGCCGCGGCCAGGGGCGGCTCCGCGGCAGGATCGGTGCTCGTGGCCGAGGAGCAGACCGCCGGCCGCGGCCGTCTCGACCGGAGCTGGCACAGCCAGCCGGGCGCTGCGCTGACATTCTCGGTGCTCCTGCGGCCGGCCGTCGTCCCGCCGGGCGGCCGTGGCTGGCTGCCGCTGCTGACCGGCGTCGCCGTCGCGTCCGCCATCGCGGCCCAGACCGGCGTCGCGGCGAGCCTCAAGTGGCCGAATGACGTGCTGGACGGCGGCGCTGAGGGTGCTGGCAAGCTGGCCGGGATCCTCGCCGAGCAGGCGGGCGACGCGATCGTCGTCGGCATCGGCCTCAACGTCAGCGCGAGCCGGGACGAGCTGCCTTCTGACCGGGCCACGTCGCTCTGGCTCGCGGGCGCGGACAGTCCGGACCGGCAGGCGATCCTGGTCGCGATCCTCCGTGAGTTCGAGCGCTGGTACCTGAGCTGGACCGGGGGGGCGGCGCCGGGCGACGCGACAGCCTGCGGGCTGCGCGCCGCCTACCTGAGTGCCTGCTCGACCGTCGGTCACGACGTGCGGGTCGAGCTGCCCGGAGGCGGCGCACTGACCGGCCGGGCGACGGGCGTGGATACCGCGGGCTGCTTGCTGGTCAGCGCCGCCGACGGTGTGCATGCCGTCAGTGCCGGCGACGTCGTTCACGTGCGGTAGCGGCGACTGCGTCGAGCGTGGCGCGGAATGACGCGTTACGTGCGACGATGAGGCCTATGAGCGGCGCTGCGGGTCTGGTCGAGGGCGAGCGGCTGGTGGCGCGGTTCCACCCGCACTGGAAGACCGTGCTTCAGCCGCTGCTCATCCTGACCGCGACTGTTGTCGCGCTCCTCATCGTGCTGATCGTGGTGCCGCTGCACTCCAACGCCTTCGCGGTCCGGCTCGGGCTCAGCGTGCTCGCGCTGCTGATCATCATCATCTTCACGGCCGTGCCGTTGCTGCGCTGGCGCACCACGAGCTACGAGCTGACTACCCGCAGGCTGCGGCTGCGGGCAGGCATCGTCAGCCGAAGCGGCCGGGACTTCCCGTTGATGCGGATCAGCGACGTGTCGTTCGCCCAGGGCCTGCTGGACCGGCTGCTCGGCTGCGGACGCCTGATCGTCGAATCGCCCGGCGAGCACGGTCAGCTCGTGCTGACCGAGATCCCGCGGGTGCAGCACGTGCAGGCGACGCTGTTCCAGCTGGTGGAGGACGAGCAGCAGCGACTCGCCAGCGAGCAGCAGTAACCTGGCAGTGTGTCAGATCTGCCCGGCCGGCTGTCGGTCCGCGAGGTCGGGCCGCGCGACGGGCTGCAGAACGAGCAGCCCGTGCCCACGCAGGCCAAGATCGAGCTCATCGACCGGCTCTCGGGAACCGGCGTACAGCGAATCGAGGCCGTCTCGTTCGTAAGGCCGGAGGCCATCCCGCAGATGGCCGACGCGGACGCGGTCTGGCGGGGCATCCAGCGGTCGGAGCGCGTCAGCTACTCGGCGCTGGTGCCGAACCGCCGGGGTGCCGCGCGGGCGCTGGATGCCGGCCTGACCGAGATTGAGGCGGTCGTCTCCGCCTCCGACACTCATAACCGCAAGAACGTCAACCGGAGCACCGAGCAGTCGCTGGACGATATCGCGGAGATCATCGCGATGGCCCACGACCGGGCTGCCAGCTGCCAGGTCATCGTGTCGACCGCGTGGGGCTGCCCGTACGAAGGTGACGTGCCGGTCGAGCGTGTTCTCGCGGTGGCGGGCCGGGCTGTCGCGGACGGAGCCGACAGCATCTCGTTCGGCGATACGACCGGCATGGCGACGCCGGGCCGGGTCCAGCGACTGGTCGGCGAGTTCCGGTCCGCGCATCCGCAGATCAGCCTGAACCTGCACTTCCACAACACCAGGGGCACGGGACTCGCCAACGTGCTGGCCGCGCTCGATCTGGGAGTGGCCGACTTCGACGCGTCGGTCGGTGGCCTCGGCGGCTGCCCCTACGCGCCAGGGGCAACCGGCAACATCGCCACCGAGGAACTGGTCCACATGGTCGAGGACATGGGCGTGGCCACCGGTATCGACCTGGATGCGCTGATCGATGCCGCCGCGGATGCCGAGCGGATCGTCGGCCGCGTCCTGCCATCCCAGGTGCTGCGCGCGGGGCCGCGTTCCCGGGTCATCGGGGGTTGACCTTTGGCTTGCCGTGATGTTTAGCGGCGCCATTTCCGGTGAGTTTACGGCCGCCCATGAGGGTCATCAGGGCTGGGCGGATCGGAGTCCGAGGAATGTCAGGCAAGAAGCTCAACTGGCTGTGGGTCATCTGGATCGTGGCCGGCATCGTCCTGGCCTGGACACACAGCTACATCACCGCGGCACTTGCGAAGGTTATGCTGTCCGCCTTGCTCGCCATTCTGCTCTGGCCGCTGGTGCTGCTCGGCATTAGCCTGCATCTCCACTAGCGAAGTTTCCCCGGGCCATTCCTGAGCGAACGCAGGCGGCCGCCCGCGTGGCTGCCTAGGATGCTGCGCGGGGTTTGGGATCCCCCTTAACGGGGGGACGTGAGCGCCGGGACGGCGGCACCGCTCCCGTCGTCCCGGCGCGTTTCGCGTACGCTCGCGAGCGTGAGCGTTTCCGGGGAACGGGCAGAGCCGGGCGCGATGCCGTCAGCCGCTCACCCGGACCTGGGGGAAATCAGGGCCAGGATTAACCGCGGCGGGGCGGAGCGCTACCACCAGCAGGCTGCCGCGGCGGGCAAGCTTTTCGCCAGAGACCGCATCGAGCTGCTCACCGACGCTGGTTCGTTTACCGAGAACGGCGCGTTCGCGAACGTCATGGCCGATGATCTGCCGGCCGACGGAGTCATTACCGGAACGGCCACGATCGACGGCCGGCCGGTCGCGCTGATGGCCAACGACTCCACGGTGAAGGCCGGATCGTGGGGCGCCCGCACGGTGGAGAAGATCATCCGGGTGATCGAGGAGGCCTACTCCACCGGGGTGCCGATGATCTACCTGGTGGACTCGGCCGGGGCGCGGATCACCGATCAGGTGCAGATGTTCCCTGGCCGGCGCGGCGCCGGCAAGATCTTCCACACCCAGGTCCGGGCCTCGGGTTCGATCCCGCAGGTCTGCGCGCTCTTTGGGCCGTCTGCCGCGGGCGGCGCGTACATCCCTGCGTTCTGCGACTTCGTCGCCATGGTCGACGGCAACGCGTCGATGTATCTCGGCAGCCCCCGGATGGTCGAGATGGTCGTCAGTGAGCAGACCACGCTCGAGGAGATGGGCGGCGCGCGGATGCACTGCTCGGTCTCGGGAGTGGGGCACTACCTGGCCCCCACGGAGGCGGACGCCATCACGGCGGTGCGCGCGTACCTGTCGTACCTGCCTGGCAACTGGCAGCTCGTGCCACCGCCCGCCGCGGCGGGCGACCCTGAGCCGGCCGACCTTCGGGCCATGGTGCCCATCAGCGAACGGCAGGCCTTCGACATGCGCAGGTACGTGCGGGGCATCGTGGACGCCGGGTCGCTGTTCGAGATCCACGCGCTGTGGGCCAGGGAGATCATGGTCGGGTTCGCCCGGCTGGACGGCCAGCCGATCGGGGTCGTGGCAAACAACCCGATGTTCAAGGGCGGCGTCCTGTTCGTGGACTCGGCCGACAAGGCGACGCGCTTCATCGAACTGTGTGACGCCTTCAGCCTGCCGCTGCTGTTCATCGCCGACGTACCAGGGTTCATGGTCGGGACGGCAGTCGAGCGGCAGGGCATCATCAGGCACGGCGCCAAAATGATCAGCGCGGTGTCGGAGGCCACCGTCCCGAAGATCTGCGTGATCGTGCGGAAGGCCTACGGGGCTGGCCTGTACGCGATGGCCGGGCCCGGCTTCGAGCCCGATGCCACGCTCGCACTGCCGACCGCCAAGATCGCGGTGATGGGCGCCGAGGCCGCGGTCAACGCCGTCTACTACAACCGGCTCGCGGCGCTGTCGTCAGACGGCGAGCGGGTGGCCGAGACTCAGCGGCTGCGCGCGGAGTACGAAGCCGACATTGATGTACTCCGGCTGGCCAGCGAGCTCGTGGTGGACGACGTCGTCGAGCCAGAGGACCTGCGGGCGCAGCTGATCCGGCGGTTCGCCGCGGCGCGCGGCAAGGACCGCTCGTTCTCGCGGCGTCGGCACGGCGTGACTCCGGTCTGACCCCCGTAGCACGGCGCAGGATAATAACGCTACGAAACCATTGGATTACGCATCGTAAGGTCAAGCGGCGGCCAAGACATCGGTCTCGGAGCGTGTAGGAGGGCTCGAATCCCGGAATGGGCCCTACCATCAATGTCATGACCAGCGTTTTGCTCGCCGAGGATGATCCGGCGATTTCCGAGCCGCTTGCCAGGGCATTGCGGCGCGAGGGCTATGAAGTGGACGTGGCGGCTGACGGTCCTGGGACCCTGGAGGCTGCGAGGAACGGCGGCCCCGACATCATCGTCCTCGACATTGGCCTTCCCAAGATCGACGGACTCGAGGTATGCCGCCGGATCCGGTCCGCCGGCCAGTCGATCCCGGTGCTGATCCTGACGGCACGCGCCGACGAGGTCGACACGGTGATCGGCCTCGACGCCGGTGCCGACGACTATGTCACCAAGCCGTTCCGGCTGGCCGAACTGCTCGCCAGGGTTAGGGCCCTGTTGCGACGCGGAGCGTCCGAGAGCAGGACGGTGCAGGGTGTCCGGGTGGACAGCGATGCCCGGCGGGCCTGGCTCGGTGACACCGAGATCGAGCTAACGTCCAAGGAGTTCGATTTGCTCGCGCTCATGGTGGCCGAGGCCGGCAAGGTGGTCACGCGCGAGCAGATTATGCGCCAGGTCTGGGACTCCAAGTGGTGGGGCTCGACCAAGACCCTCGACATGCACGTATCGTGGTTGCGCCGCAAACTTGGCGACGACGCGCACAACCCGCAGTTCATCACCACGGTCAGGGGCGTGGGCTTCCGATTTGAGCGCGGCGATTAACCTTCCTGCTGGAGTTTCATGGTGGCGGGTTCTGACGGCCGGGGGCTGAACCGGGAACAGGAGCGATGCGTCGTCGGCTGCTGATCTCGATGCTCGCGGTCGCGATCGCGGCCGTGCTGGCGCTCGGCATCCCGCTGGGTTACGTGCTCGGCAAGCTGCAGGTCGACGACGCGACCCAGGCGCTCCACCGGGACGCCCAGACCCTCGTCAACCAGCTCAACCAGCGATACCCGGCCCTGCCCGTCAATGCGGCATACGCAAGCCAGCTCGGCCGGGCGCTGCCCGGCCGGTATGTGCTGATCCGCATGAACGGGACAGTCCTTGCCCACACCGGAACCTGGCCAGGTCGAAACGATTTCCGCTCGGCGACGGTGAGCGCGGGGGATGGCACTAACCCGAACGCCCCGCTGTTCCAGGTGACGGTCGAGACGGACGACAGCTACCTGGCGGCCAACCTCGCCAGGGAGCTGCTCCTCATCGGCGGCGTGGCGCTTGCCGCTGTCGGTGTCGCGGTCGTGCTCGGGCTGCTCTACGCCCGCCGCATCACCCGCCCGCTCGACGAGCTGGCCCGGGCGGCCGACAGGCTCGGACTGGGCGACTCGAGCCCGCTCGGCCGGCGGTACGGGATCCAGGAGCTCGACCGGGTGGCTGAGGGGCTGGATGGCTCGGCGCAGCGCATCAACGACCTGCTGTCTGCCGAGCGTGACTTCGCGGTCGACGCCTCGCATCAGCTCAGGACGCCGCTGACGGCGCTGTCCATGCGGCTAGAGGAAATGATGGCGTCGGCCGACTACCCGGAGGTCGTCAAGGAGGAGGGGGCGGCGGCGCTCGCGCAGACCGAGCGCCTTGCGGACGTTGTGGGCCAGCTGCTCGGCCGGGCCCGCCGGACTTCTGCCGGAGTACCTACCGTGGCAAGCGTCGACGACATCGTCGCGCAGCAGGTCGTCGAGTGGGAACCGGCATTCCGGCGGCTCAAGCGCCGGCTCGCGATCGGCGGGGAGAAAGGCCTGCTCGCGTTCGCGACCCCTGGCGGCGCATCGCAGGTAATCGCCACTCTGCTCGACAACGCCCTCGTGCACGGGGCTGGCACCGTGACGATCAGGACGTCGCGAACCCGCCGGTCAGTCGTGATCGAGGTCAGGGACGAGGGCAGCGGGGTGCCCGCCGAGCTCGCGCCGCGGATCTTCGAGCGCAGTGTCAGCGGGTCGCCGAACGGCACCGGGCTGGGGCTGGCGCTGGCCAGGACGATCGCCGCCGCCGACGGAGGCCAGGTCGTGCTGGTTCGGCCGAGGCCGGCCGTGTTCGCGCTCTTTCTGCCGCACGCCACCGCGGACGCCGAGGAGCAGCCCGCGGTGGCGGGGCCGGCCTAGCAGCCGCGACCCGGCGCGCGGCTGCGGGCGCAAACCACCCCGTTCCCCTCTCTTGGTTCCGCCCTGACCGGCCTGGTAGGTCTGGTGGCGCCGTAGGCTACGGCAGGTAATGGAGCAGCAGAAGGTGGCCAACCAGCCCGCATCGGACGGGCCCGCGGCGGCTGTGCCCGCCGCCCCCGAGCCGATCGTCGGCATGGTCGGGGCCGGTCAGCTCGCCAGGATGACCGCGGCGGCCGCGATCGGTCTCGGCGTCCGGTTCCGGGTGCTGGCCGCGGCGGCTGACGACAGCGCCGCCCAGGTCGTCGCGGACGCCCCGGTGGGCGACTATCGCTCAGCCGCGGACCTGCTCGAGTTCGCGGCTGGCTGCGACGTCGTCACTTTTGACCACGAGCACGTTCCCCAGCAGGCCCTGCACGCGCTCGAGGCGGCGGGTCACACGGTGCTGCCGCCGTCGGCGGCGATCCGGCTGACGCAGGACAAGCTGGCTATGCGCCGCAAGCTCGGCGAGCTCGGCGTGCCAGTCCCGCGGGCCGTGCCGGTGGCGAGCCAGGCCGACGTCGAGGCAGTCGCCGACCGGACCGATTGGCCCGTCGTCCTCAAGGCGGTGTCTGGGGGCTACGACGGCCGCGGCGTGTGGGTCTGCCGCAGCTACGCCGAGATCGCGGACGTGATAGGGCACGGGGTGCCGCTGCTGGCCGAGGAATACGTGCCGTTCGAGCGCGAGCTGGCCGTCCTGATCGCCCGGTCGCCGTCCGGGCACGGCGCCGCCTACCCAGTGGCCCAGACCATTCAGCGCGACGGCATCTGCCACGAGGTGCTCGCGCCTGCTCCGGGGCTGGCCGACCACGTCGCGCAGGGCGCGATCCAGCTGGGCCTGCGGCTGGCGCGGGACCTCGACGTTATCGGCCTGCTGGCGGTAGAGCTGTTCGAGACGCGTGCTGGCCTGCTGGTGAACGAGCTCGCGATGCGACCGCACAACAGCGGGCACTGGACCATCGAGGGAGCCAGGACCTCGCAGTTCGAGCAGCACCTGCGCGCGGTGCTGAACCTCCCGCTCGGCGCGCCCACAATGACCGCGCCGTGTGTCGCGCTGGCGAATGTGCTCGGTGCTGACGACCCGGACCTGCGCGGAAAGCTGAACCACGTGCTGGCCGCCGATCCTGCGCTCAAGATCCAGCTCTACGGCAAGCCTGTCCGGCCGGGCCGCAAGGTGGGGCACGTGACGGCGCTCGGTGACGACATGGCCTCGGTCAGGGACCGGGCCACCAGGGCAGCGCGCTACCTGGCCACCGGAAGCGAGGAACCATGACCGCCGCAGGGGGATCCGCGGGGGCGTTCCGCTGGGACGTCACCGCAGGGGGATCCGGGGGGTCGCCCTTCCGGGATGCAGCTGAGGGGGTTGGCCGATGAGCATGGCATCGGAAGGCGAGGCTGGCTGGCGCCGCGAGGACAGCGACGGCCGAGTGCCGGTCGTCGGCGTCGTCATGGGCAGCGACTCAGACTGGCCGGTCATGCAGGCCGCGGTCGAGGTGCTGGAGGAGTTCGGCGTGCCCGCGGCGGCTGACGTCGTCTCCGCTCACCGGATGCCGGCGGAGATGATCAGGTACGGCCAGTCCGCGGCCGGCCGCGGCCTGAAGGTGATCATCGCCGGAGCCGGCGGCGCCGCGCATTTGCCCGGAATGCTGGCCTCGGTGACGACGATCCCCGTGATCGGCGTGCCGGTACCGCTCAAGCACCTGGACGGCCTGGACTCGCTGCTGTCCATCGCCCAGATGCCCGCCGGAATCCCGGTCGCGACGATGGCAATCGGCGGTGCGCGCAACGCGGGCCTGCTGGCAGTCCGGATCCTGGCCGTCGGTGATCCGGCCCTGTCGGCCCGGATGGCCGACTTCCAGGCAGGGCTGCGCGCGTCGGCTGAGGCGAAGGGCGAAGCGCTGCGGGCCAGGGTGCGCGCCGGGCGGGCCGGTGACGAACTGGCAGCGCCGCCGTCGGCAACGGCCGGTCCCGGCAGTGAGCTCTGACGGTCTGCTGGCAATCGCAACCCGTCTTCGAAGCCCCTAGGCGACACTTTCCACCGACTTGGCGCGCCCGCGCGGATGATATGTGGTGGTATGGGCGCGCGTAATAGGTGGAAAGTCAGAAGTGCCGGCCATTGTTTGGGGCATGCACAACCAAGCGGCGCGTCGTGTGCGGCTTATGCCCGAGATTATGACGACCGACGAGTTGTTAGCTCGCGGTCAATCCCCGCGAGAGATACAGGCCCTAGTCCAGCGCGGGGCTTTGCTGCGATTGGCGCGGGGCGTTTATGCCAGCACCGAGTTCGCCGCGCGGTTGCAGACAGTTCCAGTCGGCGGGGCGCTGCTGCGGGCAGCCGGCGCCCTCGCGACAGCGGGGCCGGGATCTGTGATCAGCCACGAGACTGCGGCTCAGGTTCACGGCCTGGACTTGCTGAAAGAGCCGTCATCGCGGGTGACGATCACCCGAGCTCGGGGCGGCCCCGGCAGTAAGTCCGGCAAGCGGGGTGTCTACGTCCACACGGCCGCGCTGCCCGCCGACCACGTAGGCGGTCGGCTGGGCGTGGCGGCGACCACGGTGCCGCGGACTGTCATCGACCTCGCCCGGGCGCTGGACTTCCGCAGCGGACTGGTCGTCGCGGACTCGGCTCTGCACCAGCACCTCACGTCGAAGAGCGAGCTCCGCGACGTCCTCGCTGCCTGCCGGCGCTGGCCAGGCGCGTCGAAGGCCGCCGCCGCCGTCGAGTTCGCCAACGGGCTGGCGGAATCGGTGCTGGAGTCGCTCGCGAGGGCGGTGTTCCGGGATCTGGGGCTGCCGGAGCCGGAGTTGCAGGTTGAGATCCGGGACTCCGACGGTCAGTTCATCGGCCGGGTCGACTTCCTGTGGCGACAGTTCCGTACCATCGCGGAGGTGGACGGTGCGCTGAAGTACGACGACCGCAGCCGGGCGCGAGCGCAGCTGCGGCGCGACAAGCTGCTGCGTGCGGCTGATTACGAGGTCGAGCACTTCACCTGGCGCGACATCGTGCACGGGCAGGACGAGGTGGGCAGGTCGCTGGTCGCCGCGTTCCGGCTTGGCAGTCAGCGCGGCGGCTCCCGGTCAGGGTCCGCCGCCTGACCGGAGACGGCCTCGCAGATCAGGCCCCAGGGCCTGCCCGCCCGCCTGGTGAGCACGATGGTGGCCTGCCGGTCTCCCTGCAGGCTGAGCCGGCGGCGGATCTGCTCGACGTCGCCGGCCAGCCCGCGACGCCGGATGTCGGCGGCGCCGATGCCCAGCTCGCGCAGCCGGCGGGCGACCTGGCGCTCATGCCAGGGCATGGATTCCAGCACCCGTAGCGTTCGGGCGAACGGCGTGCTGACGCATCTGTCCAGGGAGAGGAACGCGGTGAGCTCGTCGAGCTGTCGCGCCTCAAGGTCGCGGCCGAGCTCCTGGACAAGGCCAGCCCGGGTCACGGCCGGATTCGGGTCGAGCAGGTACTCGCCGGGATCGCCGAGCGGGACCGGGTCACCAGGGCTGGACACGAGCGTCGCGCCCGCTGGCAGGATCGTGGCCCGGCGCGCAGTGGTGGCGAGAGCCGCCGACCACAGGAGCGCTTCCTTGAGGGCCCGGCCGGTGGCTACGAATTCGATCTCCCAGCCAGACGGGACGGCGTCGTGCGGCAGGCCTGGCGCGGCCTTGATACAGACGTATGGAACGCGGTCTGCGAGCGCGAGACACCAGCCCAGTGGTGGCTCGCTGTCGCCCGCCCGCAGCCGGCGCCCGGATTCCCGGCGGGCCGGGTCGACAAAGGCGGCCGTCACGGCACCGGGCAGCCGGATGTTCCGTACGTCAGCGCAGACGAGCAGGACGCGGCCCGTCAGGTTGTGCATCGCCGCGTTGTGGCCCGCGTACCGCACTGTGTCACGGTCAGCGTCGACGCCGATCACCTGACGGGACGCGACCGCGAGCGCGATGAGATTGCCGCCGATGCCGCAGCACAGGTCAGCAACGATGTGCTGGCCCGCGAACCGGCGGGCGCTATGCGCCGCGGTCAGCTCCGACGATGCCTGCTCCAGCGCGGGCCTGGTGAACAGCATGTCGTCGGCACGGCTGAACTTCTGCCGGCCCGCAGTCCGCAGGGCCTGCTGGGTGAGCGCCGCCGCAATGACCTCGGGCGGGTAGCTCCCGCGCAGCTCCGAGGCTACTGACAGCGCTCGGGTCGGCGTGATGACCAGGCCCTGCAGCCGGTGCAGGAGCTCGGCACCGGCCGGTGACAGCAGCTCGTCAGCCTGGCTCACGCGCCCATCATTGCAGTTCACGTGCCCGGCCTGGCCCGCGTCACCGGCCCCACTAGGACGTCCTACTATCGAGGGTGTGAGCGCTGATTTTCCTGCCTTCGCCCTGTCTGAGGAGCACGTGGCGCTGCGCGAGTCTGTGCGCGCCCTGGCCGAGGAGAAGATCGCGCCGCATGCAGCGCGGGTGGACGAGATGGCTGAGTTCCCGCAGGAAGCTCACGACGCGCTCGTCAAGGCTGACCTGCACGCTGTCCACATTCCCGAGGAGTACGGCGGCGCCGGAGCGGACGCTCTGGCGACCGTCATCGTGATCGAGGAGGTCGCCCGGGCCTGTGCCTCGTCGTCCCTGATCCCGGCGGTGAACAAGCTCGGCACGATGCCGCTGCTGCTGTCAGCGTCGGAGGAGCTCAAGCAGACGTTCCTGCCGCCGGTGGCGAGCGGGGCCGCGATGTTCTCCTATGCGCTGTCTGAGCCCGAGGCAGGATCCGACGCGGCCGCGATGAAAACCAGGGCGGTCAGGGACGGCGACGGTTATGTGCTGAACGGGACGAAGCGCTGGATCACCAACGCGGGCGTCTCGCAGTACTACACGGTGATGGCGGTCACCGACCCCGCCGCGGGCGCGAACGGGATCTCGGCGTTCGTGGTCGACAAGAATGACGAGGGCTTCTCCTTCGGCGCGCCCGAGCACAAGCTCGGGATCAAGGGATCCCCCACCAGGGAGCTGTACTTCGACAACTGCCGCATCCCGGCCGACCGCATCGTCGGGGCCGAGGGAGAAGGCTTCAGGACCGCGCTGGCGACGCTGGACCACACCCGGATCACCATCGCCGCGCAGGCGCTCGGCATCGCCCAGGGCGCGCTCGACTACGCCACCGGATACGTCAAGGAGCGCAAGCAGTTCGGCAAGGCGATTGCCGAGTTCCAAGGCCTGCAGTTCATGCTGGCGGACATGGCGATGAAGATCGAGGCAGCGCGTCAGCTCACCTACGCAGCGGCGGCGAGGTCGGAGCGCGCCATGCACGGCGCACGCGAGCCCGACTTGACGTTCATCTCATCGGCGTGCAAGTGCTTCGCCTCCGACGTGGCGATGGAGGTCACCACCGACGCGGTGCAGCTGCTCGGCGGCTACGGGTACGTGCATGACTACCCCGTTGAGCGGATGATGCGGGACGCCAAGATAACTCAGATCTACGAGGGCACCAACCAGATCCAGCGCATGGTGATCGCCCGCCAGCTCCTGAAGTAACGGAGTGCGGCTAACGGTCGCCAGCACGTCGGCGGACGAGGGACGACACCCTGATGCACCACACCGTTTTGTCCTGTTGACGCGGAGCTGGCGCGGGTTCAGGCTGTGGGTCGGGAGCCCTGCGGGCAGCGCTGAAGCAGGGCTCTCGCCATTCCCGGCTCCGGGCTAGATCCCGAGGTCATCCAGCTGCCGGTGCAGGTCTCCGCGGGGTCCTGAGTACGCGCCGGATGCAGCGGTCTCCTTGGCCCCGGCTGACACTGGCCCGCTGCTTATGGCTGTCACCGGCGGGCTGGTGCCCGTCGCTTCTGTGGCAGCAGCGCTGCCGGCGCCTGACCGGTCGCGGAAGATCCAGCCGCCAACGACGCCGGCGGCCAGGCCGCCGATGTGAGCCTGCCAGCCGATGCCGTTATGGGGGAGGAGCACGGTGAACTGGTAGGCAAAACACAGCGCCATGACCAGGCCCAGCAGGATGTCGACACCTCGGCGATCGAAGAACCCGCGCACGAGGATGTAGCCGAGGTAACCGAAGACCACTCCGCTCGCACCAACGCCGATCGTGCCGGCGGTTCCGGTAAACCACGCTGCGAACCCGCTGGCGAGAATCACCAGTCCCGTCAGGCCTAGGAACCGCACGACCCCGCGATAGGCGGCCAGGAACCCGAAGATGAACAGCGGCCCCGAGTTGCTCTCGATGTGGGTCCAGCTGACATGCAGAAACGGCGCAAACACGATGTCGGGCAGGCTTTTGACATCGTGGGGGCGAATTCCGTAGTTGATGGTCAGGTGATAGTGGTCGGCCGCATTGACAAGCTGGATAATCCACAGGACAGCCAGGAAGCCGACCATAACGAACAGGGCCTTGCGAGCCTCGGCCAGCAAGGATTCGGCGTCCCCGGCGCGCACTGTCCACGGTCGGTGCCTCGCGCGCATGTTCTCTCCCCGGCATGCGATGCCGCCGGCTCGTGCGT
>DASQIW010000197.1:0-3934 GCA_035631375.1 Streptosporangiaceae bacterium
GTAGAACGAACGCTCGGCGTACTGGTCGGCAACGTACATGATCGGATGAAGCTGCATATTCTGATGCTCTCGTACATCCGCCGAAACACGCCAGGAACTGACGCTCGTATCCATCCGATCATCGGCACGAGCGTGCGTTTCTGCGGAAACGTCACGCGGCGCTCAGACCGGGATGGCTGCGCCGTTGACCAGGGACGAGTCGGGGCTCGCGAGGTAGACGTAGCTGCGCGCGATCTCATGCACCTTGGGCCAGGACTCGTGGTCGGCCGCTGGCATGGCGGCGCGATTGGCCGGGGTGTCGATGATGTGCGGCACAACGCAGTTCACCGTGATGCCCGTGCCGCGTACCTCGCTGGCCGCCATCTCGACCAGGCGCAGCACTCCGAGCTTGCTGACCGCGTAGGGGAATCCCGCGCCTGTGCTGTCCACTCCCGCGTGGCTCGCGGTGTGGAGGATCCGGCCGGAGCCTGCGGGCAGCATGACCCGCAGGGCGTTCTTCGTGATGATCGCCGCTGACACCAGGTTCAGCTGAAGCTGAGCGTTCAGCTCGACCACGTCGAGCTCGGCCAGCGGCCGCCTCGGCGCGAATCCGCCAATGGTGTTGATCACCGCCCAGGGTGCGGAACGTGCTGAGAGCAAAGCGGACACCGCCGCGTCGTCGAGGACGTCGAGCGTCTCATAGCTGACGCCCGCGAGCCGACGCTCGACAGCCGGCTTGACCCGGTCCGCGCCGACCACGGCGGCGCCCATGTCCGCAAAGGCCGCCGCCACTCCGGCACCGAGGGCTCCAGCCGCCCCGAACACCATGACATCGTGACGGGTCAGACCAGGATCGACCACGTTCCCCTCCTCTTCCCCTGCCGTCAGCCGACGGTCAGCGATGCGACCAGGTACGCGACGCCGAACGGAT
Organism: Streptosporangiaceae bacterium; assembly: GCA_035631375.1. GTDB lineage: Bacteria > Actinomycetota > Actinomycetes > Streptosporangiales > Streptosporangiaceae > JAJYUU01. The sequence continues at coordinate 911 of DASQIW010000197.1, forward strand.
CGTCGTCGTAGCGGATTACGCTCGTCGCGCGCCCTCCGTTGACCGCGCCCGCCAGCACCTGCCACGCAGGCCGGCCGGTGGCCATCAGGTCCCCGGCGAGGCCGGCGTCCAGCGCGAGCAGCGCGGGCATATCACCATCCCGGATGGCCCGCCCGACCGCCGCGTCGAACGCCGCGCTGCGCTCGTCCAGGTGACCCGGAGCCCTCCGGCTGCGCCGGGCGCTGCCATCAGCCATGACCAGCAGCGCGACTCGCGGGGCTGTTCGCGCGAGCGACGCTCCCAGCGCGGCGCACGCCGGTGCCGGCTCGTCCGCTCCGACCGCCTGCAACTCCCGCCGGCCATGGTAACCAGCCTCGTCGAGGAGTCGGCCGCCGAGTCCGAGCGGCAGCGGAAGAGTCTCCGGCCCGGCGGGCCGCGCGCCGAGGGCGGGTGCATAGGGCGTCAGGTCCAGATGCGCTGCTGCGGCATCAAAGGCGCGGGTCCGCTCCCCCGCTCCGACGACAACCACTACGTCGGAGTCGGCCTGCACGAGGACATCGGCCGCCTCCCGGCAGGCCTGGCGAAGTTCGGGAACGACCGGATCGGCGCCGGTCAGTTCGCGCGCGAGCAGCGGCGGGGCCGGGCACAGAGCGGCTGCGGTCAGCACCGGCTACGCCAGTCCGCGGACCGTGCGCGCGGGGGGCCGGTCGCCGCGGATCGTCGCCACCATGTCGACAACCTGCCGGGACTCGCGGACCTGGTGCACGCGGAAGATCCGGGCGCCGTGCCACGCGCTCACCGCGGTGGCCGCGAGCGTGCCGACCAGCCGGTGCTCGGGGGGCAGGTCCAGGCTCTCGCCGACGAAGTCCTTGTTGGACAGCGAGACCAGCACCGGCCAGCCTGTTGCGGTCAGCTCATCGAGCCGCCTGGTCACCTCCAGCGAATGCCAGGTGTTCTTGCCGAAGTCGTGGGCCGGGTCGAGCACGATCCGGTCGGGCTGGACACCGGCAGCGAGCGCCCTGTTCGCTTCTCGGAGTGTCTGCGCGAGCACGTCGGCCATCACGTCCGGATAGGCAACCCGGAACGGCCTCGTGCGTGGTCGCTGCGAACCGACGTGCGCGCAGACAAGCCCGGCGCCGAACTCGGCGGCGACGTCGGCCAGCCGCTCGTCGAACCCGCCCCAGCTGTCGTTCAGCAAATCGGCGCCAGCTTCGCAGGCAGCACGGCCTGCCTGGTGCCGCCAGGTGTCGGCGCTGATGACGATGTCCGGGTAACGCGACCGGATCGCCGCGATGAACCCGGCGATGCGGCGGATCTCCTCCGCGACGTCGACCTCGGAGCCCGGCGCAGCCGGGATGCCGCCGACGTCGATGATGTCGGCGCCCTCCGCGATCGCCTGGTCCACACGATGGAAGGCCGCCGATTCGGACCAGGTCACGCCCGGCTGGAAAAAGGAGTCCGGGGTCCGGTTCACGATGGCCATGATCAGCGGCTGCCCAGGCGGGAACGCGCGCTTACCCAGCCGGAGCATGCCGGCCGAGTCCGGCCCGTCCGGGTGGCCTGGCTGCGGCGCTCCGGCGTCGCTCATCGCGCGCGAACCGTGGCCGCCGGCGGCCGCTCGGTGACAGGAACGGGACGGCTCACCCGGACCGCCTGCCCGGCCTCGTCACGGACGAACTGCTCCAGGCTGGTTCCGCCCGGCGTCTCCGACCCGCCCTGGCGGCGGCGCTCGGCAACCAGGAGCAGCTCGGCAGCCATGACCGCCAGGTCGTGGTTCGCCTGGTGCCGGTGCGCACGGGAGCCGAGGTCAACCTGAGCCACGGCGTCCAGGCCGTACCGGGAGACAGTGTCCATGAGCGTGGCCAGCTCGACGCCGTATCCCACCGGGATGGACAGTGACTCCATCAGGGTGCGCCGCGCGGCCCATTCCCCCGCCAGCGGCTGCACCACCCCGGCCAGCTCCTGCCACCACAGGCTGATGAGCGGCCGCGCGACGAGCTCGGTCACCCGGCCGCCCTCGGTGGACTCCGAGCCGTCGCCCTCGGTCCGCACCCTTGTATAGAAGCCCTTGACGAGCTGCACCTGCTCATCGGCCAGCAGCGGACCGAGCAGCCCGGACACGAAATGCGGTCCCCACCTGGTCAGGTCGGCGTCCACGAAGACGAGCAAGTCACCTTTGCTGACCAGCAGCGACTTCCACAAGGCCTCACCCTTGCCGGGAAAGCTGCCGGTCTGCGGCATCACTTCATCAGTCCGGTAGACGACTGCGCCCGCCCGCGCGGCCACCTCGGCGGTGGCATCGGTCGAGTCCGAGTCCATCACGATCAGCTCGTCGACCAGGGGCACGCTCGTCATCAGCGAGTGCGCCACGGCCCCGACCACGCTGCCGACCGTCCGCTGCTCGTTCCTGGCCGGGACGACCACGCTGATCGTGACTCCGAGCTGCTGCTTGGCCGCGAGCAGCCGGTCCGCGGGCCAGTCCTTCCAGTGCGATGTGCGGCGGGCAAACCACGCGTCTTTACGGTCCTTCATGATCTCACCAGCCTATCGGCGGACCTGGGCGAACGGCCTGCCTGAGTGCCCCGGCTGGCCGGGCCGGCGTTCAGGCCGGCCGGCCCGCCTCGAGCACCGCGCGGATGGCGTCCGCGCCTGGCCGTGCCGGAACGATCCGCACGACCGCAGTGTCGGCCCCGGCGACCTGCCGCCGGACCGCTTCTACCGCGCCCGCGGCCGGCCCGTAGTAACCCAGGCCGCGCAGCATCCCGTCGGGGAACGCCTCGATGATCTCGTCCCGGCCGGCGCCGTTCGCGCTCAGCCGGTCGATCTCGGCCACCTCGGCGGCGAAGCCCATCCGCTCGAAGTTGGCCCGGAAGGCCCGCGGTCGGGCGCCGCCGCCCCAGCCGGCAACGTACGGCAGCAGGGCCGCAGCCAGGTTGCGCCGGGCGGTGTCCTCATCGTCATCCACGCAGACCCTGGCCGAGGCCGCGAGCCTCACCTGTGTCGGGTCGCGGTCGGCCCGCGCTGCTCCATCGGAGATCAGGGCCC
>DASQIW010000198.1:0-18248 GCA_035631375.1 Streptosporangiaceae bacterium
TCCAGGATCTTGTTCCACCGGTTCACGCCGATGGTGCAGTCGGCGATGTACTCCCGGCGCAGGTCGGTGTTCAGCCCCGTCAGCGCGGCGACCTCCGCCTGGCCGATCTCGCCTTCCACCAGGGCGTCGACAAGCATGCCGTCGTCGGTGAGCTTGTGGTCGTCCTTGCGCCGGTCCTCGTTCCACCGGCCCTTGAGCCCGGCCGTGTAGTAGTTCGCCACGTTCGTCGACGTCTCGCCGCCGAACAGGTCCAGGGACACCGAGTAGTGGAAATTCAGGTACCGCTGGATGACGGGCAGGCCGATCGCGCCGAACGCCGCCACGTCGTCGGTGTCGTTTCCCACCATGAGCTGCGCGGTCCGCTCGACAACCCGGTCGACGCCGGTCGTCCCCACCATCATGTGGTGCGCTTCCTCCTTGAGCATGAACTCGCACGTCCGGGACAGCGGGTCGAACGCCGACTCCTTGAGGGTGCCGAGCTGGTACTTGCCGTCACGGTCGGTGAAGTACGTAAACATGAAAAATGACAGCCAGTCCGGAGTCTCCTCGTTGAAGGCGCCCAGGATCCGCGGCGAGTCTTCGCTACCGGAGTTGCGGTGCAGCAGTTCGTCCGCCTCGTCCCGGCCGTCGCGGCCAAAGTAGGCGTGCAGCAGGTACACCATCGCCCACAGGTGCCGGCCTTCCTCCACGTTCACCTGGAACAGGTTGCGCAGGTCATACAGCGACGGAGCGGTCGCGCCGAGATTGCGCTGCTGCTCCACCGACGCCGGCTCGGTGTCGCCCTGAATAACGATCAGCCGCCGCAGATCGGCCCGGTACTCTCCCGGCACCTGCTCCCAGGCCGGCTCGCCTTTATGCTCGCCGAACCCGATCACGCGGCCCGGGTCCCGCTCGGCGAGGAAGATTCCCCACCGGTAGTCGCGCATCGGTACGTGCGCGAAATGCGCCCACCCTTCCCGGCCGACGTTGATCGCGGTGCGCAGGTACACGTCCCTGGTCGGCAGCGTCGGCCCCATCGATTCCCACCAAGACAAGAAGTTCGGCTGCCACGACTCCAGGGCCCGCTGCAGCCGCCTGTCCTCCCGTAGCTCGACGTTGTTCGGGATCTTCTCGGCGTAGTCGGGAGTCGTCATCGAGTCACACTCGCTTCCGGTCGAACTCTGCCCGCCGCCCGGACCCGTACCGGCGCAGCGCGCCGTCGGGTCCGGAGGCGTTCGGGCGGTAGAAGATCCAGTTCTGCCACGCAGTCAGCCGGCCGAAGATCTTCGTCTCCATCGTCTCTGGCCCGGCGAACCGGTAGCTGGCCTCCATGCCGGTCAGCGCATCCGGCGAGAAGCTGGCCCGCTCCTCGATCGCGATCCTGACCTCCTCCGCCCAGTCGATGTCGTCGGGCGCGAAGGTCACCAGCCCCAGCTGGTCAGCGTCCTGTGCTTCCAGCGGCTCGCCAGCCCGCTTCTCCACCGCGGCCAGGCCCGCCTCGTCTCCCCAGAAACGCGTCTGCAACCGGGTCAGGCCGTTGCCCCCGGGCAACGGCCCGAGATTGAGCTCACCGACCGTGATCACGGCCGGGCCTGCTTGCCTCTGGTCGCTCCCTTCGAGTACCCCGTCCAGCATGTAACTGCGATCCGCGGCCAGTGCCAGCTCCAGCATCGACCCCGCAAAGCAACTGCCCGGCTCGACCAGCGCGATCAGGCTCCTGCTGGTCACATCCAGCCGTTTTAGCGTTCGCTTCCAGTAGCCGATGATCTCGGCGGCCAGCCAGTCATCGCGGTGCGCAAGCAGGAGCCCGTCATGAGCGAGCACGCGATGGGGATCGCCGCGCGTCCGCAGCACCCACGTGCCCAGCTCCAGCTCGTTGGTCCGCAGATCCAGGATCAGGTCATCCAGCTCGCGGGCGACCGCGAGGGACCAGTACCCCGTTCCCTGCTCATACAGGGCAGCGACGTCAGCGGGTGCGTCGGAGTCCGGGCCGCTGACAGTGATCTCGGCAACTCCGGCTGGCCGGTCCAGCCGAGCCGTCACGTGTCGGTAATCGATGTTGGTGCCGGTCCGGTTTTTCGGCAGCGGCGTCAGCTCGACGCCGCGCAGGCCCGCCGGGCGGGCCGAGCGGGCGGCCAGCTCGGCGGCCCGCGTCGCCACCGTTTCCGCCCACCGCGCCCTGGGCACGGCCTCATCAACCAGCCGCCACGCCACCGCTTTTGACCCGCCCACGCCCTCTGGCCGGGTCGCGACATAGTCGGCGATATCACGCCGCACGTGCCGCTTATCGGTCAGCCTGGTCAGCCCGCCGGTGCCCGGCAGCACGCCCAGCAGCGGCAGCTCAGGGAGCGATACCGCCGACGACCGGTCATCGATGAGCATGATGTGCTCGCACGCCAGCGCCAGCTCATAGCCCCCGCCGGACGCCGTCCCGTTCACCGCCGCCAGCCAGGTCTGGCCCGAGTTCTCGGTCGCGTCCTCGATGCCATTGCGGGTCTCATTGGTGAACTTGCAGAAGTTGACCTTCCACGGGTGCGGCGCACCAGCCAGCATGCGGATGTTCGCCCCGGCGCAGAACACCTTGTCCTTACCGCTGGTCAGCACCACGGCCGTAACCTCGGGGTGCTCGAACCGCAGCCGCTGTACCGCGTCGTACAGCTCGATATCCACGCCCAGGTCGTAGGAATTCAGCTTCAGCTCATACCCAGGTGCCAGGCCACCCGCCTCGTCCACGTCCATGGTCAGGGTCGCCACGGGCCCGTCCACGACCAGGTGCCAGTGCCGGTACCGAGCCGGCTCGGTCCGGAAGTCAACGAGCGCCTGCTGGTCGGTCACGCTCACCCTCCCCATTCTGCGCTCCTTGCCATAGTCGACTGATGCGCGTCCGGCCGTCAAGCAGTCGTAGCACATTCGCAGGTGACCCGCTGGCGCGAATCCGGCAGGTGTCAGCCGACGGCGTTGAGACTTTTCCACTCGTGGCGGGCCGTTGCTGACCAGCGTTCATGACAGGCGGCGAACAACCGCGCCGCCGCGAGCCCGCTCCAGCGCCCCGGCAGCAACTCGCGCGGCAGGGCAGGATCGATCGACGGAAACCGTCGCCAGGCGTGCACGACCTCGAGCTGGCGCACCAGCACGTCGGCCGGCTCACGGCCGCCAAACTCGGCGATGAACTGCTCGTACTGGTCCTCGACTGCCGTCAGGTCCCAGGCCTGCGCCACCAGGTCCCGGACGTCGCCGAGACCTGTGCGTGTGGCCACGAATACGTGGGCGTCCTGCACCGCGCCGGCGTCAACCAGCACTCCGCGTGCCTCAGCTTCCCGATCGGGATGCGGACTGATCCACAGGCCAGCGCCGAGCGTGCCGAATCCTGCCCAGCTGAGCCTGGTACGCACCACGTGCCGCGCCCGGCGGTCACTCTCCGGGATGCGCGTCACCACCACCAGCCACCGGCCGTCCCAGGCGGGCGCCGGCCCGGCGAAGGAGTAGATCCGCTCCGCCCCGTCGGTCAGCAACCGCCGCGCGCTGTCCGTCAGTCGCCACCGGGTGCGCCGGCCGATCTTCTCCCCGTCCAGCCAGCCGGCCGCTGCGGTGCGCATCAGTGCCTGACGCGTGGCCTTCTCCTCGACCCCGAGCCGTGCGAACACAGCGAGGACCGCGGAGGTCCACGCCGTCCCGTCAGTCGGCAGCACCAGCTCGCCCAGCAGGGTGAACAGCAGACCGCGAGCGCTTGCCGCACCGGCCGCGTGCCGCCGCGACAAGGCGGGACTTGGGCCGTTCGGAGCTGCCGCCGATGGTCTCGTGACTGCCATGACGACGGGAGATTATCAAGATCCGCAGCCCGGGTGGCGCGAGCGCGACCGTCACATCCGGCTTCGGCGGCGTCCCGCCCGGCCGGGCGAAAGGTCAGCCGCCGCGCGCGATATCCGATGCGGACGGCGGCTGGCGACCTGGAAGCGTGATGCCCGCGGCGGCGGCCATGCGCTCGCCCTTTCGCTTCTGATAGTTGCCATAGCCAATCGTCCACGCCGAGAAGATCGCCACGAACACGAACGGCGTGACCTTGGATAGCGCCAGCGCGGTCCCGGTCGAGGTGTTGTAGATGATCAGGACACGGAGGGCAGCCTCGAGGACAAAGCCGCAACCCCACACTGTGGTGATGGTCCTGAAGACGCGCCGGTAGCCCTCGTAGTCCCAGAGCTGGACCATCTCCCGGCCTTGTGCGGTGTCAGGCCCGACGAATTCCAGCGCGAAGATAAACATCAGCGGACGCCGCGCGCGCAGCGAGCCAAGGCACGCGATGCCGAGGACGCCTGTCGGCACCGATCCCTCGACGAGGAGCAGCCGTGCGCTGTGGCTCACGAGGCCGAGCACCGTGCCCACACCGATCCCGGCGAGGACTAACGCCCCAATGACATCCAGCCTGCGGTTTCTGAGTGCGCCGATCCCCACGCCCGCGGCCGGGAAGACGCCGCTGACCAGCAGCGCTTCCACGGCCGTCAGGCCGGCCGAGCGGAGCAGGGCGTAGGCCGCAACCGGCGCGGCAACATCGAAGATCACGATCACGGCGAGCGAGCGAAGCCGGCCACTTTTCGCCGGGACCTTGTCGGCGTCCTGCCGGGCATCACGGCTGGTGTCCACGCGAGACGGCCCTTCGTGATCGGTGCGAGGAACGGCCCGCCCCCGCCGGGGCCGTTGCCCGCTGCCGTCCAGCTGACCTGGCCGGCTCTTCGCAGGAGAGCATAGGTCGTTTCGACCTATGCGGCAAGGTAGCATCAGCCATGGCCGACCCGCAGCTCACCGCTTTCGAGCAGATCTTGCTCGGCCTCATCTGCCGGGCGCCATCTTCCGGCTATGACCTGAAGCGGCGATTCGCCGCCTCGCCTCTGGGCGTCTATCAGCCCAGCTCGGGCGCCCTGTATCCGGCGCTTCGCCGCCTGGAGCGAAAGGGCCTGGTGAGAGCTGACGCCGCCGACGACCGCGGCGGACGGCAGGCCAGGCCCCGTCACGTGTACGAGCCGACCGAACCGGGGGTTGCCGCCCACCTGAGCTGGCTTCGCGCACCGGTGAAACCCGAGGCCGCGGCCCGCGACCTCGGCCTCCACCTGATGCGCTTCGCGCTGATGGAGCACCTGCTGGCGCCAGCGGAAGTGGTCGCCTTCCTCCGGGACCTCGCCGATGCGCTCGCCGGGTTTACCGCCGAGCTGGAGCGGCACGCGGCAGCCGCCGATCCTGGCAGCGTCCACGCCCGGCTAGCGCTCGACCATGGGCTGGCGGTCCACCGTGCGAGCCTGGGCTGGACGGAAACTGCGATCGCGGCCCTGACGGCTGCTCCGGCACTCGCTCCGTAGGCGGGTCAGCGCCGGGACCTGTTCGTCGCTGAGTGAGCGCGCAGGCCGTCAGCGGCCCCAGAGCCGCTCGGAGGCCAGCCGGGCGCCCGCGGCCAGGTCAGCCAGCTTCGCCCAGACGATCTCCGGGTGGCCGACCCGGCCGCCGAGCCCGCAGTCGGTGCCGGCGATGACGTTCTCCCGCCCCACCAGCTCGGCGTAGCGGATCAGGCGCTGGGCCACGAGCTCCGGATGCTCGACGATGTCGGTCGCGTGCCCGATCACGCCGGGCATCAGCGCCTTGCCGTCCGGCAGCTTCACACCCGCCCACACCGTCCACTCGTGCTCGTGCCGCGGGCTCGCGGCCTCGAACGAGTAACACCCCGCGGGCACCGACAGCATGAGGTCAACGATGTCGGGGAACGGGATGTCGTCGCGATGCGGGCCGTGCTGGCTGCCCCAGCAGATGTGCAGCCGGACCTGGTCTTCACTGATGCCGCGCAGGGCGTGCCGCAGCGCCTCGACGCGCAGCTCGGCATACCGGCGGTACTCGGGCACCGTCATGTCCGGGAACATCTGCCATCCGTCCGGCAGGTCCGGGTCGTCTACCTGCAGCAGCAGGCCGGCGTCGGTAATCGCCTGGTACTCCGCGTGCAGCACGTCGGCTATCGCGAACAGGAACGACTCGGTGTCGGGGTAGTACTCGTTGCGAAGCCAGTGCTCGACGGTGCCGGGCGTGATCGCCGGCAGGAACGCGCCGACATCTCTCCCGACGGTGGCCGCGCTGAGCCGGGCGATATCGGCCTGCGCCGCGTCGCTGCCCGCGTAGCGCAGCGGCCCGGTGCACACATACGCGACCGCGCCGGGCGAGTACGCCGCGTCCTGCTGCGACTCGCTGGCGGGGCGCGAGCCGAACCCGCCCAGCCCCGCCGCGTAGAAGCCGGGGAACTCCAGGCGGTCGCGGCCCGTCACGCCCGCGTTATCCGGCTTGTGCTCCCCCGGCCGCAGGCGGCGCTCCTCGAAGCCGGTCATCCGGTCCCTGATGTACCCGGTGAACAGGCCGCGTTTGGAGATCTCGCCGTCGTTCACCACGTCGACGCCGGCCGCGACCTGCTGCGCGACGACCTCCTCAACTGCGCCGCCCAGGGCTGCGGTAAACACCGCTTCCGCCGGGTCACCCGCGTCGAACAGCCGCTGCAGTTCCTCCGGCCGGGGTAGCGCACCGGCATGGGACACGAGGATCCGATCCGTACTGCGCAGCATGAGGCTCCGTCCCGCCGGGCGGACTCAGCCCGGCAGCCACGAGCCACCGTAGCGGGTCAGCCACTCCGGCCGGGTGCCGGCATCGGCCAGGATCCTGGCCGGCTCTGCCCTGCAGCCGGGCGACGTGCGTTCACACTCCTGCTACGCCGGGCTGTGCTCTGGTGCCGACTGGGCAACCAAGAAAGCTGGTAACTTCGCCGGGCCACGGACACCGGTGCGGTCAGCTGCGGTCTTCGGGGTGTGCCGCACGTCGCCGGGCTGGCCCATGGCCCGGCGCCAGCAAGCGAACTCGAGCATGATGCCATCGGGGTCCTGGAAGTAGAACGACCGGACAAACACGCCGGGGTGCAGTTCCCTGGCCACACCGAGCTCGCTGTCGTCGTGGTCGATGATCGGGCTCACCCGCACGCCCTTGGCCTTGAGCTTGCTCCTGTACTCGAGGAACTTCTCTTCGGGGATGTTGAACGCGACGTGGTTCATCGAGCCGACCGCGCTGGTCCACTCCCCAAGACCTGGCACGGTCACCGGCGCGGACACGCCAGGCACAGGATCAGGCACGTCGGGGAACCAGAAGAACGCCAGCGCGTTGCCGCCGCCCATGTCGAAGAAGAAATGCTGACCGGACCCAGCGGGCAAGTCGATCGTCTTGATCAGCCGCATGCCGAGCACCTGGGTGTAGAACTCAACCGTCCGCTCCATGTCCGAGCAGACAAGCGCCAGGTGGTTTACCCCGCCGAGGTCGAACTCCTCGTTCCGCCACTCCATGCTGATCTCCTCTGTCTGGCGCGGGCTCCAGACCCGAATCTAAGCTCGGGCTCACTCCGACGCCAAGGCAAAACGGATTGGAGCGAGGCCATGGCCGATATCGTGCGGGAGTTCGTCGGGCTGGCGTCGCCCGTGCTGGGCCGGGCTGGCGCCGGCGGCCATCCGTGCCAGGGCATCTACCATCGGCCCTCACACGGCCGACCGACGACCGCGTTCATCGCGAGCCACTACAACGTCGACTTCTCCGAGCACTACCTCGCGAGCCACCTCGCCGAGCACGGATTCGGCTTCCTCGGCTGGAACACCAGGTTCCGCGGCGGCGAAGCCCACTTCCTGCTCGACCACGCGCTCGCCGATATCGGCGTCGGCGTGCGGTGGCTGCGGGAGCAGGCCGGTGCCGAGCGAGTCGTCCTTCTTGGCAACTCCGGTGGCGGCTCGCTGATGGCGGCCTACCAGTCGCAAGCCACCGCGCCCTCCGTCGAGCCCGTTACCGGTATGCGCCCATTGCCCGCGATCGAGGACCTGCCGCCTGGCGATCTCTTCGTCGCGCTGGCCGCGCACCGCGGCCGGCCCGAGGTGCTGACCAGCTGGCTCGACGCGTCGGTGCTGAACGAAGCCGATCCGCTGTCGGCCGAGGCAGCGCTAGACCCGTACGACCGCCGGAACGGCCCGCCGTTCAGCCCGGAGTTTCAGGACCGCTACCGAGCCGCGCAGCGTGCCCGCAACGAGCGGATCACTGACTGGGTCCTGGACCAGCTCAGCCGGCTGGCGGGCACGCGGGCCAGGGATCGGCTGTTCACGCTGCCGCGGACCTGGGCGGACCTGCGGATGATCGATCCGTCGATCGAGCCGTCCGACAGAAAGCCGAACTGGTGCTACCTCGGCGAGCCGGTTAAGGCCAACTACGGAGTGTTCGGCATCGGCGCTGTGAGCACGCTGCGAACCTGGCTGTCGATGTGGAGCCTGCGCACCTCGCAGTGCACCGCCGCGCCGCACCTGGCCCGGATCACGCTGCCGTCCCTCGTCGTGCACGCCACCGCGGACACCGGGGTGTTCGACAGCGACGCCCGCAGCCTCTACGGGGCGCTCGCGGCTGAGGATAAGACCCTCGCCGCGATCAGGGCCGATCACTACCTGCTCGAGCCAGCCGGCGCGCGAGAGCAGGCGGCCGCCCTGCTCGCAACCTGGGTGAGAAGCCGGACCGGCTAACAGGATCTAACCGGCGCACCGGCGCTTCTGCTTGCATTGTGTGGCACTGGTGCGGCACATTGTCGCCCAAATGGTTATTTCGCCACGAAGGCACCGCGGCATAATGGCTGGCTGCCTGCCTGGCGAGGCATGGGGAGGAAAATGATGGCGCCGGCAACTGCGGCAATAGTCATCGCGTCCGTGGCACTGGTGATTGCGATCGGCGTGGTCCCGTGGGCGTGGGTGTGGCTGTTGCTGCGCGGTCGCAAAGCGCTTCTCGCCGCGGTCGACGAGAGAGTGGACATGGCCAACAGGACCGTCGCGATGGCGCTCGAGCAGCTGAATATCAGCCGCGAGAACTTTGACGCAGCCCTCCAGAACGCGATGAAGATGCGCGAGCGCGCGAACGCACATTTCATGACGGCCGACTTCGACGCGTACCGCGCTGACCGCAGGCTGACCGAACTCGAGCGGTACACCTTCACGACGCTCGACCATCAGGTGGCGACGGGATCGAAGCCGCTCATCCTGCGCGGTGGCCTGTATGCGCAGCAGCTCTCGGTCATGGACGCCATGCCTGAGTTGCTCGAAGGCTTCCTGGCGGCGCTAGGAGCTCACCTGACGTACCGCCAGGACGACGGCCTTGACGGCACCACGTTCTACGTGCGCTGGCCGGCGGGTAAGCCCGCACCCAGGGATGTTCTCGGCGACGCAACCCGGGCCGCCGCGGCGGATGACAACAGTGCGCGCGGCACACCCACCCCGGGGGCTGCAGAACTCCGGGCGGTCCTGGAGGCCTGGCGTGACGGCGGTCTCGGGGCGCTCTACGTGGCACCGCTGATCATCGTGCGCACGAAGGCGTGCCTATCGGCCGGGTTCCTGCAGCCCGGCTTCGAGGGCTTCTCCAAGGAGCAGAAGGAAAACGCCGTCAATGGCACCGGGCCGAACCTCATGAACGAGCTCAATGTCGCGGTGTTCCTCGAGGTCAAGCAGTAGCGGTACCCGCAGGCAGCTGCGTGCGCAGCTCTGGCGCGCGCAGCTTGTCCACATGGGTGAACCGCAGGGCCGCCTGCGATTCCGGCAGCCCGATCGCCAGCGCGGCAGCCGCCCGGCCGGTGGTCCGGTCAACGTCGATCCACAGACCGCCGCCGAGCGCCTCCTCCAGCAGGACCACGACCTCCAGGTTGCGGGCCGCGACGAGGCCGCCTCCTGCCGCCGGTCGTTCTCCGTTCGGGCTCTGGTACTCGTACACCACGCGGCGCGCGTAGGCCATGAGAGCGTCGAGAGTCAGGTATGGACGCTCACGGGCGATGGTCGCCGCTCCGCCGACGATCAACGCCGCGCACGGACCCGCAGCGTAGCCATCGGCGGCCGAGAGCGCCTGACCGTCGGCCGCGGCCAGCTGCCGCCCCGGTGCAGCGTCCAGGCTCACCGGCCAGACTTTCGGCTCGACGCCGAACTCAGCCATCGACACATCGAGTGCCAGGCGGCCGCGCACGCTAATGAAAGCCCCGCGCTGGGCCTCGGTTAGCTCATCAGGCTCCCCGGGCGCCACGAGCGCCAGCAGGAGCGAGTCGGTCAGCTCTCGCTTGCTGGCGCCCAGCCCGGCAACTGCCTCCGTGCCGAAAAGCTTCTCGGCGATGGTCTCCACCACGGCGGCGGTGATCCCGCCGCCGGAGCCCAGGGCGAGCACAGCGGTCGGGCTCTCCAGCCGGGTGAGATGCGCGAAGTCGGCAAAGTCGGCAACCTGCTTGCGCATGTTCTCCAGGACGGCGGGGGGAATGTGCCGGCGATTGACGGGCGCCGGCGCGTCCTCGTCACGATTCTTCTGAGCTCGCTCCTCCGGCGTCAGGGGCGTTCCGTTGATGACGTCTGAGCCGCTGCCCGCCCAGCCATCCCCCGCCTCGCCATCCCCGTGCCAGCCATCCCCGGCCGATCCGTGACGGGCCTCGAAGGAGGGAGCCACCAGTTCGATGCCGGCCAGCCGCATTGGCTCGGTGTTGCCGTGATCATTAGCCATAACTGCATATGGTCCACTGCGCGCGGCATAAGGGCAATGCCTGACTTCGGTACTGCTCCCGCGGAACGGCGCGGCGCCATTCACGCCGCATTCGATGCGCTGCCCACTTCGGTCACGCCCGGCTGTCGCAGCCGGACTGGTGGTCGCTGACGGCCCGGCCGCATCAGCACGCGCCAGATGGTCACGCGCAGCTGCCGCGCGGTTCGCCGGTGGCTCGCCCGGCGCAGCCCGCGCTGGACCAGCCGCCCGTGCAGGAGACGCCACTCTAGCTGGCTGAGCGCCCGTCGTGGCCCGCCCAGCGGCTGTCTCGGCGACCTGGCCGGATACATGTGCTCGTACAGCTGACCCGCCAGCGCCGCTGCCGACGCCACGGCCGCGTCCACCATGTCTGCTGGTGCAGCCGGCTGGACCACCGCTCGGTCAGTGGCATCGTCGGCCAGCAGCTCAGCCGGGTCGCCGACCAGGTGAACGCCCGCAGCGGCCAGGCCCGCGCGCAGGAGGCTGGCCTCGTCGGCGGCCCAGGTCAGCAGCCGGGGTGGTAGCGCGGGACGCCGGCCGCCTGGCCGCGCACGCAAGACGTCCTGGGCGAGAATGCTCTTCACATTCCGGGTGTAGAACCAGTAGGGCACATCGGCCGTGAGCCGCTCATTGACGCGTCGCAGAAATTCAGTTTCCGCGTACCCAAGGGACGAATTTGACCGTGCCTGGCTCAGGTCCAGCCCACCGGGATCAATTCCCAGAACCGATGCGAGTCGCCCCCACAGCAAGTGCGGTGAGCGCTGTCGAGGCGTGGTGATGACGTGCACGTGATCGGCCGGAAGATGGCGTGACCAGAGCTGAAGGATCGCGAGCGTGTCGTGCGCGGCCCAGAAGACCGACAGGTCCCGGCGGTCAGGGGCGGACGCCGCCATGCTCACCGCGCGCAGCCACGAGTCCCAGCCGAGACTCTCACCGCACTTGACCGTTTCCTGCCATTCGGCTGGCAGCAGGGCATCAAGAGCGCGAACGGTGAGGATGATGTGCACGTCGGCCGGTGCTAACGACCGGACCGCGCGCTCCACCTGCTGCTCGGTGCACGCCGCCAGCAACTCGTCAGAGATGACCGCGGCCACCGGCGCGCGGAGCGCCTGCGCGGTGAGCACCTCCCACTCCCCCGTCCACGGATCAGCCAGGTCGGAAGCCTGCCGTGGCTCGTCCCGCAGGTCCCGGCGAGCCCTGATGTGATCGCGCCTGTTGTAGCCGGGCAGCACGATTCCCCTGACGGCAAGGACCGACCGGTTATCCCACAAGATGTCCTGCAGGAACGTGGTGCCCGTCTTCGGCTCCCCAATATGCACGTACACGCGCGGCCGACCGTGGCCGGCCTCGCTGAACGGGTCGCGGACCCGCCCGCTGAGGCGCTTGTCGTGAATGATCAACCTGTTTGCCTGATTAGTTTTCGCCTGCGGCTTCCCGCCACAGGTTCTCGAATACCGCACGAAATACAGCGGCGCCATGCTAATCCGAGCGACACGTCCAGAAAATGCAAATGGCGCAGGTGAGCGACATGCTGACCCGGAACAGGCCGGTGATGACCTGCAATTCCGTTATTGCCAGAACTGCCAGTCTTAGGTAGCCATATCAGGGAACGCCGCTGGCAACCTCGGGCTGACCGATTGCTGTGATCGCCGGGCCGCCGCCTGTAGCCTCACCCTGAGGCAGTCCCGCAGCGGACCTAACGAGGAGAAGCATGTTCGCCCGTCAGCACGCCCTCGAGCACCCTGACCAGCCGGCCATCATCATGGCGAATACCGGCGAGACCGTCACATTCGCCGAGCACGAGGCCCGTTGCAATGCGGCGGCGCACCTGCTCCGCGCGGCCGGGCTGCAGCGCGGCGACCACATCGCGGTCTTCATGGAGAACGGGCCGAGGCTGCTCGAGATCGAGGGTGCCGCAGAGCGCGCGGGCCTGTACTACACGTTGATCAACATCTACCTTGCACCCGACGAGGTCGCGTACATCATCACGAACTCGCAGTCCCGGCTGCTCTTCAGCTCGGCTGCCCGCCAGCCCGTGGCGGTGGCGGCCGCGGCGCAGTGCCCGCAACTCGAGGGCCTATTCATGACCGGCACGGACAGCCCGCCGGCTGGCTGGCAGTCCTATGAGGCCGCCGTCGCGCCCTTCCCCACAGAGCCCATTCCTGACGAGGCCCTCGGCGCCGCCATGCTGTACTCCTCGGGCACAACCGGCCAGCCCAAGGGGGTTCTGCGCGAGCTGCCCGACGCCACGCCGGGCGACGCGCTGCCGGTCATGGAGTTCGTCAGCGCCATGTTCGGCCTTCGGCCGGGCATGACCTACCTCAACCCGGCACCGCTGTACCACTCGGCGCCGCAGGCATGTGTCGCCGCCTCGATGCGGCTCGGGTCGACGACCGTCGTCATGGAGCATTTCGATGCGGCGCAGTGGCTAGCCCTCGTGGAGCGGTACCGGGTGACCAACTGCCAGATGGTCCCGTCGATGTTCTCCCGGCTGCTCCGATTGCCAGAAGAGGTGCGTACCAGCTATGACACCTCCTGTCTCGAGTGCATCGTGCACGCGGCGGCCCCGTGTCCCGTGCACATCAAGCGCGGGATGATTGACTGGCTCGGCCCGATCATCACGGAGTACTACGGAGCGACCGAGGCAAACGGCTTTACCTTCTGCGACAGCGCGCAGTGGCTCGCGCATCCCGGCACTGTCGGCCGTCCCATCCTCGGCGAGCTACTCATCCTCGACGAGGACGGCAACGAGTGCCCGACTGGCACCGACGGGACCGTGTGGTTCCGGGGTGCCACCGCGTTCTCGTACTTCCAGGAGCCGGACAAGACGGCGGCGAGCCGGACGCCCGACGGGATGACCAGCACCGTGGGCGACGTCGGCCACGTCGACGACGAGGGGTACCTGTACCTCACCGACCGCAAGAGCTACATGATCATCTCCGGCGGCGTCAACATCTACCCGCAGGAGACCGAGAACCTGCTGTCCGGGCACCCGGCCGTGCTGGATGTCGCCGTCATCGGCGTGCCGAACGAGGACCTGGGCGAGGAGGTCAAGGCGGTCGTCCAGCTGGCCGACCCGGCCGCGGCCAGCCCGGAACTCGCCCAGGAGCTCATCTCTTACTGCCGGGACCGGATGGCGCACTTCAAGTGCCCGCGAACCGTAGACTTCGTCGCCGAGCTGCCGCGCACCGAGACCGGGAAGCTGGTCAAGCGCCTGCTCCGCGACCGATACTGGTCCGGCCACAGCACCTCGATCGTCTAGCCGCACCCGCTGATTCCGGCGCGGGTGCGCGAGACTGGACAGATGCTGATCGATACCGGCGTGAGCCTCTCCGAATCCCTGCAGGCCGCCGAGGCGGCCGCCAGCACCGCCGAGGCGGACGCCTTCGACGGCCTCAGCGTTCCCGAAACCAGGCACGACCCGTTCATAGCGCTCGCCCTCGCGGCGCGCGCGACCAGTACCATCACGCTGCGATCGGAGATCGTGGTCGCGTTCGCGCGCAACCCGATGACGGTCGCGGCGGCGGCCAACGACATTCAGCTGATCTCGGGTGGCCGGTTCCAGCTCGGACTCGGCTCGCAGGTGCGGCCGCACATCGAGCGCCGGTTCAGCATGCCGTGGAGCCATCCGGCCGACCGGATGGAGGAATTCATCGCCGCTATCCGGGCCATCTGGGAATGCTGGGCCACCGGCGGGCCCCTCGCGTTCCGCGGGAGCTATTACCACCACACGCTCATGACCGACTTCTTCAACCCGGGTCCGAACCCGCACGGCAAGCCGGGCGTCCTGCTCGCGGCCGTCGGCGAGCGCATGACCGCCGTGGCCGGCCGCGTCGCCGACGGGATGCTGTGCCACGGCTTTACCACCGAGGCCTACCTGCGTGAGCGGACGCTCCCGGCGCTGCGTGCCGCACGCGGCAGCCTCGACGGCTTCACCCTCTGCCTGCCGGTGCTCGCGGTCATGGGGACCGACCCCAAGACCCGGGCCAGGGCCGAGCAGGGCGTCCGGGGCCAGATCGCCTTCTACGGCTCGACACCGTCGTACCGGACCGTGCTCGAGCTGCACGGCTGGGCCGATCTCGGCGACCGGCTCAACGTCATGTCGCGGCGGCAGGAATGGGCCCAGATGGGCGAGCTCATCACCGATGACGTTCTCGACGCCTTCGCCGTGTCGGGCACGCCTGCCGAGGTCGCGGCTGCCATCGTGGCGCGCTACGGCGACGTGATCACCCGGACCTCGCTCTACCTGCCCTACCAGACCGACCGGGCCGACCTGCTGGCCACCGCGGCGGCGCTGCGCGCGGCCGCCCAGCCGAGCACGCCCGGGTAGCCCAGGCCTGTGATCGACCACGCGCCGCTGAGCAACCCTGCCTACACCGCCTTGCTCGGGCCGCACGCGCGCATGGCGCAACGCAGCGGGAACGCGCTGCGCTATCCGGCGGACGTGTCCCCGTTCGCAGGGCTGCCCGCAGCGCCCGCACCGGACGACTGGGCCGGCCTCGCCGAGCTCACCGGCCCCGGTGGCGTCGCAGCCACGGCCGGCGTGCCTGCCGATCCCCCGGACGGCTGGCGGGTCCTCAGGGTCATCGGCGCGGTGCAGCTGACCGGCGACGGCATCACGGGCACGCCCGACAGCGAGGCGGTCAGGCTCGGACCGGACGATGTGCCCGACATGCTGAACCTGGCAGCGCGAACCCAGCCGGGGCCCTTCCTGGAGCGCACCATCGAGTTCGGCGGCTATCTCGGCATCCGGCGCGGCAGCGCGCTGATCGCCATGGCGGGCGAGCGGCTGCGGCCGCCAGGCTGGACCGAGATCAGCGCTGTCTGTACCGACCCGAGTTACCGCGGTCAGGGCCTGGCCCGTCGGCTCACGCTGGCGGTGGCAGCGGCCATCCGGGCACGCGGCGACACGCCGTTCCTGCACGTGATGGCCAGCAACGTCAACGCGATCCGGCTGTATGAGTCCCTGGACTTCCAGTTCCGCCGCACTGCGCAATTTGTCGTCGTCCAGGCCCCGAGGCAGGCTCCAGACGGCTAGTTGTGCACCACGGCAGCCCCGCTGAACCGCCCGTGCGCGAGGTCCGCCAGGGCATCGTCGGCGCGCTCCATCGGGTACGCCACGGTCGTCGGCGTGATGCCGAACCGGGCCGCCAGCGCCAGGAACTCCTCGCCGTCGCGGCGGGTGTTCGCGGTCACACTGCGGACCTGCCGCTCCTCGAACAGCTCGCTGGCGTAGCGCAGGGACGGGATGTCCGACAGCCAGATCCCGGCGATCGCGAGCGTGCCGCCGCGGTCGAGCGCGCGCATCGCGACCGGCACCAGTTCCCCGGCCGGGGCGAACAGGATCGCGCCGACCAGCGGCTCCGGCGGCGTGTCGGCCGCGTCCCCCACCGAGTCGGCGCCCAGCTCGGCCGCGAGCGCGCGATTGCCCTCGCCCCTGGTGAGCACGTGTACCCGCATGCCCTGGTGCAGCGCGATCTGCGCGGTGATGTGCGCGCTGCCGCCGAACCCGTAGATACCGAGCCGCCCGCCGGGCGGCACGGCCGCACGCTGAAGCGCCCGGTACCCGATGATGCCCGCGCACAGCAGCGGCGCCGCGTGCTCGTCGTCGAGCTTCTCCGGCAGCCGGTACACGTACGCCTCGTCGGCGACGCAAGCGTCCGCATAGCCGCCGTGGACATCCCAGCCGGTGAACACCGGCGCCAGGCACAGGTTCTCCGCGCCGCGGCGGCAGTATCGGCAGCTTCCGTCGGTGCCGCCAAGCCATGGCACGCCCACCCGCTCGCCGACGGCGAACCGGCTCGCCCCGGCTCCCAGCGTGTCGATCCGGCCGACGATCTCGTGCCCTGGCGTCACGCCCGGTTGCTTCGGCGGCAGGTCCCCCTCGGCCAGGTGAAGGTCCGTGCGGCACACCCCGCAGCAGCTGATCCGCACCCGCACCTGGCCGGCGCCAGGCTCCGGCTCGGCCCGGTCCACACGGCGCAGCGGGTGCTCATCGACCGGCGCGGTGTGATCAACTACCCAGGCACGCATGTGTCCTCCCGTACCCATTCAGGGCCCGGACGCAGCTCTCTCAGCGCAGCGAGGTCCACCTCGGGCCCACGACGTCCCAGTCGCGCGCCCACGAATCCATCCGCCGGCGGTTGACGGCCGCCCGGATCACGGCCCCGCCGAGCGCGAAGAGCGCGGCCGCGCCCGCGGCGGTTGCCATCGCCGCGTTCGCGACTCCGTCCAGCACCTCGCCGTGGCTCAGCGGCGGATGGGTGACCTGTCCCGACCGGGTCACCCAGATCGTTACCTTCTGCCCTGCCTTGGCGCTGAGGTCGACCGCGATGGTGCCGGTTGTCAGCTGGCCGTCCTGTGCGTGCCAGCGAGCCTTCACCCACGCCGCGCCCCACGCGGCGTCCTGGCCCGCAAGGCCTTGCGCGGCGCTCTGGACCAGCACCGCGGTGACCGGCCGCCACGCCTGCTCAGCGCGCTGCTCGCGCAGTCCTGCTTCGTCCGCGAGCCGACCCGTCACGATGCACAGCAGCGGCGCGATCACCAGGAACAGCACCACGAGGCCGACCATGATCATGGTCTCGACGTCGTCGAGCCGGCGCCGGAGCGGATTACGCGCGCAGCCTCGCGTCCGGTTTGCCAGCGGATGTCGCAGTGACATCAGCGGCACCTCCGTCCGAAGGCCCCGGCCGACGAGCCCCGGCCCGCGTGATGCGCCGGAACTCTCTACCCGGCAGAGTACGGCTCACACCTGGATGAGCGTTAGTCTCCACCTCAGGTTTGGCGCAGGGGTGCAGGTTGGGCAAGGGTCCTGGGAAATAGGGGAACGGGGCCGTCCGTCCTGATCCCGGCATCTCGGGCAGTCAGCGGAGCTGGCGGAGGAACGGGTCACCCGGAGCGGCCGGCGCGAGCCGGACCCGGACATCGACCGGGTAGGCGCCGTCCGGCCGGGCGATCACCGGGTTCAGGTCCAGCTCGGCGACCTCCGGCTGGTCATCAGCCAGCCGCGACACTCGCAGCAGCAGCCCCGCCAGCGCGCTCGTGTCCGCCGCCGGGCCGCCGGCCAGCCCCGCCAGCAGCGGCGCCGCCCGCACCGCGCCGAGCATCGCCGCCGCATCGACGTCGGTCAGCGGCGCCAGCCGCGCCGCCCGGTCCCCCAGCACATCGGCGGCCACCCCGCCCAGCCCGAACACCACCAGCGGCCCGAACACCGGCTCGGCCACCACCCCCACCATCGTCTCCACCCCGCCGGCCAGCATCGGCTGCACCAGCACCCGCCGCAGCCGGTCCCCGAACGCCACCGCCAGCTCGGCGTACGCCCCCGCCACCTCACCGGCAGTCCGCAGATCCAGCCGCACCGCCCCCGCAGCCGACTTGTGCACCACCCCGTCCGCCTCCGCCTTCAGCACCACCCGCCCGCCCAGCCGGCCCGCCGCCGCGACCGCCGCCTCCGGCCCCGTCACCGCCTCCGTGTCCACCATGGAGATGCCGTAACAGGCCAGCAGCTCACCCGCCGCCGCGGCCGGCAGCCAGCCGCCACCCGGCTCCCCCGCCAGGAACCCGGCAACCACCCGCCGGGCCGCCCCGGTATCCACACCGGCAAGCTCCGGCACCACCCCCCGCGGCGCATCCCGCCACTCCCGGTAACCCGCCGCATGCGCCAGCGCCCGCGCCGCGCTCTCCGGATAGCC
>DASQIW010000199.1:0-30626 GCA_035631375.1 Streptosporangiaceae bacterium
CCGCCATCCTGCCGATGGTGTACCAGAAGGTTCTGCTCTACCGGAACCCGAACCTCACCAACGTCTACGTGGACAAGGCCTTCGGCATGTACAACTACGCGGTCCTCGGCCTGAAGTAGCCGGAACCGCGCAGGATACGAGCAGCAGAGAGCAGGTGAGAGCGCAGGACCCGGCCCGCGGTGGTAGCACCGCGGGCCGGGTACCGGCGCGCACACAGTGGTTACATTCATCATCAGGCGACTGCTCGCCACGGTGCTGCTGCTCGTGGTCGTCTCGGCGATCACGTTCGCGATTTTCTTCCTACTGCCCAGGCTGGCCGGCCAGAGCACCTACCAGCTCGCGGCTCAGTACGTGGGCCGTAACCCGACGCCGTCACAGGTGCACGCCATCGAGGTCAAGCTCGGCCTGAACCAGCCGCTGCAGGTGCAGTTCGGACGGTTCCTCAAGGGCATCGTGGCGGGCGAGAACTACAGCAACGGGCCGAGCATCACCCATTGCCCGGCGCCGTGCCTCGGCTATTCCTGGCGCGATCAGCAGCCCGTGTGGCCGCTGCTGGTCAGCTACATCCCGGTCACACTCTCGCTGGCCCTCGGCGCCGCGGTGATCTGGCTCGTGAGCGGCGTGGCCATCGGAGTGCTGTCCGCGCTGCGGCGCGGGTCGTTCTTCGACCGGGTCGCCATGGGCACGGCGCTGCTCGGGGTGTCGCTGCCGATCTTCTTCACCGGTCAGATCCTGCTGCTCATCTTCAGCTTCAAGTGGCAGATATTCCCGAACGTCCAGTACGTCAGCCCGTTCTCGAACCCGCTGGAGTGGGCTAAGAACCTGATCCTGCCGTGGCTCACGCTCGCATTCCTGTACTCAGCCCTCTATGCGCGGATCACCAGGGCCGGGATGCTGGAGACGATGCACGAGGACTACATCAGGACCGCGCGGGCGAAAGGCCTGCCCGAGCGCACTGTCATCCTGCGACACGGCTTGCGGGCCGCGCTGACGCCCGTGCTCACCATCTTCGGGCTCGATCTCGGCCTGCTGCTCGGCGGCGCCGTGATCACCGAATACACCTACAGCCTGCACGGTCTCGGCTTGTTCACGATCGAGGCGATCAATAACTCCGACCTGCCCGAGATCATGGGCGTCGTGCTGCTGGCCGCTTTCTTCATCGTGATCGCGAACCTGATCGTCGACATCCTGTACGCGGCGGTCGACCCGAGGGTGAGGCTCTGATGGCTGCGACCCCGCTGACCGAAGTTCCGCTTGGGGGCGGCGCGCCCGCTAGCCAGACCCTGCTTGCCGTCCGTGACCTGCGGATCCATTTCCCGACCGATGACGGCCTGGTCAGGGCCGTCGACGGGGTGTCGTTCAGTCTGGACCGCGGCCGCACGCTCGGCATCGTCGGCGAGTCCGGTTCTGGCAAGAGCGTTACCAGCCTCGGCATCCTCGGCCTGCATCAGCACACCCGGGCCGACATCTCTGGTCAGGTCCTGCTGGACGGCGAGGATCTGATCGCCGCCACGCCCGAGCGGGTCCGCACGCTGCGCGGCAGCAAGATGGCGATGATCTTCCAGGACCCGCTCTCATCGCTGCACCCGTACTACACCGTGGGCAGGCAGATCAGCGAGGCCTACCTGATCCACAACAAGGTCGGCAAGAAAACCGCCCGGCAGCACGCGATCGACATGCTCGGCCGAGTCGGCATCCCGCAGCCGGCCACCAGGGTGGACGACTACCCGCACCAGTTCTCCGGCGGCATGCGGCAGCGCGCCATGATCGCAATGGCACTGAGCTGCAACCCGGAGCTGCTCATCGCCGACGAGCCCACGACCGCGCTCGACGTGACGGTCCAGGCGCAGATCCTCGATCTGATCTCGGACCTGCAGCGGGAGTTCGGCTCCGCGGTCATCATCATCACGCACGACCTTGGTGTCGTCGCCGAGCTGTCGGACGACATCCTGGTGATGTACAGTGGCCGGGCAGCCGAGTATGGCACGGCCGAGGACATCTTCCGGCGGCCGGGCCATCCCTACACCTGGGGCCTGCTGACCTCGATGCCTCGCCTCGACGAGGCGCGCGCGGAGCGGCTGATCCCCATCAAGGGCACCCCGCCGAGCCTCATTAACGTGCCGGCCGGATGCCCGTTCCACCCGCGCTGCGATTACGCGGCGCTCACCAACGGCAAGAGCGAGACGCAGGTGCCCGAGCTGCGCGAGATCGAGCTCGGCCACCGGGTGGCGTGCCATCTGACCAGCGCACAGCGGACGACGCTGCGAGCCGAGCGGGTGGCCTCGCTCGCCCGAGTGGACGGGGAGGACGCGTGAGCGCGCCGGTCAGCACGCCAGCAATGACGGGAGACAGCGGCGGCGCGGGCGACGCCCTGCTCCGGGTGACCGGCCTGCAGAAGCACTTCCCTGTGACCCGTGGCATCGTCTTCCGGCGCAAGGTCGGCGCGGTGCAGGCGGTCGACGGGATCGACTTCTCGGTTCCCTCCGGGCAGACGCTCGGCCTGGTGGGCGAGTCCGGCTGCGGGAAGACCACAACGGGGCGGCTGCTGACGCGGCTGCTCGAGCCCACGGGCGGCCAGATCGTCTTCGACGGGCGGGACATCACGCACCTGTCCATGAGCGCCATGCGGCCGCTTCGCCGCGACATTCAGATGATCTTCCAGGACCCGTACTCGTCGCTGAACCCGCGGCATACCGTCGGCGCGATCGTCGGTGCGCCATTCCGGCTGCAGGGCGTGCAGACCGAGCGCGGCATCAAGCGAACCGTGCAGGACCTGCTCGAGCTGGTCGGGCTGAACCCCGAGCACTACAACCGGTACCCGCACGAGTTTTCCGGCGGTCAGCGGCAGCGCATCGGCATCGCCAGGACGCTGGCGCTCAAGCCGAAGCTGATTGTCGCGGACGAGCCGGTGTCGGCGCTCGACGTATCCATCCAGGCACAGGTGGTCAACCTGCTGGAGGACCTGCAGAACGAGCTCGGCCTGACCTACGTCGTGATCGCGCACGACCTGTCGGTCGTGCGTCACATCAGTGACACGGTCGCGGTGATGTACCTCGGCAAGCTGGTGGAAGTCGCCGGCCGGGACGAGCTGTACGCCACGCCCCACCACCCGTATACGGTCGCGCTGATGTCCGCCGTGCCGGTGCCCGAGCCGGTGCGCGGCGAGGGCGGAGTCCGGGAGCGCCGGGAGCGCATCCGGCTGACCGGCGACGTGCCGAGCCCGCTGAACCCGCCGCCGGCCTGCCGCTTCCACACCCGCTGCTGGAAGGCACAGGACATCTGCCGCACCGTTGAGCCGCCGCTGGCGGAGCGCGCGGCTGGGCACAAGGTTGCGTGTCACTTTCCGGAGAACACCTAGCTGCTCTGCGGCAGCTCCGACCCGCCGCAGGTCCTGGTGCTAAAGCGTTACTCGTTCGTCTTCCCAACGCTTGCAGACGGGTTGTATAACTTCCGGATAAGGAGGCGTCAGATGCAACGAATTGGGTCAAAGAAAAGTAAGTTAAGCGGCAAGACTCGGCTGGGTAGCCTCGTCGTTTTAACCATCGCAGCGCTGACCGCCGCCGCCTGTGGCGGGAGTGCCAGCCCGAGCTCCAGCTCCAGTTCAGCCGCCACGGGACATCCCGGTGGCGTGTTCACCATTCTGGCCAACTCTGCATTCGGCGTCGCTGACCCGGCGCAGAACTACACGCTCGAAGAGTGGCAGCTTCTCATCGACACCCACGACGGCCTGGTGACGTTTGCTAAGCAGGGAGGCATCGCGGGCACGAAGATCGTGCCGGACCTTGCGACGTCTATCCCGGCGCCGACCAACGGCGGCAAGACGTACGTGTTCCACATCCGGAAGGGGATCAAGTTCTCCAACGGCGAGGTGCTGAAGCCCAGCGACTTCGTCACCACGTTCAAGCGCCAGTTCACCGTACCCGGCCCGACGTCCTTCTACAGCGGCATCGTCGGTGCCAGCTCGTGCAACACCAAGGGCTGCGATTTGAGCCAGGGCGTGATCGCCAACAACTCGGCCTCCACGCTCACCATCAACCTCACCGCGCCCGATCCCGAGATCATGGACCAGCTCTCCCTGCCCTTTGCCATGGCGGTACCGGGCAGCACCTCGCTGAAGCTGACGGGCAACAACGTGCCGCCGGGAACCGGACCGTACATGTGGAAGTCCTACAACCCGAACACCGAAGCGGTGCTCGTCCGCAATCCGTACTTCCACGTCTGGAGCGCGGCCGCCCAGCCGAAGGGCTACCCGAACGAGATCATCGAGAAGTACGGCCTGCAGGTCTCCGACGAGGTCACCCAGGTGGAGAACGGACAGGCCGACGAGGTTTTCGACGGCGACCAGATTCCCTCCGATCAGCTGACAACGCTGAATAGCGCGCAGTACGCGAACCAGGTCCACGTGAACACGCTGACCGCCGACTGGTACATGGCGCTGAACACGAGCCACGCGCCGTTCAACAACAAGCTGGCTCGGCAGGCCATTAACTACGCTGCCAATCGGGCGGCCTACGTGAAGATCGCCGGAGGTTCGTCGCTGGCGGTGCCGGCGTGCCAGATCCTGCCACCGAACTTCCCGTCATATAAGCCGTACTGCCCGTACACCACCGGCGCGCAGACCGTCTGGTCCGCTCCTGACCTGACCAAGGCCAAGCAGCTGGTGCAGCAATCGGGCACAGCCGGAGACAAGGTCGTGGTCGACAGCACCAACGACCAGGTCGGTACCGCACTGGCCGAGCAGATGGTGTCCGACCTGAACGCCATTGGCTATCAGGCAAGCACGCAGCTGCTCACCGCGTCCAACCAGTACCCCTACGTGCAGAACTCGGCGAACTCCGCCACCTGGGGCGTGGCCTGGTCGGCCTGGTATCAGGACTACCCGGCGCCGTCCGACTTCCTGAACGTGCTGCTCGGCTGCACCAGCATCCACAAGAACAGTGACGCGAGCCCGAACATCGCAGAGTTCTGCGACCCGGCAATCGAGAAACTGATCAATCAGGCTGAGTCCGCCGAGGCGACCAACCCGAGCAAGGCCGCCTCGCTATGGACGCAGGTCGACCACATGGACACCCAGCAGGCTCCCTGGGTGGACCTCTACAACCCGAAGCAGATCGACGTCCTCGCGAAGAGTGTGCACGGCTACCAGTGGAACCCGCAGTGGTACATCCTGATCGACCAGATGTGGCTGTCCTCGTAGCGGGGCAGCGGCCCGAAACGGAGACCACTTCGTGGCTGCTGTAGCTGAGCAGACCACTGTCATCGGGTTGCGGCCGGCTGTTGCCGGCCGCAACCCGTGGGCGCTGGCGTGGCGGAGGCTCCGGCGCAACCGCGTCGCGCTGGCGGCACTCGGTGTGTTCCTCCTCATCGTCCTGCTGAGCCTGGCAGCGCCGCTCTACGCGCACGACATCGCGCACGACGGCAACGTCCTCAGCCCCAATCTCAACGGGACGACGCTCGTGAACGGCAAGGTCACGGCTGTGATGCAGCAGGGCGGCGGAGTACTCAAGCTCGGCGAGGCCCCCATCGGTCCGACCTTGGACGTCCGCCACTATTTCCTGGGCGCCGACGGCATCGGCCGTGACGTCGCGGCGCTGCTGCTCTACGGCGGTCGCGCATCGCTACAGATCGGGGTCACCTCGGCCGTCCTCTGCTGCGTTGTGGCGACCCTGATCGCGCTCATCGCCGGGTTCTTCGGCGGGCTCATCGACACCATCTTGTCCAGGGTGATGGACATCGTCTGGGCGTTCCCCGCCTACCTCCTCGCGATCTGTCTCGCGACGGTCTTGCTCACGAAGTCGACGGGCATCCAGATCGCATTCCTGCACGTGCGGGCGGCGAGCCTGTGGACGCCGACGGTGATCATCGGCCTCATCTACGTGCCCTATGTGTACCGGCCGGTACGCGGTCAGGTGCTCTCGGTCGTCAACAAGGAGTTCGTCGAGGCGGCGATCGCCCAGGGCGCGTCCAACGTGCGGCTGATCTTCTCCGAGATCCTGCCGAACGTGGTGTCCACGGTCATCGTGCTGCTACCGCTGATGATCGCGACGACCATCCTGACAGAGGCGGCCTTGTCGTTCCTGTCGGTCGGCGTCCAGCCGCCCAATGTCAGCTGGGGCACGATCATCAACAACGGCCAGCAGCTCCTCTACACCAGACCGTGGGTATCGATCGCGCCCGGCATCATGATCGTGCTGACGGTGCTGTCGCTCAACGTGCTCGGCGACGGCGTCCGCGACGCGCTCGATCCCCGGGCGAAGCTGAGGGTGGGGTAGCGATGCCCGCGAGCAGGCCGGAGCGGGTCGCATGCTGACGTTCGTCGTACGGCGGACGCTGTGGACCGTGGTCGTCATGTTCGTGATCACGGTGGTGGTGTTTGTCATCTTCTTCAAGACGCCTGGCGTGGACCCGGCTCGCGCGATCGCTGGCCGTAACCCGAGCCCGCAGGTGCTCGCGGAGATCCGCGCGCAGCTCGGGCTTAATCGGCCGCTCTACGTCCAGTACGGCGTCATGATGAAGAAGATCTTCATCACCCGCGATCTGGTGTCCTACTCCAACCAGGGCACCAGGGTCGTCCAGGAGATCTTCGCCGCCGTGCCGGCCACTCTGTCGCTCGTGTTCGGCGCGGCGCTGATCTGGATCGTCATGGCGATCCTCATGGGCGTCGCGGCGGCGCAGCTGCGCGGCCGCATCTGGGATCCCGCGCTCATGGTGCTGGCGCTCGTCGGAGTGTCCGCACCCGTGTTCTGGCTCGGTCAGGTCGTCAACCTGATCACGCAGGGCAAGCTCCACAGCAGCGTTTTCAGCTGGCTGCCGCCGCTTGGATACACCTCCTTCACAACCAACCCGGTGATCTGGTTCGAAGGGCTGATCTTCCCGTGGATCACCTTGTCGATTCTCTACATCGGGTTCTACGCTCGGGTGCTCCGAGCCAACCTGCTGGAGGTCCAGACCGAGGACTACGTCCGCACTGCGCGGGCCAAGGGTCTCTCGGAGCGTCGCGTCCTGATGCGCCACACGCTGCGCACGTCGATGATCACCTTCGTCAGCCTCTTCGGGCTCGACTTCGGCGCGCTCGTGGGCGGCGGCGCCATCCTGACCGAGGTGGTCTTCGGCATCCACGGTGTGGGCTTTCTGACTTACGAGTCGCTGACGAACCTTGACCTGCCGGTCATCATCGCCGTGGTCATCTATGGCGCCTTCTTCATTGTTCTGGCGAACGCGCTGGTCGATATCGCCTATGCGTGGCTCGATCCGAGAGTGCGGCCGACCTGATGTCCGGCCCGCTGCTGGAGATACGCAATCTCACGGTGTCGTTCCGGACCGAGGACGGCCTCGTGCGCGCCGTGGACGATGTGTCGCTGACCCTCAATGAGGGTGAGACGCTCGGCATAGTCGGTGAATCCGGATCCGGCAAGAGCGTCACCATGATGTCGGTCATGCGGCTGATCACCGATCCGAACGCGCAGTTCGGGGGCCAGGTCCTTTACAAGGGCTCCGACCTGATGGCGTTGTCGCAGGACCAGATCCGCTCGATCCGCGGGGCTGGCATCGGGATGATCTTCCAGGACCCGATGACGTCACTGAACCCGGTCTACAAGGTGGGCTGGCAGATAGAGGAGCAGATCCGCGAGCACGAGAACGTGAGTAAGCAGGCCGCTCGCGCGCGGGTTATCGACCTGTTGACCGCGGTCGGCATCCCCAACGCTCGCGAGCGTGTCGACGCCTACCCCCACCAGTTCTCCGGCGGCATGAGGCAGCGGGTCATGATCGCAATGGCCGTGTCGTGCAACCCGGATGTGCTGATCGCGGACGAGCCGACGACGGCGCTCGACGTCACGATCCAGGCCCAGATCCTCAGCCTGATCAAGAAACTGCGGGAAGACTTTGGCACAGCGGTGGTGCTGATCACGCACGACATGGGCGTCGTGGCGGACATGGCGGATCGGATCGCCGTCATGTACGCGGGCCGCATCGTGGAGCAGGGATCGCGGCGCGACCTGTTCTATGGTCCGCAGCACCCCTACACCTGGGGTCTGCTCGGCTCGATCGCGCGGCTCGATCGGCCGCGGCCGAGGCGACTGTCGGCAATCCCCGGAGTGCCGCCGTCGCTGATCCGGCTGCCGGCCGGGTGCGCATTCGCCGACCGCTGCGGGCACCGCTTCGAGCGCTGCAGCGAGCGGCCGGAACTGCTCGACCGGGTCGGCAACGGGCACCTTGATGCCTGCCACCTGACCATCGAGCAGAAGCAGGAGGTACGGGACCGGACCATTCATCCCGAGTTGGTCGAGGAGAAGCCGTGACTGACGGCGCAGCCGCCGAGAGCGGAACCGAGCTGCCGGTGCTCGATGCAGGCCCACAGGTCGCCGCCGGGGACTTGCTGTTGCGGGCCGAGCACGTGAAGAAGTACTTTCCGATCCGCAGCGGGATCCTGGTGCAGCGCGAGATCGCTCAGGTGCACGCGGTCGACGACATCAGTTTCGAACTGCGCGCCGGGGAGACGCTGGGGCTTGTCGGTGAGTCGGGGTGCGGTAAGTCGACGCTGGCCCGGTGTGTCGCCCGGCTTCATGACCTGACCAGCGGGTCGGTGATCTTCGAGGGCACCGACATCTCCGCGTACTCCCGGCGGCAGCTTCGGCCAGTCAGGCGCGAGCTGCAGATGGTGTTCCAGGATCCATACGCCTCCCTCAACCCCCGCAAGCGAGTTGGCCAGATCATCGCCGATCCGCTCCGCATCCACCGGGCAGGCAGCCGTGACCAGATCAGGCACCGGGTGGCCGAGCTGCTCGAGCTGGTGGGCCTGTCGCCCGAACATGTCAACAGGTACCCGCACGAGTTCTCGGGCGGCCAGCGGCAGCGAATCGGCGTCGCCAGGGCGCTCGCGCTGAAACCGAAGCTCGTCATCGCCGACGAGCCGGTGTCAGCCCTGGATGTCTCGATCCGAGCCCAGGTCATCAACCTGCTCGACGACCTTCAGGACGAGCTCGGCCTGACCTATATCGTCATCGCCCACGACCTTGGCGTAGTCCGGCACGTGTCGGATCGCATCGCCGTCATGTACCTCGGCAAGATCGTCGAGATCTCCCCGGCCGAGGAGCTGTACCAGCGGCCCGTGCACCCCTACACCGAGGCACTGCTGTCTGCGGTGCCGATTCCCGACCCTGACCTATCGGCGAGCACGCAGCACATCGTGCTGGAAGGTGACGTGCCGAGTCCGATCTCACCGCCCACTGGCTGTCGCTTTCACCCGCGCTGCCGGTACGCCACGGAGATCTGCACAACCGACGAGCCACCTTTGGTGCAGCACGGCAGCCCCGGCCACGTGGCGGCCTGTCATCATCCGCTGAACGCGGAACTCCCGTCAGCCACGGCCGACATGGTCGGATCGGCTGACGGCTTCCGCCCCGCCACCACGGCGACCTGAGCTCTAGCTGGCCTGCTCCGGCAGCGGCGGAGGCATGCCGCCGAAGGCTGGGCACAGTGCCTGGAATGAGCACCAGGCGCACAGACGGCTCGGCCGCGGCCGCCAGTCACCAGACATCCTTGCCCGGTCGATGGCCTCCCACAGAGCGTTGATCTTGCGCTCGGTCGCCAGCAGGTCCGCCTCGTCGGGCGCATACCGGACGATCTCGCCGTTCCCCAGGTAGATCAGCTGCAGCAGGCGCGGGATGTCACCGCGGGTCCGCCACAGCGCGAGCGCGTAGAACTTCATCTGGAACAGCGCCCTGGCCTCATAGTCAGGGACCGGGGCCAGGCCGGTCTTGTAGTCGACGATGCGGATTTCGCCCGTCTGCGCGACATCGAGCCGGTCGATGTACCCGCGCAGACTCAGCCCGGAGTCCAGCAGCGCCTGCACCGACATCTCCCGGTGGGCGGGCTCGATCCGGCTCGGGTCCTCCAGCGTGAAGTAGCGGTCGAGCATCGCGGCGGCCTCGTCCAGCCATGCCAGTCGCTCCGTCTCGGCGTCGAACATGTCGGCGAGCGCGGGCACCTCGGCCAGCAGCCGGTCCCACTGGGGCACGAGCAGCAGCCGCGCGGCAGCTGGGGTCCTGCCCTGGGCGGGCTCGTCGAAGAGCCGCTCGAGCACGGCGTGCACGAGCGTGCCCCTGGCGGCGGCCGGGCTCGGCGGCTCGGGCAGCTTGTCTACGACCCGGAACCGGTAGAGCAGCGGGCAGGTCATGAAGTCGGCGGCGCGGGATGGCGACAGGCTCGGGCCGGCTGGCTGCCCGGCGGCATCGGAGTCGTCGACGGCGTCGACGGCCCGCGTCGCGAGTGTGTCGCTCATGCTGGCAGCCTAAGGGAGGGCTCCGACAGCGGCCATGTTGTCGCTGGGCCGGCGCGCCGGCTGGCCTGCTCTCGCAGGTGAGCTCACACCCGCCTCCGGCGCGTAGCATCGAGGCGTGGCAGGTGAAACCCAGCAAGGCCCCCAGCAGCCTGGTCGGCCCGCGCCCGCGCCGAGGCGGCAAGGGCTCGGGATCATGATCGCCAGGCCGTTTGGCATCCCGGTTTTCCTCTCGCCATGGTGGTTCGTCGTCGCCGCGGTGCTGGTCGTCCTGTATTCCAACCCGGACACCCTGCCTGGCACTCTGCAAGGCGCGGTGCCGAGGTATCTGATAGCCGTTGCATCGGTGCTGCTGCTGTACCTGTCCGTGCTGATCCACGAGCTGTGCCACACCCTGGTCGCGCTGCGGTTCCGGCTGCCCGTGCGCCGGATCCTGCTGTACCCGCTCGGCGGCTTCTCCGAGATCGAGAAAGAGCCGCCGACGCCGGGCCAGGAGTTCCTCGTCTCCGCTGCCGGTCCGGCCATTTCCCTTGTACTGGCTGGCATCGGCATCGGGCTCATCGCGGTGCTGGACCCCCACGGCTTCGGACTGGACGTGCTGCTGCACCCCCACGGCATCGCGCTGGTCCTGATCGACCGCCTGACCCTGATCAATGCCCTTGTCGGCGTTTTCAACCTGCTCCCCGGCCTGCCGCTCGATGGCGGCCGGGTGCTGCGTGCGGGGCTCTGGAAACTGACCGGCCGCAGCAGTTACTCAACCGTGCTCGCCGCGTGGGCCGGACGGATCATTGCCGTCGCGCTGGTGGTCTTCGTGCTGGCGCGGGGTGGCAGCACCTGGTTCGGCCTGGCGGGTGGGTATGGCCTGTGGCTGATCGCGATCGCCGCGTTCATGTGGATGAGCGCTACCCAGGCGCTGCGGTCGGCGCGGATCAGGGAGCGGCTGCCGGCCCTGCAGGCACGCGCGCTCGCCCGGCGTGCGATCCCGATCCCGTCCAACCTCCCGCTTGCGGAGGCCATCAGGCGGGCTGACCTGGCTCAGGCTCGGGCGCTCGTCGTCGTCGATCACGATGCCAAGCCGATCGCGATCGTCAACGAGGGTGCTGTCATCGCGACCCCCGAGCAGCGCAGGCCATGGATCGATGCGGGATCGCTGGCGCGGACGCTCGACCCCGACATGATCCTGCCCGCCGATCTTTCTGGCATGGACCTGGTGGAAGCGGTCCGCCGCGCGCCCGCATCGGAGTACCTGCTGGTTGAGCCGTCAGGTCAGGTCTACGGGGTGCTCGCCACCGTCGATCTCGACCACGCATTCGCGGGCAGTTGATCGCCCCGCCACGCGGCCCGTTCGCGCCTGGTGATCAGGTGCAGCTGACCGACCCCAAGGGACGCCAGCACCGCCTCGTACTCGCGCCGGGCAAGTCGTTTCACACCCACCGCGGCGCCCTCCGGCATGACGACCTGATCGGCTTGCCAGAAGGAAGTCTCGTGATGTCGGCGGGCGGTACGCCGTACCTGGCCTTCCGGCCGCTGCTCGCGGAGTACGCGGTCACCATGGTTCGCGGCGCCGCCGTTGTGTACCCGAAGGACGCCGCGCAGATCGTCGGGCTCGCCGACGTCTTCCCTGGAGCTCGCGTGGTCGAGGCGGGTGCGGGCTCGGGCGCGCTGTCGTGCTGGCTGCTGCGCGCCGTAGGCGAGGCGGGCCGGCTGACGTCGTTCGAGCGCCGGCCCGACTTTGCCGAGATCGCCGCTACCAACGTGGCGCGGTACTTCGGCGGGCCGCATCCGGCCTGGCAGCTTGTCGTTGCCGACCTTGACCCGACTGGCATCGCCGACGCTGACCGGGTCATCCTGGACATGCTCGCGCCGTGGGAGTACGCCGCCGCCGCCGCGGCGATGCTGATCCCCGGCGGCGTGCTCTGCTGTTACGTGGCGACGACGACGCAACTGGCCAGGACGGTGAGCGCGGTGCGCGAACAGGGCAGCTTTGCCGAGCCCGCCGCCTGGGAGACGATGCAGCGAGGCTGGCATGTGGACGGGCTGGCCGTGCGCCCGGAGCACCGCATGATCGGCCACACCGGCTTCCTCATCACGGCCAGGCGGCTGGCCGACGGGGTGATCGCCCCGCCGCGCCGGCGGAGGCCGTCGAGGGGCGCGGAGGCGGCCGCCGCGGACACGACCGAGATCACTGGGACGTAGCGCCCACGGTCGGCGCGAGGTAGCCTGCCAGCGAGTTTTCCTGATCGTGAACCGGCTGAGGGCACTCGGGGCCCTTGGCCGGGTTACGTATCGGCCGTGGATAGGTAGGGTCTAGGTATCTCAGCTCTCAGGAGGGGGTGAGGGGCATGGCCTCTCGTGACGACAGCGTTCACTCCGGGCGGCACGACGATGAGGTCAAGGTCCTGACCACGCAGGTCTCCTTTCTTGAGGAGGAGGTAGCGGCCCTGCGCAGCCGGCTGGCCGACACGCCGCGGCAGACGCACCTGCTGGAGCAGCGCTTGCGCGAGGCTGAGTCGAGCCTGGCGGCCCTGACAGGCCAGAACGAGCGGCTGGCGGTCACCCTGCGTGAGGCCAGGGACCAGATCGTTGCGCTGAAGGAAGAGGTCGACCGGCTGGCCCAGCCGCCGAGCGGTTTCGGCGTCTTCCTGCAGGCCAGCGCGGACGGCACGGCCGATGTGTTCACCGGCGGCCGGAAGATGCGCGTCAGCGTCAGCCCCGGAGTCGAGCTGGCGGACCTGAAGCCCGGCCAGGAAGTGGTGCTGAACGAGGCGCTCAACGTCGTTATTGCTCAGGGCTACGAGACGGTGGGCGAGGTCGTCATGCTCAAGGAGGTGCTGGATGACGGCGATCGCGTGCTGGTCATCTCGCACGCCGACGAGGAGCGGATCGCCCGGCTTGCCGAGCCGTTGCGTGAGTCGATATTGCGGGCAGGTGACTCACTCCTGCTCGAGCCCCGGTCTGGCTACGTCTTCGAGCGCATCCCGAAGGCCGAGGTCGAAGAGCTGATCCTGGAGGAAGTCCCGGACATCACGTACTCCGAGATCGGCGGGCTGGCCCCGCAGATCGAGCAGATCCGCGATGCGATCGAGCTGCCGTACCTGCACGCTGACTTGTTCCGCGAGCACCAGCTGCGGCCGCCGAAGGGCGTCCTGCTCTATGGGCCGCCCGGCTGCGGCAAGACGCTGATCGCCAAGGCAGTGGCGAACTCCCTGGCCAAGCAGGTCGCGGCGTCGTCGGAGCAGGCCGGTGACGAGGCGGGGCCGGCCAAGGAGCGCCGCAGCTTCTTCCTCAACATCAAGGGTCCCGAGCTGCTGAACAAGTACGTCGGCGAGACCGAGCGGCACATCCGGCTGGTGTTCCAGCGCGCCAGGGAGAAGGCCAGTGAGGGCATGCCGGTCATCGTCTTCTTCGACGAGATGGACTCCATCTTCCGCACACGCGGCTCCGGGGTGTCCTCGGATGTGGAGAACACGATCGTCCCGCAGCTGCTCAGTGAGATCGACGGGGTCGAGGGCCTCGAGAACGTGATCGTGATCGGCGCATCCAACCGCGAGGACATGATCGACCCGGCCATCCTGCGGCCGGGGCGGCTAGATGTGAAGATCAAGATCGAGCGCCCGGACGCCGAGGCGGCCCGCGACATCTTCTCCAAGTACGTGCTGCCTGACCTGCCGCTGCACCCTGACGACCTCGCCGAGCACGGCGGTCTCACCGACGCGACGGTTGCGGAGATGATTCAGCGCGTGGTCGAGCGGATGTACTCAGAGACCGAGGAGAACAAGTTCCTCGAGGTCACTTACGCCAACGGCGACAAGGAGGAGCTGTACTTCCGCGACTTCAACTCCGGCGCGATGATCCAGAACATCGTCGACAGGGCGAAGAAGATGGCGATCAAGGAGTTCCTCGAGACCGGCCAGAAGGGCCTGCGCGTCGCCCACCTGCTGAGCGCGTGCGTCGACGAGTTCAAGGAGAACGAGGACCTGCCCAACACCACGAACCCCGACGACTGGGCCCGCATCTCCGGTAAGAAGGGCGAGCGGATCGTGTACATCCGCACCCTGATCTCTGGCAAGAGCGGGACGGAGGCCGGCCGGTCGATCGACACCGTGTCCAACACCGGTCAGTACCTGTAGTCCTGGTGACCGTGGGGAAAGCCGGGCGCGGCGACCGCGGTTCGGCGGGGCGGGTAGTGCAGCCCGCGGCGTGCGCGGCTTAGGCTCTAGGGCATGAGCGCGCGCCGGGTCATGGGGATCGAGACCGAGTACGGCATTTCTGTGCCCGGCCAGCCTGGCGTGAACGCCATGGTCAGTTCGTCCCAGGTGGTCAACGCCTACCAGGCCGCCACAGCCGCGCGGGCACGGCGGGCCAGGTGGGACTTTGAGGAAGAAAACCCGCTCCGCGACGCCCGCGGCTTCGACCTGGCGGCGGAGACGGCGGATTCCGCCCAGCTCACCGACGAGGACCTCGGCCTGGCGAACGTGATCCTGACCAATGGCGCCCGGCTCTACGTCGACCACGCCCACCCGGAGTACTCCGCGCCCGAGTGCACCAACCCGCTCGACGCCGTGATCTGGGACAAGGCGGGGGAGCGCGTCATGGCCGAGGCGGCCGCGCGGGCCGCCAGTATGCCCGGCGGCCAGCCCATTCAGCTGTACAAGAACAACACCGACAACAAGGGCGCCTCCTACGGCTGTCACGAGAATTACCTGATGAACCGGGCGACGCCGTTCGCCGACATCGTCCGGCATCTGACCCCGTTCTTCGTGTCCCGTCAGGTGGTATGCGGGGCGGGACGGGTCGGCCGGGGCGCGGACGGGCGAGAGGACGGCTTCCAGATCAGCCAGCGGGCAGATTTCTTCGAGGTCGAGGTCGGCCTGGAGACGACGCTCAAGCGGCCGATCATCAACACCCGTGACGAGCCGCACGCTGACCCGGACAAGTACCGCCGCCTGCACGTCATCATCGGCGACGCCAACATGAGCGAGATCTCTACGTATCTCAAGCTCGGCAGTACGGCGCTCGTCCTGGCCATGATCGAGGACAGGTTCCTCGCCGCTGAGCTGGCCATCGAGTCGCCGGTCGCAGAGTTGCGGGCAGTCTCGCACGATCCGGGCCTTAAGCACCTCATGACGCTGCGCGATGGCCGCAAGATGACTGCGGTCCAGTTGCAGATGGAGTACCTCGAGCTGGCCCGCAAATACACCGAGGACCGGTACGGCGCCGATGTCGACGACGTCACCAGCGATGTGCTGGCTCGCTGGGAGAGCGTCCTGACCCGGCTGGCAGACGATCCCATGCAGCTATCCCGAGAGCTGGACTGGGTCGGGAAGCTCGAGATCCTCGAGGGCTACCGGTCCAGGGACGGTCTCGCCTGGGGCCATCCGCGCCTGCAGCTCGTGGACCTCCAGTACGCCGACGTCCGCCTGGACCGCGGGCTGTACAACCGGCTCGCCAGCCGCGGCCGGATGACACGGCTGATCAGCGAGGGCGAGGTCAGCCGGGCCGTGGACGACCCGCCGGAGGACACCAGAGCCTATTTCCGGGGCCGCTGCCTGCGCCAGTATCCGGATGCGGTCGCCGCGGCCTCCTGGGACTCAGTCATCTTCGACATCCCTGGCCGGGAGTCACTGCAGCGGGTCCCCACGCTGGAGCCGCTGCGGGGCACCAGGGTGCACGTGGGCCGGCTGCTGGACACCTGCGCCACAGCCGGCGAGCTTGTCGCAGCACTTACCGGTCAATAACACCTCGAACAGTAATTTTCGGATCGAGGACACCCGGTCCGGTGTGTCTATCCTGGCGCCAGATTGTCTCGGCGTGATACCGATGCAGTGCCCTCAGGGTTGGACGACGCATCGGCAGGCGAATATAGCGTTGATACTGCGGTCAGTACCGCGGAGCACGGAGGTATGGCATGGCGACAAAGGACACCGGCGGTCAGCGACAGACACAGCGGCGCACCGAGGAGGACGTTGACACCGACGTCCAGGAGACCGAGGAGGTCAGGGAGCGCCAGGACAAGCTGACCGACGACGTGGACGCGATTCTCGACGAGATCGACGAAGTGCTCGAAGAGAACGCCGAGGAGTTCGTCCGGTCGTACGTCCAAAAGGGCGGGCAGTAGAGTCCTCGTGGGAAACGACCGGAAGGATCTCACGGTGGGCGGCTTCGAACTCCCGGGACGATGGCAGGCTGCGACGTTCCTTGCCGCCGGCTCGTCATCCTTCGCCGACTTCCTCACGATGGCGGCGCCCGACCTACTGCCGAGGGCGCAGCACAGGGAGGGAAGCGTGCCATCTGGCGTGGTCACAGCCGCGAGCGGCGCGGCCGACCTGCCGCACGGCACCACGATCGTGACCGCGGTGTTCGACGGCGGTGTCGTGATGGCGGGCGACCGGCGCGCGACGGCGGGCAACATGATCGCCCAGCGGGATATCGAGAAGGTGTTCCGCAGCGACGAGTACTCGTGCGTCGGCATCTCGGGCGTCGCGGGAATTGGCGTCGACCTCGTGCGGCTGTTCGCCGTCGAGCTTGAGCACTACGAGAAGCTGGAAGGCCGGTCGCTCTCGCTGGAAGGCAAGGCGAACCGGTTGGCCGGGCTCGTGAAGGCCAATCTGGGCGGCGCCATGCAGGGATTGGTCGCGGTTCCGCTGCTGGCCGGGTACGACGAGGAGACCAGCGGCGGCCGCATCTTCAGCTTCGACGTGGCCGGCGGCAAGTACGAGGAGCAGCGGTTCGCCACTATCGGCTCCGGCTCGGTGTTCGCCCGCGGTTCCCTCAAGAAGCTCTACCGCGACGGCATGAACGTGGCAGACGTCGTGCTCGTGCTGATGCAGGCGCTGTACGACGCTGCTGACGACGACTCGGCTACCGGTGGCCCCGACATGTCGCGGCGGATCTACCCAATCATCGCGACCGTCACGGAGGACGGGTACCAGCGGCTGACCGATGAGGAGGCCGGCCGCTACGCCGAGGCCGTGGTGACCGAGCGTATGCAGCTGCCGGACGGGCCGGCCGCCCCGCTGCGGTCGGGCTCATGAAACCCTGACCCCTCACAAGTAAGGAAGCGCCCGCGGTGTCGATGCCGTTCGGTTACGTGTCACCCGAGCAGGTGATGAAGGACAAGGCGGACTACGCCCGCCGGCGCATCACCCAGAACGCTCGCAGCGGCGTGGTGATGAGCTGCGAGGCCGGCATCCTGTTCGTGACCCCCAACTCGTCCCGCGCGCTGCGCAAGTTCAGCGAGCTGTATGACCGCATCGCGTTCGCCGCGGTCGGCCGCTACAACGAGTTCGAGACGCTGCGCAAGGCTGGCGTGCGCTACGCGGACATGACGGGGTTCCAGTACGACCGCCGCGACGTGACCGCGCGGGGACTGGCGGACTGGTACGGGCAGGTACTGGGCTCGCTGTTCACCGACAGCCCCAAGCCGTATGAGGTCGAGATCGTGGTCGCCCAGGTCGGCAAGACCACGGCGGATGACGAGATCTACCGGATCACCTTCGACGGCGCTGTCGCTGACGAGCACGACTTCGTGGTCGTCGGCGGTCAGGCCGACCGGGTCGTGGCCGTGATCAAGGAGCAGTACTCGGCGTCGATGACGCTGAGCCAGGCCATGAAGGTGGCCGTTGAGTCGCTGGCCGGGCAGGGCGACGCCGCGACCGAGCCGCTCACCAGCGGTGAGCTCGAGGTCGCGCTGCTCGAGCGCGATCGGGCACACCGTGCATTCCGGCGCATTACCGGCGCTCGCCTCGCAGCTCTGCTGACCGAGGCGCGAGGCGAGCCGCCCGCCGACGGCGGGGTGTCCGAGCCCGAGGGCGCAGGCGGCGGAACGCCGGCGGACGGCCAGGAAAGTCCCGCCGACACCGAATGACGGCCGCCTGGGGCGCGCAGCACGTCGTGACGGGGGATTCGGGCGTTGATAGCCTCGACAAGCAGGGGCTGTCCCGCGGAGCACGCCGGGGGACGCTGCTCTCCGGGAGGGCATTGTGACATCAGACCTCGCGACGATGACCGGCATTGAGGCTCCCACCTCGTTGCTGATCGGGGGCCAGTGGGCTACGGGACGGGCCGGGACAATTCCGGTGGTCAATCCGGCCACCGAGGACCCGGTCGCCGAGGTGGCGGACGCCAGCCCGGAAGATGCCCTTGATGCTGTCGCCGCTGCCGCGGACGCGCTTCCCCTGTGGGCCGCGCGGCCGCCGCGGGAGCGGGGAGAATGCCTGCGCCGGGCGTATGAGCTCATGATGCAGCGGTCCGAGCAGCTAGCCCGGCTGATGGTCGTGGAGAACGGCAAGGCGCTGCGCGACGCGCGCGGCGAAGTGGCTTATGCGGCCGAGTTCTTCCGCTGGTACGCCGAGGAAGCGGTCCGGATCGACGGCTCGCTCTCGGTGGCCCCGTCCGGGGCAAACCGGATCATGGCAATCCGGCAGCCGGTTGGCGTCAGCTATCTGATCACGCCGTGGAATTTCCCGGCGGCCATGGCGACCAGGAAGATCGGCCCGGCGCTCGCGGCGGGGTGCACCGTCATCCTCAAGCCGGCGAAGGAGACGCCGCTGAGCGCGCTGGCCGTCGCCGAGATCCTGACCGAGGCTGGCGTGCCTGATGGCGTCGTCAATGTCCTGCCGACGATGAAGCCCGGGCCGCTCACCGAGACGTTGCTGGCTGACCCGCGCGTGCGCAAGCTGTCCTTCACCGGGTCGACCGAGGTTGGCCGGGTGCTGCTGAGGCAAGCCGCCGACTACGTCACTAACTGCTCGATGGAGCTTGGCGGCAACGCGCCGTTCCTCGTCTTTGACGACGCGGACATCGACGCTGCGGTCGACGGAGCGTTCATCGCCAAGATGCGCAACGGCGGCGAGGCCTGCACCGCGGCGAATAGGTTCTATGTGCACGAGGGGGTCGCCGAC
Organism: Streptosporangiaceae bacterium; assembly: GCA_035631375.1. Lineage (GTDB taxonomy): Bacteria > Actinomycetota > Actinomycetes > Streptosporangiales > Streptosporangiaceae > JAJYUU01. Next base: position 19,183 of record DASQIW010000199.1, read on the forward strand.
GAGTTCGCCGGCAAGCTCGCCACCCGGCTGGCGGCTCTTCGGCTCGGCCCCGGCCTGGACGAAGGGGTGGACCTCGGGCCACTGGTGAACGCCGACACGCGGGCCAAGGTGGCGGACCTGGTGGACGCCGCGACGCAGGACGGGGCCGCGGTGCGGACCGGCGGGCGCGCGCCGGACCGGGTGGGCTATTACTACGAGCCGACGGTGCTCGATGACGTGGTGCCTACGTCACCGATCCTCGGCAGCGAGATCTTCGGGCCGGTCGCGCCCATCGTCAGGTTCACGGCGGAGGATGAGGCCATCGCGCTGGCGAATAACACGGAGTACGGTCTCGTGTCTTATCTGTACTCCGCGGACCTGCGGCGCTGCCTGCGGGTTGCGGAGGCACTGGAAGCGGGCATGATCGGGATCAACCGCGGGGTGGTGTCCGACCCGGCCGCGCCGTTCGGCGGCGTGAAGCAGTCAGGCCTCGGGCGCGAGGGTGCGCATGAGGGGCTGCTTGAGTACACCGAGACCAAGTACATCGCCGTCGACTGGTAGCTGATGGACAGGCGCATTTTCGGGCTAGAGAACGAATACGGGGTCACCTGCACATTCCGCGGCCAGCGGCGGCTGTCCCCGGACGAGGTGGCCAGGTACCTATTCCGCCGGGTGGTCTCCTGGGGCCGGTCAAGCAATGTATTCCTGCGTAACGGCGCACGGCTGTACCTGGACGTGGGCAGTCACCCGGAGTACGCGACACCGGAGTGCGACAACCTGATCGACCTCGTCACGCACGACAAGGCAGGAGAGCGCATCCTCGAGGGCCTGCTGGTCGACGCCGACACCCGGCTCAGAGAAGAAGGCATTGCCGGCGACATCTACCTGTTCAAGAACAACACCGACTCGGCCGGGAACTCCTACGGCTGCCACGAGAACTACCTGGTTGGCCGCCACGGCGAGTTCGGCCGGCTCGCGGATGTGCTGATTCCGTTCCTGGTCACCCGCCAGATCATCTGCGGGGCCGGGAAGGTGCTGCAGACCCCGCGCGGCGCGGTGTACTGCGTGAGCCAGCGGGCCGAGCACATCTGGGAGGGCGTGTCCTCGGCGACAACCCGGTCGCGGCCCATCATCAACACGAGGGACGAGCCACACGCTGACGCCGAGCGGTTCCGCAGGCTGCATGTCATCGTCGGCGACTCGAATATGAGCGAGACCACCATGCTGCTCAAGGTCGGTGCCACTGACCTGGTGCTGCGGATGGTGGAAGCCGGCATCGTGATGCGCGACCTGACCCTGGAGAATCCGATCCGGGCGATCAGGGACGTCAGCCACGACATGACCGGCCGCCGCAAGGTGCGGCTCGCCAACGGCCGCGAGGTCAGCGCGCTGGACATTCAGATGGAATACCTGGCCAAGGCGCTGGACTTCACCGCGCGGAAGGGCGCGGACAAGATCACCAGCCGGGTGCTCGAGCTGTGGGAGCGGACCCTCAAGGCGGTCGAGACCGGTGATCTTGGCATCGTGTCACGGGAGATCGACTGGGTGACCAAGCTGGAGCTCATCGACCGGTACCGGGCCAAGCATGATCTTCCGCTGGCCTCACCCAGGGTGGCGCAGCTCGACCTGGCCTACCACGACGTGCATCGGGGGCGCGGCCTGTATTACCTGCTGCAAAAGCGCGGCGCGGTCGAGCGTGCCTGCCGCGACCTGGACATCTTCGCCGCCAAGTCCATCCCGCCGCAGACCACCAGAGCGAGGCTCAGGGGCGAGTTCATCCGGCGCGCCCAGGAGCGGCGCCGCGACTTCACCGTCGACTGGGTGCACCTGAAGCTGAACGACCAGGCGCAGCGGACGGTCCTGTGCAAGGACCCGTTCCGCGCGGTGGACGAGCGGGTGGAAAAGCTCATCGCGGGTATGTAGCGGCCCAGGGCCTGCAGCTGGGGGTTTAGGGGATCGTCCTCCTGCGCTGGCACAGCGGGGGGCTACCGGGGGGTCGATTTCGCTGATGTCGCGGTTGTCGCTGCGCTCGCCCGCCCGGCCGGCCACGGAAACAGGGCAGCGGCGGTGGCCCGGCCCGGTGCGGCTCTCGGAACTTCCGCAGCCAGCGCGGAAGGCCCTGGTGGTCCTAGGCTGGCTCGTCGCCGCTACGGCGCTGTTCTTCTGCTATCTGCACCTGTCCCGGACGGTCCCGGCTAACTCCGACGGCGCGTCCATGGCCCTGCAGGCGTGGTCCATGCTGCACGGGAACCTGCTGCTGCACGGCTGGGTGCTGGCGGACGTAACGTTCTACACGACCGAGCTGCCGCAGTACATGCTGATCGAGTGGGTGCACGGCCTGACCCCGGACGACATGCACATTGCGGGCGCGCTCACCTACACGCTGCTGGTCGTGCTGGCTGCCTATGTCGCCAAGGGCCGGGCCAGCGGCGGCCAGGGCCTGCTGCGGGCCGGGCTCGCGGCCGGGATCATGATCGCACCGCCGATAGGCAGCGTGTACGTACTCATGCTGGAGCCGGACCACGTCGGCAGCGTCGTCCCGGTCCTGCTGCTCGTCCTGCTCCTGGACCGGACGGGCCGCCGCTGGTTCGTGCCGGTGCTCGCGTTCCTGCTGGTGACGTGGGCGCTGGTGGCCGATCAGGTGATCTTGATCACTGCGGTGCTGCCGCTGATACTCGTGGCGCTGGTCCACGGCTACCGTCGCGCGCTCAAGGGATGGCGGCCCGGCAGGCCGGTCGGCAGGCCGAGCGCGGCGACGTTCGAGATCGGGCTGCTGGCCGCCGCCGCCGCGGCGGTGATTGTCGCAAACCGGACTGTCTCGCTCATCAGGGCACACGGCGGATACCGGATGTATCCGGTCAGCCATCAGCTCGCCCATTTCGACGCGCTGCCGCACAACGTGCAGGTGACGATGCAGGGCATTCTGGTGCTGTTCGGGGCGAACTTCACCGGCCACCGGGTCGGCCTCCTCGCGGCCATCGGCCTGCTGCACCTGGTCGGCGTCGGGCTCGTGCTGTGGGCGGTCGCCGCAGCCCTCCGCAGGTTCGGGCGCCTAGCGATCTCGCTGCAACTGCTGGCGGCGTCCGTGTGCGTCACCCTGTTCGCGTACGTGCTGGGCCCGAATGCCCTCGACGCGAACTCGAGCCGCGAGATGGCCGCCGTTCTGCCGCTAGGCGCGGCGCTGGCAGGCCGGATGCTGGCCGGACGGCTGAGACGCGTGCGCCTGGTGCCAGCGTTTGCGGCCGTACTCGCGATCTACCTCGGCGGGCTGGTGTTCTACTCGACCCGGCCGGCCAAGCCGGCCGACAGCCAGGCGCTGGCCAGCTGGCTGGCGAGCCACCGGCTGCGCTACGGGCTCACCACCGACTACTGGCTCGCGAATGTGGCCACGGTGGACAGTGGCGGAAGGGTGGCCGTGCGCGCCGTCCAGCCGGCTGGCAGCGGGCTGGGCCCCGGTCTGTGGGAGAGCGATCTGCACTGGTTCCGGCCCAGCGCCAATGTGGCCACGTTTGCCGTGCTGCCCAGCTCGGGGAGCCAGTCGTGGCGTCAGACGCCCGACGGCGGCGCGTTCGTGCACTCCTTCGGCCGGCCTGTCCGGGTGTACACGCTGGCAGCCGGGTACACGGTGCTGGTCTGGCACGGCAACCTGCTGACCAAGCTAGGCTGACCGCCAACGAGGGGCCGGCCAGCCGGCCGACGACGGTAGGCTGTCTGCGCCTCTGCACCTAACCCCGAGGAAATCCCATGCGCCGCATTGCCGCAGCCAGTCTGGCTGCGCTGGCCGCCTGCGCAGTCGTTGCTGGCTGCGGCAGCTCGTCCCCCAGCAGCGCCAACGCTGCCGTGACGGTGAAAGGCTCATTCGAGAAGTCGCCCAAGGTGACCATCCCGGCCGAAAAGGCCAGCACGAACCTGGTCGTGAGCACACCGATCAAGGGATCGGGGGCGGCACTCAAGAGTGGCGACTCCCCGCTGGCCGACGTCGCGCTCTACAAGTGGAGCGGGACAAAGCACAGCCTGCTGTACTCGACCTTCTCGACCGGTCCCCAGATCATCCCGTCGCAGCTGGGCCTGCCCGGGCTGGTGACCGCTCTGAAGGGCGCTCACCTCGGCAGCCGGGTTGTCGCGGTGCTACCGCCGAAGTACGCCTACGGCACGACCGGCGAGTCGCAGCTCGGCGTCAAGGGCACCGACACTCTTGTCTGGGTGATCGACCTGATGCAGCAGTACGCCGGCACCGAGTCCGCCTCAGGCCCGCAGCTGTCGAGCGGCGGCGGCGGACTGCCGACGGTGACCGCCAAGTCTGCCGGCCAGGCTCCCACGATCGCCGTCAACTCCAAGGCTGCGCCGCCAACTGCCTTGCAGGTCAAGACGCTGATCCAGGGTTCCGGGCCGAAGCTGACCAAGGGCGAGACCGTCGTGGCCCAGTACGTGGGCGCCATCTGGCGCACCGGCTCGGTGTTCGCCAGCAGCTGGCCCTCGTCGCAGCAGCCGTCCGGCCAGCTGTTCGGATTCCAGCTCGGCGGCAACGTGCTCGCCGGCTGGACCCAGGGCCTGACCGGGGTGCCGGTCGGGAGCCGTGTGCTGCTGGTCATACCGCCCTCACTGGGCTACGGCCCGGCGGGCGGGAACGCCAGTGCCGGCATCCAGAAGACCGACACCCTCGTGTTCGTGGTGGACGTGATCGGGTCGGCTCCGGCCGTTTAGAGCAGCCTTAGTTCCAGCGCTCGAATGGCTCGCTGAGGTCAGCGCCCGCGAGGAAGGCGGGCAGCAGCTCGGGGAGCCGTCCGGGATAAAACCGCTCGGCACTGGAGAGCAGGTCGGCGAGGTCCCACCAGCGCGCGTCGGTGTAGTCCTCCCGTTCTTCCTCAGTGCGCCCGCCGTCGGCGACGGGCGGCCGGTCGGCGTCGACATCGACGGCGACGACGATCTCATGCTGGAGCCGTCGAAGTCCGCGCGCCGTCCAGGTGGCGCTGCGCCGCCAGCGCGGCGGGCCAACCTGGCCGGGGGAGATCTGGATGCCCGTCTCCTCGCGGATCTCCCTGACCGTCGCGTCGGCATAGCTCTCGCCCGGCTCGATCCCGCCGCCCGGCAGCTCCCACCAGTGCCCTTCGGCCTGCGACGCAAGCTCGGCCCGGAACAGCAGGATCCGGCCGCCACGGTCGCGGAGCACGACCCTGACGCACGACCGCTCGAGGTCGTAGCGCAAGTCAGGCGCGGCAAGGGTCCCGGCGGTGATGGCGGCCGCGTGCCGACCGGCGGCCGCGGCTGCCAGGAAATAGGGCAGTTCCTGGTCGAGCCCGCGGCCCATCGTCGACAGCGTGACCGGGGCGGCTCGCAGCGCGTGCTCCAGCCCGGCGACGCTCACCGGGACCAGCGTGTGCCGGGCCCCGAGCGGCGCTACGGTTGCCGCCACATGCGCGCCGAAGTCGCCGCCTAGCTCGGGCACTACCACCTCGGCCGGTGCTAGCGCGACGCGCCCGTAGGCGGTGAGGCTGTGATGAGAGACTCCGCGGTGCCGCTCGCGCGAGTCGGCGGCGCTGATCCGGAGCGAGCCGACCGGCCTGCCGTGCAGTGCGGCCGCGGCGTTGATCGCCTCGCCGGCCGAGACGCCGGAGAACCCCCACCGGGTGCCGGTGCCGAGATTGCCCGGTCCCTGGGCCGCGATGGCCAGCTCGGCGCCGAGCACGTGCCGGGCCGCCAGCAGCCCGGTGTGCAAGGTAACGGCCTCGACGTCGCCGCCGAACGCCTGGCCGACCGTGACGGTACCGGCCAGCCAGCCTGCCTCGGTGAGCGCCGCGGCTGTCCGCGAGAACCAGAAGGGCAGGGCCCCGCCATCCTGCATGACGTAGGCGATCCGGGCATCAGGCCGGCTGGCCAGGTAACCCGCCGCGATCGCGGGAACCGCCGAATGCAGGTCGGCGACGACGACCGGCATTCCGGCCAGATCGTCGGCGTCGCGCAGCAGGTCGTAGGAGGCCGAACCCTGCTCGTCAGCGCCCGCGACGCAGGCCTGGAGCGGCGTGTATCTGGCCTTCACCAGGTGCCCGGGCCCGCCAGGATCGGGCGGCAGCCGGTCCGGTATGGCCACCACCAGCGCATATCCGCCTGTCCCGAGGCCCAGGTCGAGCGCGTTGGTGTTGAGCAGGACCCGGTCGCCGACCAGGGGCGCGCCGGTCAGGTGCGGGTAGGCGAGCGCCCGCACGAGCGTGTCGCCCACCCGCACATCGACTTCCCTGGCCCCCGGCCACGACCGGCCGAGTGCGGAAACTTCGCCACTACGCCACCTGATCACTAAGGCAGGGTAGCGTCGGTCGCGGAGGGGATGGCAATGTCCAGGCGGAAGACGGAGCGGCTGCTCAGCCTCGTGGTCTGCCTGCTCTCGGCGCGGCGGTACCTGACTGCCAGCCAGATCCGTGCCGCAGTGCCGGGCTACCCGGATTCGTTCGACGCGTTCAAGCGGATGTTCGAGCGGGACAAGGATGAACTACGTGAGCTAGGCATCCCGCTGGAGACCGGGATCAACTCCGGCGATGACGAGGCCGGGTACCGGATCTCGCGGCAGGCTTACGAGCTGCCGGACATCCGGCTGGAACCAGACGAGGTGGCGATGCTCGGCCTGGCAGCCAGGGTGTGGCGGCAGGCCGAGCTGGCTGGCGCCGCTGACGGCGCGCTGCTGAAGCTCCGGGCGGCTGGCATCGATCCCGAGAGCCTGAGCCAGCCTCGGATCGAGCCGCGGGTGAAGACAGCCGGGCCGGCGTTCGGGCCGCTCTGGGAGGCGGTCAGGGATCGCAGGCCAGTCACGTTCGGGTACCGAGTGCCAGGCCGCGGCGCGCCGCTGCTGCGCAATCTGGAGCCCTGGGGTGTCGTCTGCCGCCGCGGCCGCTGGTATGTGGTCGGCCAGGACACCGACCGCGCCGCGGAGCGGGTCTTCCGGCTGAGCCGGATCGAGGGGCCCGTCAGCTTTGCCGGGCCGGCCGGCTCGGTCTCGGTGCCGCCGGACGCCGACGTACGCGCGGCCGTCCACGACTGGGACCGCGAGGCGTCGCCGCACATGTGCGTCCTGAAGGTGCGAGCGGCTACAGGACACGGGCTGCGCCGTTATGCCGAGCGCATCGAGGCTGCGTCAGAGGCCGGCTGGGATCTCGTGGAGCTCGGCTACTCCGACACGGCCTGGTTTAGTGAGCACATCGCCTCGTTTGGCGCCGATGTCGTGGTGCTGGAGCCGACCGACCTGCGGGATGCTGTGATGGGCCGCTTGAAGGGAGTGCTCGCGTGACCGCCGATGCTCCTGCCCGGTCAGGCCGGGGGAGCGCCGAGACGGCAACCGAGCGGCTGCAGCGGCTGCTGGCCCTCGTTCCCTACGTGCTGAACCGGCGGGTGGCCGACATGGCAGAGACCGCCGCCGCGTTCGGGGTCTCCGAGCGCGATCTGGTCGATGATCTGAACCTGCTCTGGTGCGTGGAGTTGCGCTCACCCGACCCGTACTGCCCCATCGACCTGTCCTATGAAGGCGGCGAGATCGTCGTCAGCGAGGCGGAAGCCATCGGCAGGCCCCTCCGGCTCGGCGTCGACGAGTCGAGCGCGCTGCTCATCGCGCTGCGCATGCTGTCGGAACTGCCCGATGTCGGTGAACACGCGGCACTGGCCAGGACGATCGCCAAGCTCGAGGCGGCGGCGGGCGCAGCCGCGGGCCCCAGCGCGCAAGTGGCCGTGCAGATGGATGACGTGGCGGCGCAGGCCGCCGTGGCCGCGGTTAGTGACGCGCTCAGCCGCGGCCGGCGACTCCATATCCGCTACTACGTGCCGGGCCGGGATGAGGCGACCGAGCGGGACGTCGACCCGATGCGGCTGGTGGTGTCCGAGGGCCGCAGCTACCTGGAGGGCTGGTGCCGGCGGGCGGATGCGGTCCGGCTGTTCCGGCTCGACCGGATACTGGCCATCGAGGTTCTGGACAGCACAGCGGACGTCCCTGCCGACGCCGAGCACGTCGATGTCGACCATGGGCTGTTCCGGCCGTCCCCGCAGGATGTGCACGTCGTGCTGGACGTCGGGCCGTCCGGCCGGTGGGTTGCCGAGTATTACCCGTGTGAGCAGGTCAGCGATCTGCCGGATGGCTGGCTACGGGTCCAGCTGGCAACTCCGGACACCCAGATGGTGCGCCGGCTGGCGCTGCGGCTGGGCGAGGACGGCCGCGTGGTGTCGCCGCCCGAGCTGGCCGAGCAGGTACTCGCGGACGCCACGGCAGCCCTCGGTAACTATCAGTGACCAGGAAGAGACGAAACGGCCTGTTTACGTTCGGGTCACCGAAGTGCCCCCCATGCGCCACGAGCGGTGGCTTCGATGAGAGGCGAGTGTAAACTCTGCACCGAAGGACGCGCCTCCGCTCATGGGGACGCTCTGCTGAATGGGGATAGGACGATGGGCGACGGACTGTTTGCTCCCTGGCACATCATCATCCTGGTGGTGGTGCTGGTGCTGCTCTTCGGAGCCACGCGACTGCCCGGGGCGGCCAGGTCGCTCGGCTCGTCCATGCGCATCTTCAAGGACGAAGTCCGGGGTCTCAGCAAGGACGACAAGGACAGCGCGGCCAACCCGCCGCCGGCTGCAGCGGCCCTGCCGGCGGCACCGGCTCTGGACCCGACTCAGCAGCAGCTCGCTGACTTGCAGCAGCAGGTGGCGGAGCTACAGAAGCAGTCAACTGGCGGTGGCAACGGGCAGGCCGGGCAGACCCAGACCGGCCAGCCGCTGTAGCTTCCTCCGCCATGGCCACCGCCGACGACGGGCTTCTCGCGGACGAGGCCGGCGAGCAGCAGTCGGCTAACGAGGGCCTTGGACTGACTCGCCGGGATAACCCGGAAGCCCGGATGCCGCTGATCGAGCATCTCCGGGAGCTGCGCAACCGGATTGTCAAGGTTGCCCTCGCGCTGACCGTAGGCTCGGTGATCGGCTGGGTCGTCTACCCGTGGGTGTGGAACTTCGTCAAGGCGCCCTATTGCAAGGCCCAGGTCAAGTCGCTGGCGGCGTCGGCGATCGCCCATTCGGCGGGCTCGCTGGGCCCGCATTGCCAGCTGTATTTCAGCGGTGTCTTTGATCCGCTGTTCTTGCGCCTGCAGATCTCGATCGCGACCGGGGTGATCATCTCCTCGCCGGTCTGGCTGTATCAGCTGTGGGCGTTCATCGCGCCCGGCCTGTACCGGCGGGAACGCCGCTGGGCCTACTTCTTCGTCGGCGCCGCGATCCCGCTGTTCGCGGTCGGCGCCACGATCGCCTATTTCGCGATGACCCGGGGACTGCAGTGGCTGCTGCACCTGACGCCGGCTGACACCACCGCGCTGATCTTCATCAACACCTACCTGTCCTATGCCGCGGCCATGCTGCTGATCTTCGGGCTGGCGTTCGAGATACCGCTGGTGATCGTGCTGCTCAACATGGCGGGCGTGCTGACCCACAAGCGGTTCCGCAAGTGGCGCCGGCTGATCATCTTCCTGGTATTCGCGTTCGCCGCGATCTTTACCCCCAGTCCGGATCCGCTGTCGATGCTGCTGCTCGCCATCCCGTGCGTGGTGCTGGTCGAGGGGGCTGAGGTGTTTGTCTGGGCCAACGACCGCCGCCGCGCCCGCAGCGGCAGCCTGGAGTACCCCGGCCTCACCGACGAGGAGGTCGCCCAGTACGGCCTCGACAAGCCGATCGGCGAGCAGGCGGGCGCGACGAAGTAGCGTGTCGATGTCTGAGTTTGCGTGCTCCCTCGGCGACTATTACGCCGAGCGCGCGGCGGAGTACGACGAGATCTACCTCCGGCCCGAGCGGCAGCCCGACCTGGCCCGGCTGAAGGAGCTGCTGCCCCCGCTGGTCGCGGGCAAGCGGGTTCTTGAGATCGCTGCCGGCACCGGCTATTGGACGCGGGTCCTTGCGACCGCCGCGGCCGGAATCACCGCCACCGACCTCAACGCCGAGACGATCGCCATCGCGGCGCAGCGTGACTACGGGCCCGCGCCGGTGGCTCTGCGCACAGCTGATGCGTACCAGCTGGACAAGGTGCCGGGCGAGTTCGACCTCGTCTTCTGCGGATTCTGGTGGTCGCACATCCCGCGCACCGATATTCCGCGGTTCCTGGGCGGCGTGGCCGCCCGGACCGGACCGGGCACGACGCTGGTGCTCATGGACAACAGGTACGTGGCCGGCAGCAGCACCCCGATCAGCAAGACGAGTCCCGACGGCGACAGCTACCAGCTGCGACGGCTCGCCGACGGGCGGGAGTACGAGGTCATCAAGAACTTCCCCGGCCGCGAGCAGCTGACCGCCGACCTGGCGTCCTGGGCCGGCGACCTGACCTGGACCGAGCTGGACTACTTCTGGCTCGCGACCGGCGTGCTGCGCTGACCGGCTGCGCGAACCGAAGCCGACTCGCCGTAGTCTTGGCCTATGAGCTCCCCGTCCGGGCCGCAGTCCGGCGAGGCGGTTGACCGGCCAGGACTCACCACGTTCCGTCGTCTTTATGATTTCGACTTTGACGACTTCCAGGTGGCGGCGTGCGCGGCACTCGAGGACGGGCACGGGGTCCTGGTCGCCGCCCCGACCGGCTCGGGGAAGACGGTGGTCGGCGAGTTCGCCGTGCACCTGGCGCTCGCCCAGGGCCGCAAGTGCTTCTACACCACGCCGATCAAGGCCCTGTCCAACCAGAAGTACGCCGACCTCGTGGCCCGCTACTCGGCCGCGCGCGTCGGGCTGCTGACCGGCGACAACAGCATTAACGGCGAGGCACCCATCGTGGTCATGACGACCGAGGTGCTGCGGAACATGCTGTACGCGGGCTCGGTGACCCTCACCGGACTCGGCTCTGTCGTGCTGGACGAGGTGCACTACCTGGCCGACCGGCTGCGAGGCGCGGTCTGGGAGGAAGTGATCATTCAGCTTCCCGAGTCCGTACAGGTCGTCGCGTTGTCCGCGACAGTGAGTAACGCGGAGGAGTTCGGCGAGTGGATCGAGCAGGTGCGCGGCGGCACGGCGGTGATCGTGGACGAGGTGCGGCCGGTGCCCCTGTCCCAGCACATGCTCATTGGCCGGCGGCTTTATGACCTGTTCACTGTGCGCGGCGCTGTCAATCCCGAGCTGCGCAAGGCCACGCAGCGGTATCTCGCTGGCCGTCCGGCTCGCGCCAGTGGTGGCCGGGACAGCCCTGCTCGTGGCGGGCGCGGCGCCGGGCCCGGCCGTTATCGGCCGCCGAGCCGCCCGGATGTCATCGAGCGGCTCGATGCCGAGGGGCTGCTGCCCGCGATCACGTTCATCTTCAGCCGGGCCGGCTGCGACGCCGCTGTCCAGCAGAGCCTGGCCGCCGGTCTGCGGCTGACGACGCCGGAAGAGTCCGCGGAGATCTCGAGGATCGTCGCGGCGCGGACCGCCGGGATGGCGGATTCTGACCTCGAGGTGCTGGGGTACGCCGAGTGGCTCGCCGGCCTGCGGCGCGG
>DASQIW010000200.1:0-2885 GCA_035631375.1 Streptosporangiaceae bacterium
AGGCCCAGCCACCCGCGACCGTGCATGGCCGCATCCGCCATCAGCGACAGCCCGAAGTGACCGTCTGGCCGGACCGATGCAGCCTCGAACCCGCGCCCGTCATCCTCGACATCGAGCCTGATCACGTCCTCCTCCCACGCCAACAGACGAACGGTCACGTGCTCAGCCCCGGCATGGCGCACCGCGTTGCGCACCGCCTCCTGCGCGATCCTGAATATCACTTCCTGCTGTTGTTCCGGCGCGGAGTCCGCCGCCTCGGCATCGAGTTCCAGATCCACCTCGGGGCCGTGTCCTGCCGCGCCCTTGGTGAGGTCCGTGAGCGCGCTCGCGAGCCCGGCGCTATGGAGGCTGGCCGGGTAGATGTCGACGAGCAGCGACCGCAATCCGGCTACACCGCCGCGGATGGTGCCGGCGACCGACTGCAGCTGGTCGGCGAGACCGTGGTCACCGGCCGACCGTGCACGCGCCTCCTGTCCGGCCACGCTGAGGGAGGCAGCCAGCAGCTGCTGCACCACTCCGTCATGCAGTGTCGCGGCGATCCGGCGACGCTCGTCGGCTGAGGCATCGAGGGCACGGCGCATCAACTGCTCGCGCTGCGCGCGGGCTCGCCGCTGCCGGACGGCAGCCAGCCAGGCGACGGGCACGAGCAGCAGCACCAGGGCCGCCAGGCTGCTGAGCATGACGCCGGCGAAACCGCGCCACAGCTGCGCGCTGCGCTGGCTGACGGTGTCGTAGCGGAAATACGTCTCCAGCAACAGCGGCTGCCCGCCAGGCGTCCAGATCGGACGGTAGACCTCAAGAAGCTTCCCGTCGCCCCGCTCGAACCGATTCTCGGGACGGTTGAGATCGCTGATGCCCGCCTCAGCACGATTGTCGGCCAGACTCGAGCGAGCCGCATCGTCGAGCGGGAAGGTGGCACCGATCAGCTTCGGCTCGTCGGAGTACAGCACGGTGCCATCCGGACGCCACAGCTTCACCCGGACGAGCCCGGTGGTCTGCTTGGCGCGGTGAACCACCGGATCGAGAAGCTGCCTCGCCTGGGCCTGGTTGGTCAGCATCGAGTCAGTGAGCACCGGCGCGACCGCGCTGTCGGCGATCACGTTCGCCATCTCCGCGACATCGTGCACGGCCTGCTGTTCGGCGATGCGGCTACTGGCCAGTGAGCCAGCGACTGCCACGACGACAGCCACGACGACAGCGATAACCGCGACGGGGAGCACGACCCGGAGCACGGGCAGCGGACGGTCCGTGCCCTCCTTCTCCCGGGGCTCGGATAAGACCACCCAGTTGACGGGCGCCGCCGGAAGCCAGTCGTCCCAGTCGGACGGGCCGCAGCCCTGCGATGACCGGCCCAGCACCCTTGCCTCTGCGATCATGACCCGGTCACACTCCCCTTGCCGCTGCTGCCCGGGCCCGGACCTCCACCGCCCGAGCCGCCGCCGTGATCGTCGCTGGTCTCGGCAGACGGCGTGACACTGGGGCGAGCGCCGCTAGGCCCAGGATTAGGGCTCAGGCCGCCTCTGTCGTCGCCGGGCTCGGAGCGGGCTGCTGTGCTGCTATCGCTGGGCGGAAAGCTCGGCTGCTTGGCCTGCCTGGGTGCCGGAACCTGGATCTGCTGGCTGAACGACGGGTTCCCGCGCAACCCGGCAAGGGCCGGAGCTGCCGCGATACCGCCGGCGGCGACCGCCGCGACCACGGCGATGGCGAGACGTTTCATTCGTGCGCTCCCCACTGGTGCGTACCTGACACCACGTTTCTCGCGCATCGCTAGTTCAGTTCGCCATTGGCCGATCGGCTTACTACTAGGGGTGCAACTCTGGCGCGCTCCAGGACGCCAGGGATCAAATCGGCCCTCCGAGATGGGCCACCCTGCCAGCTCCTGGCGACTGGAATAGGATTCGGATAATTGCCCGAGAAATGGCAGCCTCCGCCCCTCCGCCCCCCGCCAGGAAAGGGCACGCCAGTGACAACGGACGAGACTTCGGCAGTCCAGCACGCGACGAGCACAACGGGCCCCCAAGCGAGACCGACCTTCGACACGAGCGTGGCCCACATCGCCCGGGTCTACGACTACTGGCTGGGCGGCAAGGACAACTACGCGGCTGACCGCAAGGCCGGTGACGCGGCGCTGGAGGCCTATCCCTACATAGCCGGGGGCGTCCGCGCCAACCGGGCGTTCCTGGCCAGGGTCGTCCGTTACTTGACGGGCGAGGCGGGCATCCGCCAGTTCCTGGACATCGGCACCGGTATCCCGACCGCGAACAACACGCACGAGGTCGCCCAGGAAATAGCGCCCGACGCCCGCGTCGTCTACGTCGACAACGACCCGATCGTGCTCGCCCATGCGCGTGCCCTGCTGACCAGCAGTCCCCAGGGCGCCACGGCCTACCTCGACGCCGACTTCCGCGACGTCGACACGATCCTCACCGAGGCCAAGTCCACCCTGGACTTCAACCAGCCCGTGGCGATCATGCTGATCGCGATCCTGCACCTGATCGACGACGAAGCCGATCCGAACGGCGCCGTCGCGAAGCTGGTCGACGCGGTCCCGCCGGGCAGCTACCTGGCCATTTCTTGTTTGTCGTCCGACATCATGGCGTCACCGGCCCGGACCCAGGCACACGACCGGCTCCGGGAGCTCATGCACGAGAAGCAGACGCTTCGCAACCGTGAGGAAGTCGCCTCGTTCTTCGCCGGACTGGAGATGGTCGAGCCGGGGCTGGTGCCGCTCACCCAGTGGCGGCCCGCCAGCGAGACCGACCTTCGACACGAGCGTGGCCCACATCGCCCGGGTCTACGACTACTGGCTGGGCGGCAAGGACAACTACGCGGCTGACCGCAAGGCCGGTGACGCGGCGCTGGAGGCCTATCCCTACATAGCCGGG
>DASQIW010000201.1:0-3071 GCA_035631375.1 Streptosporangiaceae bacterium
GCTCGACCAGGAACGAGTGATAGGGCGCGACGAAGGGGTCTGGTGCCATCACCGTGTAGGTGTGGTAGACGCTGCCGTTCTCGCGCGCGAAGGCGATCCACCCGGGGCCTTCGCGCAGGCTGTCCTTCAGCTCGGCTCCGAGCTGCTCCGACCACTCCGCAAGCTCCTCGGGCGGATCGTCGATCATCGCCTGGACCTGGGGGACCTGCTGGGCCTGCTCCTCGGTCATCCCCAGCCTGAAGTCGTACGGGAAGGCGGTGCCGTAGGTCGACACGTACCGGAACTGCCAGCCCATCCGCTGCTGGTAGGCCAGCAGCGGGCCGATCGGCGCGCGCGAGAAGCAGACCAGGGTCACGTCGCGGTGGTGAAGGTGCACCAGCGTCCCGTCCGGCTCGTCGGCGAGGCTGGTACACCCAGGGCAGGCGCCGCGTGAGTACGCGGGCCCGAAGATGATGTTGTAGGCGAGAAGCTGCCAGCGGCCCTCGAACAGGTCCGCCTACGCCGGATCGTCAAGCGGCTACGTAGCCTAATACTCCAACGGCACTTCGTGATCTAGCGCAGCGTTGATCTTGCGAGCGTGGGGTGGGCGTGGCGGCGGTCAGTCTTTGATGAGGATGGCCGCGAGGCCGGCCAGCGCGGTGTTTGCCTGGGCTGGGTCGAAGGCTGCGGGGTCGAACTGGTCGGCTGAGTCCAGGCCGAGCCATTCGAGTCGTTCTTGGTGTTCTTCGTGGCCGGGGTCGGTGAGGATCTCGACGAGGTAGTCGTAGCCCCAGATGCCGCCGCAGTCTTCGGGCGGGCAGGCGCGGCGGCCGGTGAGGCAGCGGGGGTAGGCGATGCCCGGTTCGGGGCTGGTGATGGCTTCGGTGATGATGATGTGTTCCCAGTCGTCGCCGAAGTCGTAGGTGTAGCCGAGCCGGCTGCCTTTGCGGGGAGCGACCTGATCGAGCCGTTCGGCGGCGGCGTTGCTGATTTCCAGGTCGCGGTCGGGCAGGCCGTAGCGGCCGAGCGGGGTCTCGAAGACCCACATGTGGTAGTCCTCCCAGCCGAAAGCGGCTTGGAGGACGTCATGCAAGGCGCGCAGGGTGAGGGTGGAGGGGACCTGCAGGCGGCGCCAGATCGGTGGTTGTGACCCGGCGAGGGTGACCTTGATGGTGTGGACGGTGCGGGCTGGGGCGGTTGAGGCACCCGGCTTGATGCGCCTGGTGTTGGCCATGGCGGTCATCTTGCCGCATGCCCGCGTCGGCTCGCTCGCTGTGGTGACGATGGTCAGCGGTGGTGATCGAGCCTGCCGGGGTCTGGCCGTGCAGCCTGGTCACGGTGGCGTGGAAGGACAGCAGCGGGCGGCCCCGGGCCGGCGCGGGTGGTGGCCTGTCTTCGCTGGTAGTGGGAGCGGCGTGCGCGGGCTTGGCATCGCCGCCGCCAGGCAGACCATGCCAGCATGGCGGTGGGCCGCCGGGCTGAGCTGGTCAGCAGCGGGCAGAGGAGATGGCGGATCTCGGCCATGCTTAGGGCGCCCGTGCGGGGGCTGCTGCCTGGGTGGCCAGGATCGGGCGCGGGCCAGGTAGTGGCGGCGGCAGCCGCGAGGAAGGCCAGGGCGAGCATGGCCAAGGTGGCGAACCGGTGCCACGGCGTCCAGCCGCGGACCTGGTAATGGTCGAGGCCGACCTGGCCCTTGGCTGCCTGGAACGATTCCTCGATTGCCCAGCGGCTGCCCGCGACGCGTACCAAGGTGGCCAGCGGGACCGCGCGTGGCGCCCAGCACAGGTAAAAGGCCAGCTTGCCGGTGGTGGCGTTGCGGCGGATCAGCAGCCAGCGGCAGGCCCAGCCATCCAGGGCAGCCCAGGCCCAGTCGTAGTAGCGTGGCCCTTTCGCCCCCGGGCCCGCCGACAACTGCTGCCAGGCCCGGGTGGGCAGGCGGGCCGCCAGGTCATCGGCGCGCAGGGTGACGCCGCCGCTGGTGACCCGCCGGTGGCACGCGATGGCCAGGACATACCCGGTGCCGCGGCGTTCCAGGGCGGCGCGTAAGGCAGGGTCGGCGCCATAGACCTCATCAGCGGCCACCCAGGCCGCCGGGACCCCGGCATCCAGCGCGCGGGCCAGCATCTGTCTGGCCAGCGCGGGCTTGGAGGCGAACACCGTGCCGGGCGGAACCCCCGCGGCTCGGCAGCGATCCGGGTCGCCAGCCCACGACCGGGGCAGGTAGAGCGCACGATCGATCAGCGCCCGGCCCCGTGGCGAGACGTACGCCACAAACACCCCCACCTGGGTGTTCTCGATCCTGCCCGCCGTGCCTGTGTACTGCCGCTGGACCCCGGCCGAGCAGGTGCCCTTCTTCACGAACCCGGTCTCATCCGCGATCAGCACCCCATCCCGGTGCCCCAAGTGCTCGGCCACGAAACTGCGCAGGTCATCGCGCATCAAGTCAGCGTCCCAGCGCGCAGTACGCAGCAGCCGCTGCATCGCATCTGGGCTATGGTGCCCCGCCCATTCAGCCAGCCACCAGCAATTCTTGCGCTCGGTACCCGACAGCAACCCAGCCACGAACGCCCGCGCCGTCCGCCGCGGCTCCACCCGGCCAAACCGGGCCGCCACCCGCCCCATCAACTCATCAAGCATCGGCCGCCACAAGGCAGGGCCCACCCCGCCGCCAGCAGCAGCAAGATCATCAACAGTACTCACAACTCGCGATGATCAATCAGTAGCCGCGCCCCGTCCAGCCCCACCGCATCACAAGATCACGAAGTGCCGTTGGAGTACTAGGGCGCTCCCTGCGGTCGCGTCGCATGCGGTCGGCTGCGCCGACCCTAGACCCGGAGTCCACTCACCTGGGTTCGGCGCCTGCGAGGAAACGGAGGAGACTAGGCAGCATGGCACAAGAAGTTCCCGGGGCAGAGGAACCCGAGGGAGACACGGCGCTCACGGAGGTAAACACCTGGTTCGCCGATCGAGGATTCCGTGTCGTCCCGAGCGCGATCGACCACTCCGAAGCTGTCCGTTCGTCCCCATGGGGCAAGCGGGCACCGGCTCGGGATCACCATGCGTGGGTCGACCTCGCAAAGCCTGACGGCACC
>DASQIW010000202.1:0-7308 GCA_035631375.1 Streptosporangiaceae bacterium
CCAGCCGAGCGCGTAGTGCGCGGGCGGGCGCAGCCGGCGCCGGTACCGCTGATGCAGCACCTCGGCCTTGTAAGCGGCCATGTCCGTGCCGGTCGGGCAGTCGGCCGAGCACGCCTTGCACGCCAGGCACAGGTCGAGCGACTGCGCGACCTCAGTCGCGCGCCAGCCGGCCGGGAACCCGCCGCTCACCAGCTCCTGCAGCACGCGCGCGCGACCTCTCGTGGAATCCTTCTCGTCGCGGGTGGCCAGGAACGACGGGCACATGACGCCGCCCGCCCCGGTCAGGTCGGCGCGGCACTTGCCCACGCCGGTGCACCGGCTCACCGCGCGGCCGAAGTCGCCGTCGTCGCCTGCGTACCGGAAGGCCAGGCCCGCCAGGTCAGCATGCGGGCGGGCCGGCCGCAGGTCCGCGTCGACCGGACGGGGAGCGACGATCACGCCCGGATTGAGCACATCGTCCGGATCAAGCACGGCCTTGACCGCGCCGAACGCGGCCAGCGCCTGCGCCGAGTACATCCGTGGCAGCAGCTCCGACCGCGCTCGCCCGTCGCCGTGCTCCCCCGACAGCGATCCCTCATGAGCGGCGACCAGGTCGGCGGCATCCAGCAGGAACCGGCGGAAGGCCTGCGGCCCGCCCGGCTCGGAGAACCCGAAATCCAGCCGGACGTGGACGCAGCCGTCGCCAAAGTGCCCGTAAGGCAGCCCGTGCAGGCCGTGCTCGGCCAGCAGCGACTCGAAGCCGCGCAGGTAGCTGCCCAGGCGCTCGGGCGGAACCGCCGCGTCCTCCCAGCCTGCGTGATGAGCGCGACCACCGGCGGGCCGGGCCACCAGCCCCGCGCCGTCTTCCCTGACCCGCCAGATCGCGGCAGCCTGCCGCTCGTCTGCAGCGATCACCGAGGCGCGCGCGCCGGCTGCCGCGGCAACCAGTCGCGCCACCGCGGCAGCGTCGGCTTCGGTCGCCCCGCCCACCTCGACCAGCAGCAGGCCGCCGCCGACCGGCAAGTCAGGCAGCCGCGTCCGGCCGGGCGCGCCTGGTCCTGCGCTCTCGGCCCGGACCAGGTCGATGATCCGTGCGTCCAGCCCCTCGATCGCCGTTGGGCGGAACGGCAGCAGCGCGGGCGCTGCGTCGGCGGCGTCCGCGAGGGTGTCGTAACCCAGCACCACCAGCGCGGTCCTGGCGGGTACCGGGACCAGCCGGAGCGTGGCCCTCGTCGTGATCGCGCAGGTTCCCTCCGAGCCGACGAGGGCCTTCGCGACATCGAAGCCGCGCTCAGGCAGCAGATGCTCCAGCGAGTAACCGGAAACCTGCCGGGGAAACCGCCCCAATTCGGTGCGCAGCACGCTCAGGTAACCGGCGGCCACGTCCTTGAGCCCGGTCAGCACCGGTGTGCCAGCATCGGCCACGCCCGCCTGGTCAGTGGCGGCCATGGTGTCGAGCCAGTCGCCGCCCCCGGTCAGTACGGTCAGCCCGAGCACGTTGTCCGCGGTCCGGCCGTAGCCAAGCGCCCGCGAACCGCACGCGTTGTTGCCGATCATGCCGCCGACCGTGCACCGGCTGTGCGTGGACGGATCGGGCCCGAACCGCAGGCCGTGCCTGGCCGCCGCCCGCTGCAGGTCGTCCAGCACGACGCCGGGCTCGACGGTGGCGGTCCGCTTGTCCGGATCGACGGCGATGACCCGGGTGAGATAACGGGACACATCGAGCACGACGCCGGGCCCGACGGCGTTGCCCGCGATCGACGTGCCGGCCCCGCGCATGGTCAGCGGCACCCCGTGGTCGCGGCAGGTCCGGAGGATCACCGCGATCTCGTCCGCCGCGCGCGGGAAGGCTACGGCCGCCGGGAGCACCCGGTAGAGGGAGGCGTCGCTTGAGTACTCGGCCAGCCGTCGCGGAGTCGTGTCGACGTCGCTGATTCCGCGTGACCTCAGGTCACGCGCGACCTCGGCTTCGGGCACCGTGACAGTGTCCCACGCGGGCCGCCGCCGGCCGGTGCGCAGCCGCCCGGATAGCGGCTTTTGAGAGGGTAACGGGGAACGTCCGGGTCAATGCCGCATGGCGCCGGCGGTGGTTAGGCGGCCGAGCGCCGGGGTCCTTACGATGGCCAGATGGAGCCTGCACCGGCACAGCCCAGGCCGGCCATCATGACCGTCGATGACGACCCGGATGTTTCCCGCGCGGTGGCGCGGGACCTTCGCCGTCGGTATGGCGAGCAGCACCGGATCGTGCGAGCCGAGTCGGCCGCCGCGGCCCTGGACGCGCTGCGGCAGATGAAGCTCCGCGGCGACCTGGTCGCGGTGATCCTGGCCGACTACCGCATGCCGGAGCTGAACGGGATCGAGTTCCTCGAGCGCGCCATGGACATCTACCCCAGCGCCCGCCGTGCCTTGCTCACCGCGTACGCGGATACCGGTGCGGCGATCGAAGCGATCAACGTCGTCGACGTCGACCACTACCTGCTGAAGCCCTGGGACCCGCCAGAAGAGAAGCTGTATCCGGTCGTCGACGGCATGGTGGAGTCGTGGCTGTCGGCTGATCACCGGCCGGTCCCGGAGACCAAGGTGATCGGGCACCGCTGGTCGGCCCGCTCGTCGGAAGTGCGCGAGTTCCTCGCCCGCAACATGGTTCCGTACCGCTGGTATGGCAGCGATGAGGCAGAAGGCCGCAGGCTGCTCGAGGCAGCTGAAACCGACGACCTGCGGCTGCCGGTCGTCATCACCCCGGACGGCAGCCGGCTCATCGAGCCATCCGACTCCGAGTTGGCGGGCAAAGTGGGCCTCGTCACGACTCCGTCGGCTAAGTTCTATGACCTCATCGTGATCGGCGGCGGGCCGGCCGGGCTCGGCGCGGCCCTGTACGGGGCTTCGGAAGGCCTGCGCACGGTTCTGGTCGAGCGCATGGCCACCGGCGGCCAGGCAGGCCAGAGCTCCCGCATCGAGAACTATCTCGGCTTCCCTGACGGCGTCTCCGGCACCGAGCTCACGGCACGGGCCAGGCGGCAGGCCGGCAAGTTCGGGGCCGAGATCCTCACCACCCGGGAGGTGACGGGACTCGAGCTCAAGGGGTCGGCGCGGCTGGTCCGGTTCGCCGATGGCTCGGCAATCGCGGCGCACACCGTGATCCTGGCGAGCGGCGTGACATATCGGCAACTCACCGCGCCAGGCTGCGCTGATCTGACCGGGCGCGGTGTTTATTACGGGTCCGCACTGACCGAGGCAACCGGTTGCGCCGGCCAGCAGGTCTACATCGTGGGCGGGGCGAACTCGGCGGGTCAGGCGGCGGTGTACCTGGCCAAGCACGGCGCCGAGGTGACCATCCTGGTGCGGGCGCCATCGCTGACCAAGTCGATGTCGCACTACCTCATCGAGCAGGTCGAGAACATCCCGCAGATCACCGTGCGCGTGTGCACGGAAGTCGTCGAGGCGCACGGCACCGACCATCTGGAGCGGCTGACGCTGCGTGACGCCAACACCGGTGCCACCGAGGAAGTGGAGGCCCAGTATCTGTTCGTCTTCATCGGCGCAGCGCCACTGACCGACTGGCTCGACGGCGTGCTCGTGCGCGACGACCACGGCTTCGTGCTGGCCGGCCCTGACCTGCTGGACGAGGGGAAGCTACCGGCCGCGTGGCCGCTTGACCGGACGCCCTACCACCTGGAGTCGAGCGTGCCCGGTGTGTTCGTGGCCGGGGACGTGCGGGCCGAGTCAGCCAAGCGGGTGGCATCCGCCGTGGGTGAGGGCGCGATGGCGGTCATGCTCGTTCACCGATACCTGGAGAAGCTGTGAGCACCACGACGGCAACGTGCAGCGCGGACGAGCTCCGCAGCCTGTTCCTGTTCGAGAAGCTGTCCGACGACCAGCTGGGGTGGCTCTGCGAGCACGGCCGGGTCGAGGTCGTCGAGACCGGACTCGTCTACGGTGAGGGTGAGCCGGCCGAGAAGTTCTACGTGCTGCTGTCCGGCGGTGTCGCGCTCACGCGCCGCATCGGCGACGACGAGATCGAGGTAAGCCGGACGACGACTTCCGGCGCCTATGCCGGCGCGTTCAACGCCTACCTGGGCGACCGGGTGCAGCAGGTCTACCTGCAGTCCATGCGCGCGACCGAGAGCTCGCGTTTCTTCGTGCTCGACGCCGATCGATTCGCCGAGCTGATGAACAGCTGGTTCCCGATGGCGGTGCACCTGCTGGAGGGCCTGTTCTTCGGCACCAGGAACATGCAGGAGGCAATCGGGCAGCGCGAGCGGCTGCTCGCGCTCGGGTCGCTGACGGCCGGGCTGACGCACGAGCTCAACAACCCGGCCGCCGCCGCGGTCCGCGCTACCGCATCGCTGCGAGAGCGCCTCATCAAGCTGCGGCACAAGCTCCCGGCGATCGCCGCCGGGCGGCACGACGATGTTGTGCTGCAAGTGCTGGTCAAGCTGCTCGACGAGACGACCGGGCCAGGGGCGCGGCGGGCAGCGCCCGGCCCGCTGGAGGCGGCCGATCTTGAGGATGCCCTGACGGACTGGCTCGGCGACCACAGCGTGACAAACGGCTGGCAGCTCGCGCCCGCTTTCGTGCAGGCCGGCATCGATACAGGCTGCCTCGACAACCTGGCCGCCGCAGCCGGTCAGGCAGCCGGAGATGGCGCGGACGAGAGCGTCACGCTAGAACGCAGCGTGCACTGGCTGGCTGACAGCATCGAGACTGAGCTGCTGCTGACCGAGATCACCGACTCGATTGCCCGCATCTCGGCGCTCGTGGGTGCCGCTCGGCAGTACTCGCAGCTGGACCGGGCGCCGTATCAGGTGGTCGACATCCACGAGTTGCTGGACAGCACGCTGGCCATGCTCGGCGGCAAGCTCGGCGATGAGATCACCGTCGTCCGCGACTACGACCGCGACCTCCCGCGCATCCCGTGCTTCCCCAGCGAGCTCAATCAGGTCTGGACCAACCTCATTGACAACGCGGTATCGGCCATGGATGGCGCCGGCACGCTCACCATCCGGACCGCCCCCGACCGCGACCAGCTTCTGGTCGACATCGGCGACACCGGGCCGGGAGTGCCAGAAGAAATCCAGCAGCGGATCTTCGAGCCCTTCTTCACGACCAAGCCGGTTGGCCAGGGCACCGGTCTCGGGCTGGACATCTGCTGGCGGATTGTCGTCGGCCGGCATCACGGCGACCTGCGCATGCAGTCCGTTCCCGGCGACACGCACTTCCAGGTCCACCTCCCCCTCGCGGGTCCAGACTGACGACCTCCCGCAACTCACCGCACCGATTGCCCAACCCATCCGCAGGGCCTTAGGCTCCGAACAGCCTGTATGGCGGTCTACCTGTCGCGGAGGGTGTCGGTGACACCGGAGCCGGAACGGACGCTGGAGCGTCCGCAACAGCCAGCGCCACCCGACCTCGATCACCTCTTGTACCGTGTCGCGGCGGGCGAGCAGGGTGCCTTCACTGCCCTCTACGACGCGATCGCCCCTCGGGTCTATGGCCTGATCCGTCGCATCGTGCGTGATCCGGCGCTCGCCGAGGAGGTCACCCAGGACGCGATGGTCGAGGTGTGGCGCACCGCATTTCGCTACGACAGCGAGCGGGGCTCGCCGGCCGGCTGGATCCTCGCCATCGCGCATCACCGCGCTGTCGATTGTGTGCGCGCCGAGCAGGCCGCCGCCGACCGTGAGCGCCGCGCCAGCACCGCGAGCATCCCCTTCGATGAGGTCATCGCGGAGGTCACCGCGCGGCAGGAGCAGCAGGCCGTGCGCCGCTGCCTGCAAACCCTGACCAGCATCCAGCGGGAGTCGATCCTGCTCGCCTACTACGGCGGCCTCACCTACCGCGACGTCGCCGAGCGCCTCGGCGCCGCTCTCCCCACCATCAAGACCAGGATGCGAGACGGTCTGATCCGGCTTCGCGACTGCCTGGGGGTGGCGCTCCGATGACGGATATTCACACGCTCGCGGGCGCATACGCGCTCGACGCCGTCGACGAGCTGGAGCGAGCCCGATTCGACCGCCACCTGGCCGAGTGCCCATCCTGCGCGGCCGAGGTCGCCGAGCTCACCGAAACGATGGCGGCGCTCTCGGACGGCACCGCGGAAGCGCCGCCGCCCGGATTGCGCGCCGCCGTGCTCGCCCGCTCGGCGGTGACCCCGCAGGCCCGGCGGGCAGGGCGCGAGGCGCCCCGCACTCCGGCAGTGCGCTGGCAACGGCTGGTCGCGGCGGCCGCCGCGGTCCTCGCCCTCGGGGGCGCGGGCGCGGTCGGGTATCAGGTCGCGAGTCATTCTGGTCTCTCCCGTAACTCGACGGTGTCGACCGAGAACAAGCAGATCGCGGCCGTACTTGCCGCCCCGGACGCCCGCCTGTACGGCACGACCGTGACCGAGGGCGGGCACGTCACGGTCATCTCGTCGCCGTCGCTGGATAAGGCGGTCGCCGTGCTCACCAGGCTGCCTTCCCCCGGATCGGGCCACACGTATCAGCTGTGGGTGATCAGCCACGGCACCCCACGCAGTGCCGGAGTCCTCGCTGCTGGCAGCACCGGCGCCACCGAGCTGCTCTCCGGTGTGCGCGGCGCGCAGGCAATCGGCGTGAGCCGCGAACCTGCGGGCGGCTCCACAACCCCGACGCAGCCCCTCGTCACCCAGCTCCCGCTGGCCTGACGCCAGCCTCGCAGCGGCGTCCGCACTCGGACCGGTCAGACCAGTCCGAGCGCGGCGCGGCCCGCCAGGCCGAGGCCGACGAAGAGAATCAGCGCGGCCGTTCCCGTGGGCGCCAGCGCCGCGAGCCGGGCCAGCGACCGCCGCGGACGCAAGGGCCAGCGATCGCGAATGCGCACCAGCACCAGGCCTGCCGCTGTCAGCGTGGCAGCCATCCCGGCTCCGTAGGCGACCACCAGCAGCAGGCCGAAGGCGGTACGCCCGAGTCCGATCGCACCCAGCAGCACGACGAGAGCGGAGGGGCTCGGCACCAGACCGCCGGCGATCCCCATCCCGACGAGGCTGAGCCGTCGCCCCCGGCTTGACGTGGCATCGTCCGAATGCCCGTGATCGTGATCGTCATGGCCGTGGCCGTGGCCGTGGTCGTGGTCGTGCGAGTGCCCGTGGTGGTGGCCGTGGCCGTGATCGTGCGAATGCCCGTGGTGATGGTCCTGAGCCGCGGCACGGCGGCGGAGGACGCCGACGAGCATGGCGGCGCCTACGGCGGCGATGAGGACTCCGCTGGTCACCCCCAGCCACGAGAGCACGACCTCGCCCGCGAGGCTCGCCGTGGCAGTGAGCAGCAGGCCGAGGATGAGCACGCCGCCGGTGTGGGTGAGCGTGACGGTCGC
>DASQIW010000203.1:0-17516 GCA_035631375.1 Streptosporangiaceae bacterium
GCACCACGACATCTACTCGATCGAGGACCTGGCCCAGCTCATCCACGACCTGAAGAACGCCAACCCGCTCGCCCGGGTGCACGTGAAGCTGGTGGCCGAGATGGGCGTCGGCACGGTCGCAGCCGGGGTGTCCAAGGCGCATGCGGACGTCGTGCTGATTTCCGGGCACGACGGGGGTACCGGGGCGTCACCGCTGACCAGCATCAAGCACGCGGGTGCACCGTGGGAGATCGGCCTGGCCGACACCCAGCAGACGCTGCTGCGCAACGGCCTGCGGGACCGGATCGTCGTGCAGGTCGACGGCCAGATCAAGACGGGCCGGGACGTGATCGTCGCGGCGCTGCTCGGTGCCGAGGAGTTCGGCTTCGCGACCGCGCCGCTCGTCGTAGCCGGGTGCGTGCTGATGCGCGTGTGCCACCTCGACACCTGCCCGGTCGGAGTTGCCACCCAGAACCCCGAGCTGCGGCGCCGATTCACCGGCAAGCCCGAGTTCCTCGTGAACTTCTTCGAGTTCGTGGCGCAGGAGGTGCGCGAGTACCTGGCTGCGCTGGGCTTCCGCACCCTCGAGGAGGCGGTGGGCCGCGCCGAACTGCTCGACACCTCGGCCGCCGTCAGCCACTGGAAGGCGGCCGGCCTCGACCTGAGCCCGGTGCTGCACGTTCCCGAGCTGCCGCCAGGTGCCGTCCGGCATCGGGTCGCCGACCAGGATCACGCGCTGGACAAGGCCCTCGACAACACCCTGATCCTGCTGGCGGAAGGCTCGCTTGCTGACGGCACGCCGGTCCGGCTGGAACTGCCGGTCCGCAACGTGAACCGCACGGTCGGCACGATGCTCGGCAGCGAGCTGACCCGGCGGTGGGGCGGCGATGGTCTGCCGGACGACACCATCGAGGTGGTGCTGACCGGGTCGGCAGGCCAGTCGCTCGGCGCGTTCCTGCCGCGCGGCATCACCCTGCGATTGAACGGCGACGCGAACGACTACCTGGGCAAGGGGCTGTCCGGCGGGCGGATCATCGCGGCCCCGCCCGCGTCGGCCCCGTTCGCCGCCGAGCACAACATCATCGCGGGTAACGTCATCGGCTACGGCGCTACCAGCGGGGAGATGCTGCTGCGCGGAGTCGTGGGCGAGCGGTTCTGCGTCCGGAACTCCGGAGCGACGGCGGTGGCGGAGGGCACAGGGGACCACGGCTGCGAGTACATGACCGGCGGCCGGGTCGTGGTGCTCGGCCCGGTCGGCCGCAACTTCGCGGCCGGCATGTCCGGCGGTATCGCCTACCTGCTGGATCCCGACCGGCGCAAGGTCAACACCGAGATGGCCGACCTAGAGCCGCTCACCGCCGAGGACGGGGACTACCTGCGCGAGCTGATCGGCCGGCATCACGCCGAGACCGGGTCATCCGTGGCGGCCGGGCTGCTGGCCGACTGGGATGGCGCGCTGCCCAGGTTTGCCCGCGTCATGCCGCGCGACTACAAGCGCGTGCTCGTGGCGGCGCGGCAGGCCGAGCTGGACGGCGCGGACGTGAGTGAGGCTGTCATGGCCGCGGCGAGTGGCTGAGGGAGCTCCACATGGCTGACCCACGCGGGTTCATGACCACGCCGCGGCAGACGCCGACCCGGCGGCCGGTCGACGTGCGCATCACCGACTGGCGCGAGGTGTACACCGAGTTCGGCGCTGACAAGCTCGAACGGCAGGCCGGCCGGTGCATGGACTGCGGCATCCCGTTCTGTCACTCGGGCTGTCCGCTCGGCAACCTGATCCCCGAGTGGAACGACCTGGTCCACTCCGGGGACTGGCGAGCAGCCGCCGAGCGGCTGCACGCCACCAACAACTTCCCCGAGTTCACCGGTCGGCTGTGCCCGGCGCCGTGCGAGTCAGCCTGCGTGCTCGGCATCAGCCAGGACCCCGTCACGATCAAGCAGGTCGAGGTCGAGATCATCAACCGGGCGTGGGCCGAGGGCTGGGTTCCGCCGCGGCGGCCTGCGCCGGCCGCCCAGGCGGCGGGGAAGAAGGTCGCGGTGATCGGCTCGGGGCCGGCCGGGCTCGCCGCCGCCCAGCAGCTGACCAGGGCGGGGCACGCGGTCACGGTCTTCGAGCGAGCCGACGCACCAGGCGGCCTGCTGCGGTACGGGATACCCGAGTTCAAGATGGAGAAGCGCCATCTTGACCGACGGCTCATTCAGATGCTGGCCGAGGGTACGGAGTTCCGCTGCGGGGTCGAGGCCGGCGTCGACCTCACGACGGCGCAGCTGCAGGCGGAATACGCAGCCGTCGTGCTGGCGTGCGGCTCGACCGTGGCGCGCAGTCTGCCGGTCCCCGGTGCCGACCTCGACGGCATTCACCAGGCCATGGACTACCTGCCGCTCGCCAACCGCGCGGTGGCTGCGGCCACCGGCGCCCGACAGGGCGACAACGGTCAGGCGCGCGGTCGTCGTGGCAGCCAGCGGCGGCTGGAGGCGGGGGCAGAGCCGGTCCTTGAGCCGGCCATCTCGGCCAAGGGACGGCACGTCGTGATCATCGGCGGCGGCGACACCGGGGCGGACTGCCTCGGCACTGTCATCAGGCAGGGCGCCGCCTCGGTGACCCAGCTGGAGATCCTGCCGAGGCCGCCCGAGCTTCGGCCGGCCGGCCAGCCGTGGCCTACGTATCCGGCAATCTTCCGGGTGTCGAGCGCCCACGAGGAAGGCGGCGAGCGTGTCTACGCCGTGTCCACCGAGCGGTTCCTGGCCGACGAGGCGGGCCGGGTCAGGGGCCTGGCACTCGTCGAGGTTGAGCCAGGGGCCAGCGGATTCCGGCCGGTGCCCGGCACCGAGCGGGAGATTGCGTGCGACCTCGTGCTGCTGGCCATGGGGTTCACCGGCCCGGAGCGCGGTCCGCTGCTGACCGACCTCGGCGTTGAGTTCGACGCCAGGGGAAACATCGCGCGGGACGGCGGCTTCGGGACGTCCGTGCCGGGCGTCTTCGTCGCCGGCGACGCGGGCCGGGGTCAGTCGCTGATCGTCTGGGCCATCGCCGAGGGCAGGTCGGCTGCTGCCGCCGTGGACGAGTACCTGTGCGGTGCCACGTCGCTGCCTGTCGCGATCAGTCCGACGACGGCGCCCCTGCGGTAGCCCGCCTGGTGTAATTCGCCCGGCGAGCGTGGTCCGACAGGGCAGTCTGGCGGGTAACGTCCAAGCATGGCGGTGGCGTACCTGCCCAGCCCGGCCACCGGGGTCTGGCATCTGGCGATCATCCCGGTGCGTGCCTATGCGCTGTGCGTGCTTGCCGCTGTGGTCGCGGGCCTGTGGCTGACGGACCGGCGGTACACGCGGGCTGGCGGCCGGCCGGGCGTGATCCTCGACATTGCCACCGTCGCTGTGCCCGTCGGGCTGGTGGGCGCCCGCGTCTACAGCGTCGTGACCGATCTCGGCCGGTATTTCGGGCCTGGCCGGGACTGGACAGACGTGCTGCGCGTCTGGGACGGCGGGATGGGAGTGGCCGCTGCGGTCGCGGCCGCCGCGATCGCCGCCTGGGCGTACTGCCGCCGGACCAGAATCGACCCGGGCCAGATCGCGCTGGCGGCGGCCCCCGCGCTCGCTGTCGCCCAGGCGATCTCGGTCTGGGGTAACTTGTTCAGCCAGGAGCTCTACGGCTCGCCATCCGGGTTGCCCTGGGCTGTCGCCATCGCGCCGCAGCACCGGGCGGCGGGGCTCCAGTCGGCCGCGACGTTTCAGCCGCTGTTCCTCTACGAATCGCTCCTCGACCTGGTGGTGGCGGCCTGTCTCGTCGCCGCCATCCGGCGGTACGCGCTGTCCGGGGGCCAGGCTTTCGCCCTCTACGCGGCCCTCTGGACTGCCGTGGCGGCCGTCATGCAAGGCCTGCGGGTCGACTACTCGCCCCGGCTGCTCGGCCTGCGGACCAACATGCTGGCGATGCTGCTGGTGCTGGCTGCGGCCTGCGCTTACCTGGCCTTGCTGCGGCGACGTCGCCGCCAGCGGCCCGCCACGCAGCAGGCCGAGCCGTCGCCGCAGGTGCTGCACTGACCCTGCCGTCCGCCGTTGGCGCGTGAACCAATCAACGGTCTGGTAACCATGTGCGGCGCAGGCTATCTGACCGGCGCCCGGACGCATACGGTGCATAAAGGCTGGCCGTCAAGGGAGAGGAGCCAGGGTCGGCGTGCTCGGATCCTTCACTCTGCGGCGGATGCGCTCGGCCTGGCTGCTGGTGGGCTGCGTCGCCGCGACGGTGGCGGTCACGTCTGCCCTCGTCACGGCTCTGGTGAGCTTCTATGACACCGCGCTGCCCGCCGCGGTGAGCAGCGAGCTCGCGAAGGCAGGCAACATGTCGATCGAGGTCGACGGCGATGCCGGCGCCGGTGTCCGCTCGCCCGCGCCCGGGTTAGTCGCCCGCCTGTCGCACGCGCTCGGCGCGGTCCCCTTCCGGGTGTACCAAGCCACCTGGTCGGACTACCTGGCCGTGCCGGAGGCGCACCAGTCTGGTCCGGTACTGGCCATCCAGGCTGGCGTCGTGGCTGGCATCTCGGCCAATGCCACGCTCGTCCGCGGCAGGTGGCCGGCCGGCCCGCGGCCAGGCGAACCGATCCCAGCGGCGCTGCCGGTCAAGGCTGCTGGTGACCTCGGGCTCAGCGTGGGGTCCGTGCTGAGTCTGCGCGACCTGACCACGGGCGGTCAGGTTCGCCTGCAGATCAGCGGCCTGTACCGGCCGCGCCAGGCGTCCGCCCCGTACTGGCGGCTCGACGTCATCGGTCCGTCGGGGGTCGCAGTCACCAGTGGCTTCATCTCCTACGGGCCGGCTGTCGTCACCGCGGCGGCCTTCGGCAGGCCCGGCAGCGGCCTGCTGACCGCCAGCCAGCTGTCCATCGTGGCGCTGCCGCGCGTGGCCAGCATCCGGCCAACCGAGCTGATCCCACTAGCCGGCAGCATCAGCAGGGCCGCGGGGGAGATCGACAACTCCGGGCAGCTCACCGTCAATACCGAGATGCCGCAGCTGCTCACGAACGCCTCGGCCGGGCTAGCCACCGCCAGGTCGCTCATTCTCATCGGCGGTCTGCAGCTGCTCCTGCTGGCCGGCGCTGCACTCGCCCTTGCCAGCCGCCTGCTCGCCAGCTATCGCGAGGAGGAAACCGCCATCCTGGCGGCTCGTGGCGCAGCGCGCGGCCAGCTGATCAGGCTGAGCCTGGCCGAGGCCGCGCTCGGAACCGCAATCAGCGCGGCCGCGGGCGTGATCGTGGGCGGCTATCTGTCGGCTGTACTGCAGGCTCACCTGACCGGGCTCTCGCAACCGGCGCTGGTGCACGGCTGGATCGTCTGGATCCTGGCCGCCGCACTGGCTGTGCTCGCCCTGGGCTTCGTCATGTGGCCGACCATCCGGCCGCCGCGGCCGGGTGACGCGCGCGTCCGGCGGGGTCGAGCCGCGCGGGTCGCGGTGGCAATCGCCGCGGGGGCCGACGTGGCGCTCATAGTCCTGGCCGTGCTTGCGGTCCGAGAGCTACGCGGCTATTCGGCAGCCGCGCAGATTGCCAGCGGTTCAGGGATCGACCCGGTCGTAGCTATCGCGCCAGCGCTTGCGCTGGCTGGTCTCGCCATCGTGCCGCTGCGGCTGCTGCCCGTCGTCGCGCGCGGCCTCGAGCGGCTCACCGCACGCGGCAGCCGGTTTGGGTCTGCCATGGCCAACTGGGAGATCAGCCGGCGGCCGCTGCGGCAGAGCGGGCCAGCCCTGCTGGTCATCCTCGCCGTCGGCGCCAGCACGCTGGCCCTGGCGCAATATGACAGCTGGCGGCAGTCGCTGAAAGATCAGGCTGCGTTTGCTACCGGCGCAGACGTGATCGTGCAGCCGCCGCAATTCGGGCCCACGGCGAAGACGTACCGGATCAGCGCGCTGCCGGGCGTGACAACCGCGATGCCGGTGAGCGCCGTGCCGCTGGAATCATCCGGGCCGCTCCTGGTCATCGACGCGGCGCTCGCTGCGCGCACCGTGACTCTGCGCCCCGACCTGTCGAGTCGCCCGGTCCAGCAGCTGTTCGGGACTATCACGACGCGGGCCCGCGGCGGCCTGCTCCTGCCCGGCCATCCGGCCCGGCTGGCGATCACCGCAAGCATGACCAGCGGATTGGGTCCCGTGTCGGCCGCTCTGGTGGTGCAAGACGGACAGGGCGTGACCGCCTCGGTCCCGACCACCTCGATGGCAGCGGATGGCGGGCCGCACACGCTCATCGCGCGGCTCGACCCGGCTGGCAGGTATCCGCTGCGGCTGATCGGCATCGCGGTGGACTACGCGATGCCTGCCTTTCCGCTGACTCCGCAGGCCGAGCGCGCTGTCGGGTCAGCCGCGCTGCGACTAGACGGGGTGTCGGTGAGCCAGCGCATGACCGGGCCGTTCCCCAGGCCGTTCGCGATCGGACCGGCGCTCTCGGCGTGGGGGGCCCAGACGGCCGACCCCGGGCTTGCTTTCGAGCTGTCGGGGCTCGGTGGCGCGACCGACCGCGCCGTCCACCCGGCGATCGTGCGCGAGGCGCCCGCGGGCGGGGCCGAGCAGATCACGTTCAATCCCGGCCACGGACCGCTGATCGTCGGCCCGGATCCCGGAGCGAGCGCCACGCCACAGCCCGGCCAGGCCGAAATTGACGTCGACATACCGGCCGCGAGGCGGCCCATCCCCGTCATCGCTGCGGCCGGGTATGCGGCGACACATGGCCTCCGCAACGGAGCCGTGTTCGCCGTTCCCATCTCCGGCCAGCAGATCTCCTGCAAACTGGTCGCTACCGTGTCGGCTTTCCCGACGGGTGCGGCGCTGGTGGCGGATCAGGCCGCGGTACAAGACGCACTGGCCGCGGCGGGCGCCGGTGGCACCCTGCCGGTGACCGAATGGTGGCTGGCCACGGTCAACGGCGCGGCTCCCGCGGGCCTTCCCGGCGGCTGGACAATGAGCGATGCGGCCGCGCTGGCCGGCAGGCTGGCGGGCGACCCGCTGTCAGCGGCTCCGGTGCGCGCGGCGGCGGCGATTGCGGTGGCCGTTGCGCTCATCGCCGCATTCGGTTTCTGCGTCAGCGTGGCTGCCAGCGCCAGGGAACGGCGCGTGCAGCGGGCGCTGCTGAGCGCGCTCGGGGTGCCGGGGGCCATGCAGGCCGGGTTGTTCTGCATAGAGGAAGCGCTCATCAGCGTCCCTGCGGCGACCATCGGTCTCGTGGTTGGCGTCGTCCTCGCGCACGTGATCGTGCCGACTCTCACGCTGACGGCCACTGGCGCGACGCCCGTGCCGTCCGTGCTGGTCATCGTTCCCCTGGGCTGGGTGCTCGGAGTGGCCGCCTGCCTGGCCGCGGTTCCCGTGCTGGCGGCGGCTCTCGCCACGGTGCGGCAGCCCGACCCTGCGGCCGAGCTTCGCGCAGCGGAGGCAATGGCATGACGCGGGGCGGCGTCACGATCGCCACGCGCTGGCGTGCATTGACGGGCTCAGCGTCAGCCGCCGCTGTTGCGCTCGGACTGCTCGCGTGCCTGTGCACGCTGCTCGCGGTCGTCGGCCCGCGCGCGGGAGCCCAGATGCGGACCGCCGCATTCCGGAATTTCATCGCCGCTGCGCCACCGACCGAGACGGCCGTGATGGGCACCGTCGCCGACAGCACGCTAGGCCTCGGCCAGCCGCACGGACTGACCGCGGGCGAAATCGAACGGGCCAAGAGCCAGGTCAGGGGCAACCTGCAGGGGTTGCCCCTGGCTCCGGCAGCGGCCGACTGGAGCAGCCTGACAACTCAGTTGCTATTCGTTACTGACAGTGCCGCGCATGGTTCGCGTCCGCCGAGGCTTGAGCTCACCTACCGCGACAACTTCGCACAGAACGTGCGGGTCGTGGCTGGCAGGCTGCCCGGCGGCACTGCGACCAGCGGATCGAATGTCCTTGTACAGGGTGCAATCACGCAATCGACCGCGCGCTCGTTCGGTGTCACGGTTGGCTCACACCTACCCCTGCCAGGTACCGGAATCGTCCTTGACGTCACAGCGATCGTGACGCCGCGGCACCGCTCCGCGGCTTTCTGGGCAGTGAACCCGTTGGTCGCCGCTCCCGAGTTCGTCATCATCGACCGGGATGGAAACGGTTACTGGTCAGGTGCCGTCTTCATCCCGGCGAGTGCTGTCGGCCCCCTGCAGAGCCGGATCAACACCGGCACCACGCAGGTGAGCTGGATGTTTCCGCTCGATCTCGGCAGGTTCACGGCGGAGCAGGCAGCGCAGCTGCCGTCGACGCTGGAGGGCTCACTCGCGACCGCCGGTCACGTCGACGTCAGCACCGCGCAAGGGGAGCCAATCCCCGTGCTGATCGAGCTCACCTCAGGTACCGGACAGCTCATCGCCGAGTTCGCCGCCCAGGCCGGAGCCGTGGCGCGCGTCCTTGACCTGCTCGCCGTCAGCCTTGCCGTGCTGGCAGCCGTCGTGGTGCTGCTAGCCGGGTGGCTGCTCACCGAGCAGCGACGGCAGGAATTCGCCCTGATGCGGGCCCGCGGTGCCTCGCGGCCGCAGCTAGCGCGCGCCATCCTGGGCGGTAGTGCAGTGACCGTTCTGCCCGGGGCCGTGGCCGGGGCTGCCCTTGCGGTGGCCACCACGCCGACCGCGCCGGTAACGCTGAGCTGGTATCTGGCTGGGCTGGAAGTGCTCGCCGCGCTCGGCGGGCCGGTGCTGATGACAGTCAGGATCCACCGCGGCTATGCCGCGAGCGTGCGGCCGGACCAGCCGCTCGGCAGGGTCTTCGCGGCGCGCCGCCTGGTCGTCGAAGCCGCCCTGGTGCTCGGCTCCGTCGGCGGCCTGCTGGTGCTGCGCTACCAGGGCATCAGCTCGGGTGGGGACCTCTATCCCACCGCGGCGCCCGTGCTGCTCGCGATCGGGGTGGCCGTCGTCGTCGTCCGCCTCTATCCGGTGCTCGTGCGTGGCGTGCTCCGGGTCACGGGACAGCGGGCGAGCGCCGCCGCGTTTCTCGGACTGGCCCGCGCTGCGCGGACGTCCGGCAGTGCAGCGCTGCCCGCCTTCGCGCTCGTGCTGGCACTGGCTTTGGTCTCGTTCGCGGGCATGGTGCGCGGTGCCGTGCTCACTGGTGAGGTCAGCTCGTCCTGGCAGCAGGCCGGAGCCGACGCGGTCATCACCAGTCCCGGTCCGGTCAGCCCGGCGCTGACACGAGCCGTCATGGCCGCGCCCGGCGTCCAACACGTCGCGCTGGCAGACCTCACGATCGCGACCACGCCGTTGGGTCGCCAGTTCAACGTGGTTTCCGTCAGTCCGGCCCAGTACGCTGCGCTGGTCAGCGCTACGCCGCTGCCGCATCCGCCGGCCGGCTTCGCGGCCACGACCCAGGCCGGCATAGCAGCGGGACTAGCCACACCGAATCTGGCGGCCGTGCTACCTGCCGGCCGTTTCAGCGCGGACGTCGTCGACAAACAGGTCAGAATCCGCATCGTCGGCCAGGCACCCAGCATGTCCGCGATCATCAGCCTTTCTGGCGGCTATGTCGTGCTGCCGCGGCAGATGCTGGGCTCCGCGCGCCCGGCGTCGTACATGCTGCTGGTCGTCGGCTCGAGCGTCAGCCAGACGGCGCTCACCGCGGCGGTGGCGCGCCAGGCTCCCGGCGCGAAGATCATCTTCCGGGCGCGGCGACTAGCCGCGCTCCAAGACTCACCGCTGCAGCACGGCGCATACCTGGCGCTCGCCCTTGGCGGCGCCGCCGCGGTTGTCTGCGGCCTGCTCGTCTTGCTGCTCAGCCTGCTGCTGTCCGCGCCGTCACGGCAGCTGACGCTGGCCCGGCTGAGCACGATGGGCCTGTCGGCCGCCCAGGGCAGGCTGGTCGCGGTGCTGGAGGCGGTGCCGCAGCTGCTGGCTGTGCTCGTCGGCGGGACGGCCACCGCGGCCGTACTGGGCCCGCTGCTCGGCCCGGCGCTGAGCCTATCGGTGTTCACCGGGTCGCCGGACAGCGTCCCGGTGCGGATCGACCCGGTCTGGCTGGCGGTGTCTGCCGCCGGCCTGCTGGTCCTGGCGATCGGAACGCTG
Organism: Streptosporangiaceae bacterium; assembly: GCA_035631375.1. Taxonomy (GTDB): domain Bacteria; phylum Actinomycetota; class Actinomycetes; order Streptosporangiales; family Streptosporangiaceae; genus JAJYUU01. The sequence continues at coordinate 10,024 of DASQIW010000203.1, forward strand.
ACCAGCCAGACGGCGGTGACTAGCCACCAGGCAGCCCGTTCCGTTCGAATGGAGGGGTAAGGCGGACGTGAGGAGATGCGCATGACGGAACGTGCGGACGCTGCGATCCCGGCTGCCGCCGGGATCGCCGAGCTCGGCGCCGAAGCGCATCGGGCCCGCGCGAGCTACGGCGAGGGCGCGCTGGTCGTCTGCGACCAGGTCGTGCGCATCTACTCGGGGGCCGGCATCGAGGTGCAGGCGCTGCAGGGACTTGACCTGCTCATCGAGCAGGGCGAGCTAGTCGCCATGGTCGGGGCCTCGGGCAGCGGCAAGTCCACGCTCATGAACATCCTGGCCGGTCTCGACACGCCGACGGCCGGGCGAGTCCGGGTAGCCGGCCAGGACATCGGCGCGCTGTCCGCGCGGGAGCGCCTGGAGTATCGCCGGTCACGGGTGGGATTCGTCTGGCAGCAGTCGTCGCGCAACCTGCTGCCGTACCTCACGGCGCTGCAGAACGTCCTCACGCCGATGCGGCTCGGCGGGGTCGGGCGGCGCGAGCGGGCCAGGAGATCGATGGAGCTGCTCGATGTACTCGGCGTGGCGCACTGCGCGGACCGCACGCCGGCTCGGATGTCCGGAGGTGAGCAGCAACGGACGGCCATCGCGACGGCGCTCGCCAACAAGCCCCGACTACTGCTGGCCGATGAGCCGACCGGAGAGCTGGACAGCCAGACGGCGCAGGAGGTGTTCGCGGCGCTGCAGACCGCCAACACCGACCTCGGTGCCACCGTTCTGGTGGTCACGCACGACCCCGCGGTATCAGGGCAGGTGCGGCGCACGGTGGCGATCAGGGACGGCCGGACGTCCAGCGAGACGCTGCGCCACGAAGCGGCTGACGAGCTGGGTAATTCCGTCCGGCACGCCGTCGAGTACGCGGTGCTCGACCGGGCCGGCCGGGTGCAGTTGCCGCGCGAGATGGTCGAGCAGCACCAGATGCGCGACCGGGTCCTGCTGGAATCAGAGGCCGACCACATTGCGGTGTGGCCGGACCGCCCTGACGGTGCGGGCAATTCGACTGGCCAGGACCACGCGAACGGGCAGCGCCGATGAGCGGGCAAGCAGGTCCCCGAGCGGGTGCGACGGACCAGTCGTCCGCCGTTGCGACTGCAGACAACGGGTCCGTGATGGTCGACGTGGCGGAGGTGACTCGTACGTTCGGGCACGGCGACACCGCGGTGCACGCCCTGCGCGGCGTGTCCTTCACCATCAGGCGAGGGCAGCTCATCGTGCTGGCCGGCCGGTCCGGCTCGGGCAAGACCACGCTGCTCAACATCGTGGGCGGCCTGGACGCGCCGACCACCGGCGCGGTTTTCGTGGCCGGCCGCAACGTATCGGCCATGGGTGCGCGGGAGCGCACGCTGCTGCGGCGGAACACCGTCTCGTTCATCTTCCAGTCCTTCGGCCTGATCCCCATGCTGACGGCAGCCGAGAACGTGGGCATCCCCTTGCGCATCGCCCATGCGCCGCGGGCCGAACGCGACGAGCGAGTCCGGATGCTGCTCAGCGTGGTCGGTCTCGACCAGCATGTGAACCAGCGGCCGGGCGAGCTGTCCGGCGGCCAGCAGCAGCGGGTGGCCATCGCCAGGGCGCTGGCCGTCCAGCCGGAGCTGCTCATCGCTGACGAGCCCACCGGGCAGCTTGACTCAGAGACCGGACGGCAGATCATGCGGCTGCTGCGAACTGTGGTCGCGGGGGAGGGGATCACCGCGCTGGTGGCTACGCACGACCCGGCGCTGCTCGATCTCGCCGACGAGGTGCTTGGCCTCGACGACGGCCGGCTGACGCCCCGCTAGCTGATCATCCAGCGGCTCGCAGACCATCTATGCGGCCAGCGTCGCCCGCAGTACGGTATCGCCATGCGCTTAGGCCGGGTCCTGCTGACCTGCGCTGTCGTCGCGGTGGCTGGCTGCGGAAGTTCTCCTGGTTCCGGTGGGAGCGGATCGTCGTCGATTCCGGCCTTCGCACTGCCGAGCGCGGCAGCGTCGCCGGCCTCGTCCGTGAGTGCGGCAGCCTCGCCTCACACCTCAGCGGCCACGGCGGCGGGCGTGAATGCGGCCATCTGCAGGCAGGTCGAGTCCTATCGACCGCCGAACACGCTGGCGGGACTGCAGAAGTACGCCGATTTCGTGCTGACCAAGAGCAAGACACCCGGGCTGGCGCGGGACTTGTCCGAGAGGCTGCAGGCCTTCGCGTTCAAGGTGGACTCCTACCTCGGTGGTCTCGGCGGGTCGGCGTCGCAGATGCAGGCCGACTCCAACCAGATCGTTTCTACCTGCGCCCAGTACGGCGTTATCAGGACAGGGTGAGCCAACCGACTAGGACCGCTGACCTGCAAGAAGCTCCCGCGCGATGATGAGCTTCTGGATCTCGCTCGTGCCCTCATAGAGCCGGTAGAGCCGGCAGTCGCGGTACATCCGCTCCACGACGGTCGAGCTCATGTAGCCGAGCCCGCCGTGGATCTGCACGCCGCGGTCGGCGACCCGCGACACCATCTCGCTGCAATACAGCTTGGCTGACGAGGGCCCGGCCGCAACGTCCGTGCCGTCGTCATAGCGCTGCGCAGCCGTGAGCACCAGGCTGCGACCTGCCGCCAGCTCGGCGTAGGAGTCGGCGAGCATGGCCTGCACGAGCTGGTAGTCGCCGATGGGCCGACCGCCCTGCCTGCTGACGGCGGCGTGCCGGATTGACTCGTCCAGAACGCGCTGCCCGGTGCCCACGCACATGGCCGCGATGTGGAGCCGGCCGCGGGCCAGCACCGTCATGGCGCTGCGGTAGCCGCGCCCTTCGTCGCCGATCAGCCGGTCGGCCGGGACCCGCACGTCGTCGAAGTGCACCTCCGCGGTCCACGCACCCCGCTGGCCCATCTTGTGATCGCGAGGGCCCACCGTGAGGCCGGGACTCTCGGCGTCAACGGCGAACACCGAGATCCCGCGTCCGGCCTCCGCGTCCGGGTCCGTCCTGGCGAACACGACGAATAGGCCGGCCAGCGGGGCGTTGGTGATAAAGCGCTTGCTGCCCGTCAGGACCCAGTCGTCGCCGTCCCGACGCGCCGAGGTCTTCAGCCCGGCCGGACTCGAGCCCGCCTCGGACTCGGTCAGCGCGAAGGAGGCAATCAGCTCGCCGTCTGCGAGCCGCGGCAGGAACGCCTGCTTCTGCTCCGGCCCGCCGAACTTGGCGATCACCTGCCCGGCGATGCCGTTGTTGGTCCCGAAGAGGGACCGCCAGGCAGGCGTGGTGTAGCCGAACTCGAACGCCAGCCGCACGTCCTGAGACATGGACACCCCCGCGCCGCCGTACTCTTCCGGCAGCGCGTAGCCGAACAGGCCCAGCTCGGCTGTCGCCGCGCGGAGGTCATCCGGGATGGCGTCGGACTCCTCGATCTCGTCCTCGCGCGGCATCACCCGTTCGCGGACGAACTGCCGCACCGCGGTGAGCACCTGATCGAACGAGCCGTCGTCCACTCGATCCTCCCGTCGATCGCTGGCCGGACCATGGTGCCACGGTCCGGGTCGGCCGTGGGAGCGGGTTTGCCTCGCGGCGCGCAACGGAGATCGTGTTCCGCTTGGAGTACCGCCATGCCACGCCGAGTGTGTCGAGAGCCTCTGCGCACAGCCCGCGGATGTCTGCCGACTCGTTGACGAAGAGGTAGCGAGGATACGAGTACCAGCGGTCGCCGCTGGGGAGCCTACGCCTTATCCGGTTCAGCCCCCGGTACCCATCCGAGTGGAACAAGCCGCGCGCAAACTGGCCTGGGACGCTTGAGGCCGGCATCACAGCGGACATTGCAACCTGGGCGGCATCAATGAGGCCGGGCCAGTCGTTGCAACATGCCACGTTGAGGGCGTACACACCCTTCCTACCTCTGGTGATGCAGCCGTCGCCCAAGTAAAGGCCAAGGAGATAGGCGTACGCGGAGCCGTCTAACGCGTCACCATCGCAACGCGGACAGTGGCTTGTGCGGCGAAGGCTGGCCGGATTACGCCGCGTACCGCGTCGCCAGTGCCTGATTGCCTCAGTCGAGACGCCGCAGATCTGCGCATTCTCACGGTCCAGGACGCCAATGCGCGAAAGTAGCATGGCGGTTTCCACCGTTTTACGCGGATACATGAATTCATTGTTGCGCGCGCTAGCGACAGTTTTGGCGCGGTAATTGGTGCCGAGAGCGGGATTCGAACCCGCACGCCCTTTTGAGGCAGATGCTTTTGAGGCATCCGTGTCTGCCGTTCCACCATCTCGGCATAACTCAGGAGGATCTGGGCATTTACTCCAACTACTTCGAGCTTCTAGTGTCCCGTGGAGCTTCCTCACTGCATGGCACAAGCCATCTCGCCTGCGCCCTGCTGCAGGAGGCCCGAGCGCTAATGTACCGGGGTTTGGATACGCTTCGCTCGTGACCAAGACGCCCTTCAACGTTGTGATAGCCGAGGACGAGGCGCTGATCCGGCTCGATCTGCGCGAGATGCTCGAAGAGGAAGGCTACGTCGTAGCCGGCGAGGCCGGCGATGGCGAGACCGCCATCAAGCTGGCCGAGGAGCTCCGTCCCGACCTCGTCATCATGGACGTCAAGATGCCCGGCCTGGATGGCATCTCCGCCGCCGAGAGCATCACAGGGAAGCAGATTGCGCCGGTCATCATCCTGACCGCGTTCTCGCAGCGTGATCTCGTGCAGCGAGCCAGCGAGGCGGGGGCGATGGCCTACCTGATCAAGCCGTTCACCAAGGCTGATCTCGTACCCGCGATTGAGGTGGCAGCGAGCCGGTTCTCCGAGATCGCGGCGCTCAACGCGGAGGCGGCGAACCTGCGCGATCGCCTCGAGGTGCGCAAGCTGCTCGACCGCGCCAAGGGTGCATTGCAGGACCGCCGCGGCATGACCGAGGCGCAGGCGTTCCGGTGGATTCAGAAGACGTCGATGGACCGCCGCCAGACGATGCGCGCGGTGGCCGAGGAGGTGCTGGCTGGCGCCGCGAATGCCACCGACGACGCACCAGGTCAGCCGGCAACGGGAGCGCCAGAAACTAAGAAAGACTGACCGGCTGGAAGCGGCGCTCAAGGCCGGGAATCTGTTCGCGTAGTAAGAGGCAAGCTGACGGGGGCCGGCCACCAGACCCCCGTCGTGGCCGGCACCCGTCACTTGCAGCCGCCGAAGCCGGAAGCGGTCGACGGTTAGCCGAGCAAGCGAACCTTTGGTGCCATGTCAGCCTTCCCCGGGCCGGCACGTTCTCTACTCGGTCCCCTCGCTCTGCCCACCAACGTTAGCGACGGCAGGCGGCGGCGCGCAAAGACACTGGGAATCCCCCGCAGGAATGACGGAAACATCACCGCCGGGTCACATTGGTCGCCGATCCGCAGTGCCCGGTTCTGACCGTTTCGCGCCGCTCGGATGCGACTGACAACCGCGGCCACTGTCGCCGGCAGCGGAAACGGAGTGCGGCAGCCAGCTCCGCGGTCAGACCTCAGGCTGGCGTCGGCCCGCCCGGCACCGCGTCCCGGTGGAGGCAGCTGAGCCTGGCCGTACACACCCGCCGGCCTGCCTCGTCGGTGATCGCGATGTCGAAGGTGGACATGGTCCGGCCGCCGTGTATCAGCGTCGCCACTCCGGTGACCACGCCGCTGGTCGCGGCCCGATGATGCGTCGCGTTGATCTCGATGCCGACCGTGATCCGGCCCGGCCCGGCCTGCAGCGCGGCCCCGCACGAGCCCAGTGTCTCGGCAAGGACACAGGACGCTCCGCCATGCAGCAGGCCGTAGGGCTGGGTGTTGCCCGTCACCGGCATGGTGCCCACTACACGACCGGGCGCCACCTCGGTGATCCTGATGCCCATCCGATGAGGCAGCGTCTCGCCTTCGCTGTTGAACAGCGCCATGATTTCCTGCTCGCGGTCGGACGAGAGCGACGCCGAAATGTCCACGTTGCCTGCCTCACAGATTCACTACGGTTAGCTGCCAGCCAGGGTATGGGCATCGCGCCGGGTCGTCGCGAACGCCTGCCCTCCTGTCAGACCCGCCCACTAAACTCCGGGTGTGGCAACGACGGACGGCGCACCAGGCCAGGAGCAGGTTCGAGCGGGCGCCGAGGCCGGGCAAGGGCACCGCCAGCGGCTGCTGCTGCTGGACGGGCACTCACTGGCCTACCGGGCGTTCTTCGCCCTGCCAGCGGAGAACTTCGCCACGACGACTGGGCAGCCGACCAACGCCGTCTACGGCTTCACCTCGATGCTCATCAACGTGCTGCGGGACGAGCAGCCGACGCATGTCGCCGTGGCGTTCGACCGCGGTGAGCCGACCTTCCGGCACGAGCAGTACGTCGAGTACAAGGCCACCAGGAAGGAGACTCCGGCCGACTTCCGCAGCCAGCTGAGCCTGATTTTCGAGGTGCTCGACGTGCTCGGCATCCAGCGGCTGTCGGTGCCCGGTTATGAAGCTGACGACCTGATCGCCACGCTGGCAACACAGGCCGAGGACAGCATGGACGTGCTGATCGTCACCGGCGACCGGGACGTCCTCCAGCTCGTCACCGACCACGTCACCGTGCTGTACACGATGCGCGGCATCAGCGAGATGGCACGGTTCACGCCGCAGGCGGTCGAGGCCAAGTACGGCCTCACGCCGGCCCAGTACCCGGACTTCGCGGCGCTGCGCGGCGACCCCAGCGACAACCTGCCCGGCATCCCCGGCGTGGGAGAGAAGACGGCCACCCGGTGGATCGCCGAGTTCGGCTCGCTGGCGAGCCTGGTCGATCGTGTCGATGAGGTCAAGGGCAAGGCTGGGGACGCGCTCAGGGACCACCTGGCTGGTGTACTGCGCAACAGCGAGCTGACCAGGCTGGTCCGCGACGTGCACCTGGAGGTCGGCCCGGCGGACCTGCGTCCCGTACCGTGGCACCGCGAGCAGATCCACCAGCTGTTCGACACCCTTCAATTCCGCGTGCTGCGGGACCGGCTGTACTCGACGCTGCCGAACGGCATCGGCGTCACCGCGGCCGCCGCGGGCGAAGCCACCGCGTTCGACGTCGCCGCCGTCATGCTCGGCCCGGAGGAGATCACCGAGTGGATAGAGGGGAACGAGGGTGTTGCGGGCCGGTCCGGCCTCGCCGTGACCGGCAGCTGGGGGCGAGGCACCGGCCATCTCACCGGAATCGCCATCGCCGCACCTGGCGGCGCCGCGGCTTTCATCGACCCCACAGCACTGACCGAGGCGGATCAGAAAGCACTGGGTGCCTGGCTCGCCGACCCTGACCAGCCGAAGGCGCTGCACGACGCGAAAGGTCCCGTGCACGCCCTGGCTGCCCACGGCTTCGAGCTGCGGGGCCTGACGAGCGACACCGCGCTGGCCGCCTACCTCGCGCTGCCAGGCCAGCGTTCCTTCGACCTAGCCGACCTGGCGCTCCGCTACCTCAACCGCGAGCTGCGTGACGCCGAGCCGGCCTCCGGCCAGTTGACGCTCGACACCGACAC
>DASQIW010000204.1:0-29978 GCA_035631375.1 Streptosporangiaceae bacterium
GGGCGCGGCACGGCTCACTTGGTCATGTTCTTCGCAACCTGGCTCGATCAGACATCCGATCTGCGGGCGCGGCTGCTTGGCCTGCGGGAGTACGCGCGGGCAGCGGCCGGGGCCGGCCTGCCGCCGCTTGTGGCAGTCGACGAGGAGGCGGCCGAGCCGTCGCCGGCTGCCGTTCGCGGCTACCTGGCGAGCATCGGCAAGCCGCTTGGCTACCCGGTCGCGCTGGACCCGACCGGCCGCCTCGCTGACGGTTACGGCGTACAGGATCAGCCGTGGTTCGTCCTCACCTCGGCCGCCGGGAAGATCCTGTGGAAGCACGACGGCTGGCTGCCAGTCAGTGAGCTCACCGCGGACGTCCGGGCGGCTGACCGGCAGCCAGGCTGACCGGCAGCCGGGCTAGCCGGCAGCCAATCAAGCCCTTTCGCCTGACCGGCCAAAGACGTACTATCTCAACAAATGGCTGAGTGGTGGTCGATCGAGGTCCTGCACGGGGAGTTCTCGGCTTTCCAGTGGCAGCAGTCCTACGATTCCGATCTCATCGAGGCAGCGCTGACTAACGGCGCGCTCGACGGCACCTGGCACGCCGGAACGTGGGGCGTCGCGTTCGAGGTGTGTTTCAACAGCTCCGAGGAATGGGACGCGTTCCGCAGCCTGCCCCTGGTGCGCGCCGCGCTCGATGCCGTGCCCGATCCGGTGAGCGGCCTGCTGATCTATCGGGGCCGCGGCGGGACATCGGCGAGCCGGCAGCCACGCAGGCCGCGGCCGGCGCCCAGCGCAGGTTCTCTTGCGCTGCCTGAGCCGGCCGACGCCGCCATCCTTGACCTCACCCGCGCCGAGCCGCCCGAGCTGGCCGGCGTCATCGCGGCGCCGGGCTAGGCACTCGTCTAACCGGTCGCGGTCGTGGCGCGGTCGGTACCAGATCGAGCGGCAGCCCTGGGTCTTGCACCGGACCCAGAGGTGACCGAGCACCTCATTCGACCGAGCGTTGGGGCAGTCACACGGCATCCAGCCCACGATGACCCGGCCGGGTCCCCAGGGATGTCCGGCCGCGCACTCGACCGGATAGCTCCACCAGTCCGGCCGGATCACAGCGCTCATTCCGCTAGTAGAACATAGTTTCGATTTCCTGTCAGGGGCACCTCGTAGCGTGGTCGGGATGCCGCGAATCGTCGGGGCTGACACACTATGGGCATGCTGACGACGGTTGTCGACCACCCGCTTGTCGCCCACAAGCTGACCGCGCTTCGCGACATACAGACCAGCTCACCGGCGTTCCGGCAGCTGGCGGATGACCTCACCACGCTGCTCGGCTACGAGGCCCTCCGGTCCCTCACGGTCGAGCCTCAGCTGGTCCAGACCCCGGTCGGCACCGCCGACGGCGTTCAGCTGGCCCGTCCGGTTCCGCTGATCGTGCCGGTCCTCCGAGCGGGCATCGGCATGCTCGACGCGCTAGCCCGGCTGCTGCCCGAGGCCGACATCGGTTTCGTGGGACTGGTCAGGGATGAGGAGACACTCGTCGCGTCGACCTACGCGACCCGGCTGCCGGCCGACCTGACCGGCCGGACGACCTTTGTCCTCGACCCGATGCTGGCAACTGGCGGCTCGATGGAAACCGCGATCAGGATGCTGCTGGACCGCGGCGCCGCCGCGGCCACGGCCATCTGCCTGCTCGCCGCGCCCGAGGGGCTGGCCAGGCTCGACGCGGCCTTCCCGGCCGGCTCGGTGCCGGTCCACGTCGTCACCGCCTGCGTGGACAGCAGGCTCAACGACAAGGGCTACATCCTGCCCGGCCTCGGCGACGCCGGTGACCGGCTGTTTGGCATTATCTGACCTGACGACGGAGGGAGCAGCATGCGCACCTTTGCCAGCCTGGACGAGTTCGTCGCGGCCAAGGGCGAGAGCCTCGGCTTCAGCGAATGGCACAAGATCACTCAGGAGCAGGTGAATGCCTTCGCCGACGCCACCGGTGATCACCAGTGGATCCATGTGGACACCGAGCGCGCGGCGGCCGGCCCGTTCGGCGGCACGATCGGTCACGGCTACCTCACGCTGTCGCTGCTGCCGGTGCTGCAGATGGAGATCTTCAGGATCGAAGGCCTGACCATGGGCATCAACTACGGGCTTGACCGGGTCAGGTTCCCGTCGCCGGTGCCCGTCGGCTCGTCAATCCGGGCGGAGGCGACGCTGACCGAAGTCAAGCAGACTCCGCTCGGCTCCCTGGCCTCCATCCGGTTGCGTGTCGAGGTCGAGGGCCAGCAGAAGGCCGCCTGCATTGCCGACACGCTGGGCTTGTACGTGGGTTCCTAGCGGGCTGGTTCCATCAGCTCGACGATGAGATTGTCAGGCCCCCTGGTGTAGATGACTTTCGTGCCGGCCCTGACCCCCTCGCGGACGAGCTGCACAGGATTGACCGGCTCGAAGCCGTACTGACTCCCCGCTGCGATGGCCGCGTCGATGTCGTCCACTTCGAAGCACAGGTGCAGGTGACCACTGTCGCAGGGCCGCAAGCCAGAGCTCACTTTGTCGGGCGGGCTCGAGTAGCACAGCAGCTCGATGGTGTGACCAGGCGCGGTCACATAGCAGATGTCGATGACGCAGCCGGGCACGCCGGTCACCTGCTCGAACAGCTCGCCGCTGCAGGGTATCGGCGCGCTGACCGGAAGCCCGAGCGCGTCGCGGAAGTAGCCGATGGCGTTGTCGAGGTCCGACACCGTGATGCCGGTGTGTCCGGTCGCGGTGACCCGTCCGGAGTTCGTCATTCGCCGGTCACCTCCACCACGCATACGTGGGCGCCGACGGCGACGTCCTCGCCCTCGGCAACGCAGTGCTCGAGCATCACGCCGTCTGCGGTCGCCGTGACTTCCTGGCTGACCTTCTCGGTCTCGATCTCATAGAGCGGATCCCCGGCCAGGAACGACTCGCCGGGCTGCCGGCAGAACCGTACGACGGTGGCCGCCTCCATGGTCATCCCGATCTTGGGCAGCCTGACCCGCACCCGCAGGCTCACGCACGGACTCCGAGTCCGTGCCCGGTGAGGGCCACCACGGCGGCGCTGATCCTGGCCTCGTCCGGGATGACCCTGGCCTCCGCGTTGGGCGCGTAGGGCATGGCCACGTTCGGCGTCGTTACCCGTCGGATCGGGCCCTTGAGCAGGCCGAAGCCCTTCTCGGCCACCATCGCCGCGATCTGGCTCGCCGCGCCGCAGCACTCCCTGGCCTCGTCCACGACCACGAGATGACCGGTCTTGCTCACCGAGTCCAGCACGGTCGCCTCGTCGAAGGGCACGAGCGTGCGCGGATCCACCACCTCGGCCTCAATGCTCAGCGCAGCGAGCGACCGGGCCGCCGCGAGGGCGGGCCTGACCATGCGGCCGATCGCGACGATCGTGACGTCGCCGCCGTCCCTGAGCACGGACGCGCGGCCGAACGGAACCAGGTGCTCGCCGTCCGGGACCTCGCCCTGCTCGCCGCCCCGGCCGGAGGGCTCGAGGAAGAAGCTCGGGTTGCGGCTCCGGAGCGCCGTCTTGAGCAGGCCCTTGGCGTCGGCAGGCGTCGACGGCGTCAGCACGTTAATCCCGCCGAGGTTCATGAGCACCGGGTAACCGGAGTCGGAGTGCTGCGCCGCGTTCGCCGAACCGCCGCCGTAGCCCGCGATGACAGTAATCGGGAGTTCCATCTGGCCGCCGGTCATCAGTCGGAGCTTGGCCATCTGGTTCGCGATCGCATCCATCCCGGTGTAAAAGAAGTTCGAGAACATCATGTGCAGCACCGGGTGATAGCCCGCTGACGCGAGGCCGACAGCCATGCCCGTGAGCGTGGCCTCGCAGATCGGGGTGTTGCGAATGCGATCGTGGCCGAACCGGTCGTGCAGGCCGCGCATGTCTCCTACGATCGACAGCTCGACGTCCTCGCCGTAGACGACAACCCTGGGGTTGCGCTCCATCTCCTCGACGAGACCATCGCGGACGGCCTCGAGCAAGCGCCTGCGTGGCATCGGGCTACGCCTCCTGTCCGGCGAACATCAGCGTCAGTGCCAGCTCCGGGTCGGCGGGCTCCCCCGCCTCCGCGAACGCCACGGCCTCAGTCACGCGCTGGCGGACGCGCGCATCAAGCACGTCCAGCGCGGCGGCGTCCGCAGCGCCGGAGGAAACCAGCAGGCTCCCGAGCCGCTCGATCGGATCGCGCGCGCGCCATTGGTCGATCTCGGTGCTGTCCCGGTAACTGCTCCCGGCCAGGACGAAGCTCTCGGCCTCGAAATGACCCTGAATGCGATACGTGCTGGCCTCGATGAAAGTCGGGCCGCCGCCGGACCGCGCTCGGGCGACGGCCTCCGCCGCAGCCCGCCAGACCGCCACGACGTCGTTGCCGTCCACCTCATGCGCCGGCATGGCGAACGCCCTGGCCCGGTCGGCGATCCGGCCGGCGGTGACCTCCCTTGACGGAGTGAACTCGGAGAACAGGTTGTTCTCGCAGACGAAGATCACCGGCAGCTGCCAGAGCGTGGACACGTTGAGCGTTTCCATCAGGACGCCCTGGTTCGAAGCGCCGTCGCCGAAGAAGCAGACTGCGACCTTTCCGTCGCCGTCGAGCTTCGCGCCGTATGCCGCTCCGGTCGCGATCGCGAGGCCCGCGCCGACGATGCCGTTGGCGCCCAGGATGCCCTTGGATATGTCGGCCACGTGCATCGAGCCGCCCATGCCGCGGCAGATGCCTTCCCGCTTGCCCCAGATCTCGGCCATCATGGCGTTCAGGTCGCCGCCCTTGGCCAGGAAGTGACCGTGGCCGCGGTGCGTGGACGTCGCGTAGTCCCGGTCACCCAGCTGCGCGGACACCCCGACCGCGACCGCCTCCTCGCCGATGTAGAGATGCACGGCGCCCGGAAGGTTCCCCGCCATGCTCTCGGCGCTGAGCCGCTCTTCCGTCCGCCGGATCAGCAGCATCCGCTCGTACAGTTCCAGCAACTCGGGATGCGATGGTTCCCGGCTCGATTGGCCGGTCGGCTCGGCGCGGGTGTCAACGCTGTCCACGAAGCCTCCTCGCGACGTCGGTCGTGCTGCACTCAGCCTCACACGATCGGCGGGCGAAAACGGCGCCATTTCCATCGGCCGGCAAGCGAGGTCGGCCTCGCCTGACCGGCGTCACAGCGTGGTCAGCAGGCCGCCATCGATCACGAAATCCGCGCCGGTCACGTTGCCGGCTCGATCACTGGCGAGGAAGACCACAAGGTCGGCGACCTCGGAGGCCTGGGTGAAGCGGCCGGTGATCATCTGGCTCGCAGCCTTCCTGGCGACGTCATCGGCCGCTGAGCCGGTGGCGTGACCGACGGTCTGCGCCACGCCGTCCGCACCGAGCCATAGGTCCGTCGCGACAGGACCGGGGCTCACCGTGTTCACCCTGATGCCAGCTGGCCCCACTTCCTTCGACAGCGCCTTGCAGAAGCTAGCCAGGCCAGCCTTCGCGACGCTGTAATCAAGCACGCCTGGGTCGGGCAGCCGGGCGTTGACCGAACAGATGGTCACTATCGAACCGCGCCCGGCCGCGAGCATCGCCGGAAGGACGCTCCGGGTGGTGCGCACCGCCGCCATCAGGTCCAGATTGATCGTGGCCAGCCAGTCCTCGTCGCTGATGCTGAGGAATCCACCGGTGCGCGCCGGCGCGCCGCCGACATTGTTGACCAGGATGTCCACGGGGCCCTCGGCCAGCGCGGCCAGCCTGGCAGGACCGGCCGGATCCGACAGGTCGATCACCGATGCCTGCACACGCCCCTCGCGCTGCAGGAGATCAAGCTCGGGTGACGAGGTGCGAGCGCCGGTAATCACGCGCACCCCACTATCCGCCAGTCCGCGTGCGACGGCCAGGCCGATCCCCTTGCTGCCGCCCGTTACGATGGCGGTCCGGCCGTCCAGCCCAAGGTCCATGGTCACCGTTCCCCCCGTCTTTGCTCGCATGGTCCGATTACCCCGGCCAACCCCGGCCAACCAGGGCCTACCCGGGCCAGGCGCTGCCTGGCAGGACCTCAGCGGCGACGGCTTCCAGCACCGACTCGTGCCCGGCGTACGGGCCGGCCGGGCGCGGCCAGTGGGTGATGACGTCGGAGAATCCGAGCTCGCCAGCCCTGCCGACCGCGTCGGTGAAACAGGCAGGGCTCGCCAGGGCGTACACGCCCGATGCGTCCAGGGACAGGTACGTGGGCACCTCGCTGGGCTCGCGGCCCGCCGCCGCGAGTGCGTCGCGGAACCGCCTCAAGCTGTCGCCAACTGCCCGCCACCACCCTGCTGGGCTCGCGGCCTGGCTGCCGGTCGTGACCCACCCGTCGCCCAGGCGCGCAGCCAGTTCTATCGACCGGCTCCCGTCGGCCGCCATCACCAAGGGAATCCGGGGCCGCTGCACGCAGCCCGGCAGGTTACGCGCGTCCACCGCCGCGTAGTACCGGCCGGACCAGGTCACGTGGTCGTTCCGCAAGAGCAAGTCGAGTAGCTCGGCGAACTCGGCGTACCGGTCCACGCGCTGCCGCGGCGAGAGAGCCGGCGTGCCGAGAACGTGGCTGTCGAAGCTTGGGAGACCCGCGCCGGCGCCAAGGCCGAGCACCATCCGGCCTTCGCTGATGTCGTCGAGCGCGGTCAGCTGGCGCATGAAGCTGACCGGGTGCCGGAAGTTGGGCGACGCGACCAGCGTGCCGAGCCTGATCCGCCGGGTGACCGTGGCCGCAGCGGCCAGGGTGGGGACCGCGTCGAACCACGGTCCGTCGACGAGCGAGCGCCAGCCGAGATGGTCGTAGGTCCAGGCGTGATCGAAGCCGTAGTCTTCGGCGAGCCGCCAGCGCCGGGATGCCTGCTGCCAGCGCTGGTCCGCGAGGATCACGAGGCCGTACCGCATCGTCCGGCTCAGCCGATCACATTCGGGCGTTCATGCTCTCGCACACTCCGTGCGCCCCCTGCACCTGATGCGCGCGGTCCGCGCCGCGCAGCGTGCCACGGTAGTGCCCGAACAGCTGAAAGTAGTCGATGGCGAAGATGCCGAGCTGGTGCCGCACCTGCTTGCGGCCCTCCGGCTCGAAGGTGACGTCGAGCCTGCCGTCGCGGGAAAAGATGTGCCACGGCGCGGTAGCGCCGCCAGGCTGCTGCTCGAACTCGATGTCCGCGAGCTGCTCGCACCTGCCCGGCGTCCAGAGGCATGACTCCTCTTCCTGGCCCGGCACCTCCGGCCGGTCGACGACGTTGGCACCCACAATCCCGTTGGCGGCGCGCAGCGCGAACGTTCCCCACAGCCACGTGGTCCGGTACGGGAGCATCGACTTGTGCTCGTCGATGATCGCGAGGTCGCGAGTGCCGTCGAAGGCGATCTTCCGGTCTCCGACACGGAGCACACCCTCGGCAGGGAAGATCGCCTTGTGGGTGAACATCCGCCCGCCGGGCAGCCGCGAGCTGACCGACAGCGGCGCGGAGGAGTGCCCGGCATCGAGCTCGAGTTCACCCTGGAATGCCGGCGCGGTGGGCGTCGCCAGGATGTCGAATTGCAGGGTGTGGCGCCGCGGCCCGGCTGCGAAGTCGTACATCAGCCGGTATCCGCGACGCTCGAATGAGCAGCGGCCGCCGGTCAGCCGTTCTGGCAGCGGGAGCGAGCCCCCCTTGGCGTTAGCCGCGTGCTGATGCAGCTCGCCAGACCGGCGATCATAGGCGTAGATCTCCGAACTGGCCAGATAGTGGGCGTCCTGCATGATGAGCGAGCTGTACCAGTCGGGGTGGACCAGCGTGAAGCCTATCCACTCCTTGAGGCGCAGCCTGCGCAGCCGCCGGGACAGCCCGCTGAACTCATCGAGCGGATTGACGCACGGCGGGCGCGCCGCGAACCGGCCGTACCGCCGGACGCCGCCGGCTACGAGGCTGTCGGGATCAGGCATGAGCAGTGACGGTACCAGCAGGCCTGGCAGGCCCTGGCGACAGGCGAGCGTCCTGACTACGATCGTCGCGCCATGACATCCGACCCTTACTCCGCCGCCGCGGCCAGTGCCCGGCGGCTGGCCGAGCTCACCGGCCGTCCGACACACGATGTGGCGGTGGTGCTCGGCTCCGGCTGGGCAGCCGCCGCCGACGCGCTCGGGGCGCCCGACGCCACCGTAGCGCTCACCGACCTCGGCGCGCCAACGCCTGCCGTGCGCGGCCACGAGCCCGTCGTCCGCTCGCTGAGCGTGGCCGGACGCGAGGCGCTCATCTTCCTCGGCCGCGTGCACCTGTATGAGGGCCACTCCCCCGCTGCCGTCGTGCACGCTGTGCGGACCGCAGTCGAGGCCGGCTGCTCGTCGGTCGTCCTCACCAACGCGGCCGGGGGTATCGCCGCCGGGCTCAGGCCGGGCCAGGCGGTGCTGATCGGCGATCACCTGAATCTGACCGGGGTGTCACCGCTCAGCGGAGCCCCGCCGCCCGCCGGATATCCGTCCCGCTTCACCGATCTAACCGACCTGTACTCGGCCCGGCTCCGCGCCGGGGCCCTGGTGGCCGCGCCCGATCTGACCGAAGCGGTCTATGCGGGCCTGCCTGGCCCCCACTACGAGACGCCCGCCGAGGTCCGCATGCTTGCCGGCCTCGGGGCCGGCCTGGTGGGCATGTCCACGGTGCTCGAGGCCATCGCCGCCCGGCATCTCGGCGCCGAAGTCCTCGGCATCTCGCTCGTCACCAACGTCGCGGCCGGGCTCTCTCCGGAGCCGGTCGGGCACGAGGATGTTCTCGCAACCGGAGCACAAGCCGCTGCCGGCCTCGGCGGGCTGCTCGCCGCGATACTGGCGGGGGACCGCTGAGATGGTGACCGACGATCTGCACGCCCGCGCTGCCGCGTGGCTGGCCGAGGACCCCGACGCGGCAGACCGGGCCGAGCTGACCGGTCTGCTCAGCGACGCCAGTGCCGAGGCGGCAGCCGACCTGGCAGACCGGTTCGCCGGGCGGCTCACCTTCGGCACGGCGGGACTGCGCGGCGCGGTCGGAGCCGGCCCCAACCGGATGAATCGGGCAACGGTGACCGCAGCAACCGCAGCGCTGGCTAGCTGGCTGCTCGGCCGCGATCCGGGGGCCGCGCAGGCCGGCGTGGTCGTCGGCTGTGATGCCCGGCACCGCAGCACCGAATTCGCCGCACAGGCTGCGCAGGTCCTGGCGGGCGCCGGGATCCGGGTCCACCGGCTCCCCGACCGGCAGCCGACACCACTGCTGGCCTTCGCCGTCCGGTACTACGGGGCTTCGGCCGGGGTGATGATCACCGCGAGTCACAACCCGCCGGGCGACAACGGCTACAAGCTGTACCTCGCCGACGGCGCGCAGATCGTCCCGCCGGCCGACACCGACATCGAGTCCGCCATTGCCGCCCTTGGCCCGCTGTCGGAGGTGGCGGTGGCCGCGCCCGGCGACGCCCTGATCTCGGATGTCGGCGACGAGGTCGCGCGGGCGTACCTGGAAGCCATCGGAGGCGAACTGGGTCAGGCGCCGTCGGGCGCCGCGTGGCTTCGCGTGGTGTACACGCCGCTGCACGGTGTCGCCGGGGATCTCGCCGTCCGGGCGTTCGCCGACGCCGGCTACCCGCCGCCGGACGTGGTGGAGTCGCAATTCGATCCGGACCCTGCCTTCCCGACGCTCCGATCGCCGAACCCGGAAGTGCCGGGCGTGCTCGACCTGGCGATCGCCCAGGCCCGGCGGACCGGGGCCGACCTGGTCATCGCCAATGATCCCGACGGAGACCGGCTCGCCGTGGCGGTCCCTGACCCGGCATCGCCGGGCGGCTACCGGCAGCTCACGGGCGATCAGGTCGGCGCACTGCTCGGCTGGTTCCGGCTTCACCGGCTGGCCGCCGATCCGGACGTGGTGATGTCGCAGCAGCTCGTAGTCAGCACCGTCGTGTCTGGCTCGCTCTTGTCGAAGATCGCTGCCGCCGCGGGCGCAGCGCACGCGCAGACGCTGACTGGGTTCAAATGGATCGTGCGGGCCGCCGACCTTCGTTCCGGCGTCCGGTTCGCCTACGGCTACGAGGAAGCACTCGGGTACGCGGTCACCGGCGCGGTCCGCGACAAGGACGGAATCAGCGCGGCGCTGGCGCTGCTGGCCGCGGCGGCCACGGAGTGGTCCGCAGGCCGGTCGCTGCAGGATGCCTACGACGCCCTGGAGGAACGGCACGGCGTGCACCTGACCGGACAGGTCAGCGTGACCACCGAGGCGGCGATCGACATCATGTCCCGGCTGCGGGCCGCGCCGCCGCCGGACCTGGCCGGCCATGCGGTGCTTGCCTGCACTGATTACACCGGCGGCGCCGACCTGCCGTCCGCCGACATGCTCGCTTATCAGCTGGCGGGAGCGCGAGTAGTAGTCAGGCCGAGCGGCACCGAGCCGAGGGTCAAGGCCTACCTCGAGGTCACCGAGCACGCAACTGGCCGGACCCTGGCCGGCGCACGGCAGGACGCGCAGGAGAGGATGTCCGCTCTTGGCCTGGCGGTCGCCGACATGCTGGCGGGGTGACGGTCGGCCGACCGTCACCCCGGTAGCAGGTGTGGGCTAGGCGTTTTGCGGGGCCATGGCCCGCTGGGGCAGCCGGGAGGCGCG
The DNA here is from genome assembly GCA_035631375.1 of Streptosporangiaceae bacterium. GTDB lineage: Bacteria > Actinomycetota > Actinomycetes > Streptosporangiales > Streptosporangiaceae > JAJYUU01. The sequence continues at coordinate 10,577 of DASQIW010000204.1, forward strand.
GATGCGCAGGCCGGCCGTGCGCACGACGATCATCACGATGGCCATGAAGATCAGCCCGTCGGTGACGGCCGCCTCGGTGATCTGATGGGCAACGCACCAGGCCACCAGCGGGGTGGTGAACCAGTGCGCGGCACCAAAGGAGAACGCGGCCCTCGCCCCGATAACAACGGTCCAGAAGATCGCATAGGGCCAGCCCGCCCGGCTGACCGGCGACCCGGTTGCCGGGCTCCGGTAGACCTTCATGAGCGCGGCGGCGACCAGGCCGCCGAGCACGCCCGCCGCGACGCCAGCGAGCTCCACGCCCAGGGCGGCACCGTGCGTGGCCGGCGCCTTCACGAACAGTGGCACGATGACGGCGGCGGCCAGCACGGGGCGGAGCATCCGCATCCGGCCGATCTTGCGTGCACTGCCCAGGTCGGTCGCCAGCACCGTGGCGAGCACCACGCCGTTGACGATCATCGCCTCGGTGAGCTGGGAATCCATAACACCCTCCTCAGGGCCTGTCGGTTGCTGACAGGTCCACCATCGCGGTGACGAGCCGGATCCGGATCGCAGCGAGGGCTGGCGTTCGGCATGAGCGTGACCTGTCGCCTGGTACCAGGTGGTACCAGGCGGCGCGGTGGGATCCGGCCCGTGGGCTGACGCCAGCACCACCCGGATCGGCGAGACTGAAGGCATGCTGCAGTGGGTCAACTGGACCGCCCGATGGCTCGGCTTCGCCTGGCTCGGAGTGCTGGCGTTCCTGCTGGCTCCGCCATCCGGCACCGCCGCGCAGGTCACGCTGATTGCCAGCTACGGCGTGGCCGGCCTCGGCGTGCTCGGGTGGGTGCTGCTCGACTTCCACCCGGCCGCGCCCGTGTATCGTCGGCGGGCGCTTCCCGTCGTGCTCGGCATGATCGCCGCGGGCTCCGGCAGCGCCGCGGCGCTCGGCGGCGGCGCAACCGCCCTGGTGTTCTACGGGCTCGTGGCTAGCCTGGCGGCGGGCGGCGACTGCGACCTCGGTCCCGCGATGGCGGTGACCGCCGCGGGCGTGCTTTTGACCGAGGTCAGCGGCCTGACCGTCGGGGTCGCCAACTACGGCACCCTGCTCGGGCTGCCAGCCATCACCGCTGCGGGCCTGATCGTCGGTCGCAACCGGGCGGCCTACCGGATTCAGGCTGAGCAGGCGGCGGCGCTGCTGGCGCAGCGCGAGCGGCTGGAAGCCGAGCACCGGCGAGCCGATCTGCTCGACGAGCGCGCCCGCATCGCGCGCGAGATCCACGACGTGCTCGCGCACTCGCTCGGCGCACTGGCGATCCAGATCCAGGCGGCCCGGTCGGTCCTGACTGACCGCCGCGACATCGAGCAGGCGAGCGAACTGCTCGAAGCCGCGCAGCGGATGGCAACCGAGGGGCTGGCAGAGACCCGCCGTGCCGTGCACGCGCTGCGCGTCGACACACCGCCGCTCACCGAGGAACTGGCCAGGACTACCAGCGAACACGCGACGCGCCACCAGGTCACCGTGAGCCTGGACACCTGCGGGATGCCGCGGCCACTGTCGCCGGAGGCCACGGTCGCGCTGCTGCGCGTCGCACAGGAGGGCCTGGTCAACGCCGCCAAGCACGCGACCGGACACGATGTCGCGCTCCGCCTCTACTTCACCGACGCTGATGTCCGGCTGACCGTCCGCAATGAGCTCGCCGCTGACCCGGCCGCCGCTGACCCGGCCGCGACGGCCGGGCCGGCGGGCGTGAACGGCGGCTACGGGCTGACCGGGATGGCCGAACGGCTGCGCCTGCTGAACGGCACGCTCGATACTGGCCGCCATGGCGGCGAGTGGGTCGTCACCGCGCAGCTCCCGTATGACAGCGCTGAGAAACTATCCCCGTGAGCACCGCCGACACCGGCGATGGCGCGCCGCTGCGCGTCGTCATCGCTGATGACCAGGCCAGCGTCCGCCAGGGCCTGGTGCTGTTGCTCGACGGGCTGCCCGACATCAAGGTCGTCGGCGCCGCGGCAGACGGAGAACAGGCGCTGGCGCTCGTGACCGAGCACCACCCCGACGCGATCCTGCTTGACCTGCACATGCCCGTGCTGGACGGCATCGGCGCGACCCGGCGCCTGGCAGCCGAGCATCCCGGCGTCGCTGTCGTTGTGCTCACCACGTACGCCGACGACAGCTCTGTCCTCGACGCGCTGCGGGCCGGTGCTCGCAGTTACCTGACCAAAGACGCCGACCGCGCGGACATCGCCAGGGCACTGCACGCGGCCGCCGGCGGGCTCGCGGTGTTCGACGCGCGCGTTCAGGCGACGCTGCTCGCGGCCGCGACCGCAGCTCCGAGGCCGGTGCCGGCCACCCCGGCCCAGGCTCCCGATGACCTGACCCCGCGCGAGGTCGAGATCCTGGGCATGATCGCTCGCGGGCTGACGAACCCGGAAATCGCGGCCGCACTCTACCTGAGCAATCACACGATCAAGACGCACATCAGCCGGATCTTCGCCAAGACCGGGTCCAGGGATCGGGCTGCGGCGATCGGTTACGCCAGCCGTCACAACATCGGCTGATCCGCCCCTGCGGCCCGGCCGGGTCCCGCGGGCGCGCGGGACCCGGCCAGAATGCCTTACTGCGCGGCGACGATCTTGCCGAGCAGGCCGTGCGTCTCGCCATCAGGGCCGGCTGAGAAGGCCACCTCGCCGGTCCCGGCGAAGGTGCCGTTACCGACCCGCAGGCCCCAGAGCCCGTCAATGACGATCGGCTTGCCGTTGGCTTGCCGGAGCTCGCCGACATGGTCGCCCGTCGCGAGGTTGTAGGCGTTGATGTGGCCGTCGCCAAAGTTGCCGACCAGCAGGTCACCGGCGAACGTGCCGAAGCTGGCGGGCGCCACCGCCAGTCCCCACGGCGAGTTCAGCGCCCCGTGGCTGACCAGGCGGCGGACGAAGGCGCCGTCGTTGGTGAAGACGTCGACAAAGCCGTGTCCCTGGCCGGCCACGTCGTCGTGCAGCGCCGAGTCCTGCTCGGCATACGTCACGTACAGCTGGCCATCGATCTCGGCTAGATCGAAGGGCGCATAACCGGCCGGCATCTTCGGGTCCGTGAACAGCCCGCCCGGCAACTCCACCGGCGTGAACGTGCTGTCGTAGACCTCCACCCGGCCAGTACGGAAGTTGGTCGCGTACAGATAGGAATTGCCGTCCGAGGCCGTGGCCATGGCCAGGCCCTTGTACACGGCGTTCGCCCCGTTATTCACGGGCACTTCGGTCGCCGTCGGCGACACCGTCGGGTTCCAGCCCTCGATCGTCCCGTCCTCGGAGTCGAACAGGAACCTCGCCGGGCCCATAATCCCGTTTTTACTGACCACGAAGCCGGCTCCGCCGTTGAAGACCTGGCCAGTCGGCGCTCCGCCCGTGACGCTCACCACGAGGGGGACGATGGATAGCGATGAGGCGCCGGTGTAAAGCGTGGCCAGGTTCGAGCCGTTGTCAGCTACCCAGAGCGGCGAGGTGCCCGAGGCAGCCAGGCCCCACGCGTTGACCAGGTTGGGGTCGGTCAGCAGCGCCACTCCTGGCTGGTCGGACACCAGGTTGACCTGCTGGAAGGTCGTCATCGTCTGCGGGCTGGCCGCGGCCGCGCCCGTCATCGTGGTGGCAACCGCGGCCGCGGTCGCCATCGTGGCGGCGGCCAATAAGCTGCGCCGCACCCCGCTCGCTCGAACTAAGGGAAGCCTCCGCACAGAATCGCTCCTTTCGGTTGGCCTCGGCACCAGACGCCGGGAACCCCAGCGGTAAGCACGTCCGCTGGTTCGCTTTGGTTCACCTCGGGGCGTTATCGACCTTTTTCGTCGACGTGCGTTTGCGTGCTATTCGCTCAGCCTGTGCTAGTCAGGGACCGCCACGATGACGTCGGAGGCCTTCACGATCGCCACGACGCTGGTTCCTTCCGCCAGGCTGAGCTCCGCGGCGGCCTCCACCGTGATGGAAGCCACCAGCCGGACGCCGCCAGCGTCGAGAACCACGTTCGCGATCGCCTCGCCTCTGGTGATGCTGGTAACGGTTGCATTGATCTGGTTACGAGCGCTGAGTTGCATGACTCTATTGTGACCGCACATCGCGGGCCGGACGGCGACGGCGTCCTCGGTTGCCCACCCCGCTCGCCGAATGGCAAGCTCAGACCATGGCAGATCACCACGACCACGGGCACCCCGGTCACGTCCACGACGAGAGCTGTGCAGTCGCGCACGGCGACGCGCCAGCGCCGCAGGACGACAAGGTCCTGGCTGTGGTGTTCACCTCGCCGGTGGCGAGCTACCTGCTGCGCTACGGCCCTGACGTGGGCTACCGCACCATCCTTGTCGAGCCCGACGCCGATCGCAGGCACGGCTGGGCGGACAGCTTTGAGCATGTCGACCAGATCGACGCGGCAGACGCCGGCGCCACCGACGTGGTCGTGACCGATCATCACCGTCCGGAGCTCGGCGTGCAGCTGCGCGACGCGCTCGCAGCCGGCGCGCGGTGGGTCGGCATCATGGGGAACCCGCGCGTCGAGCCGCCGCATGTCGCGGCCCTGACGGAGCTCGGCGTCCCGGCCAGCGAGATCAGCAAGGTGCACCGACCCATCGGCATCAATATCGGCTCGCGCACCCCGGCCGAGATCGCCATCTCGACGATCGCCGGGCTGATCGCGGACCGCCACGGCAAGCCGGGAGGCTTCACCTTCTAGGCCTGCGGGGCAAGGCATCCAGGGAGGGCGCCACGTGGCCGCGGAGTTCGGTTACTCAGGTACGCCGCTGCCGCGCAAGCTCGGCATCGGCGAGGGGGACGAGGTTGCCCTCATCGGCGCGCCCGAGTGGCTCGAAGACATGCTCAGGGCCGGACCCGACATCGAAAGCCTGCACACCGACCTAGCCGACGACGCCCGGTACGACGTGATCGTCACGTTCGTCACCGAGCGCGCTGAACTGGAGGCCGAGCTGCCCCGGCTCCGCGCCCGGATGGCGCCCGCCTGCGGGCTGTGGATCGCCTTTCCGAAGCGCGCCTCAGGATTCCCGACCGACATGACCGACCACGTTATCCGCGATGTCGCGCTCCCCACCGGGCTCGTGGACAACAAGGTCTGCGCCATCGACGGCACGTGGACCGGGGTTCGCCTGGTGATCCGGCGCGAGCTCCGGTAACGGCATCAGGGTCGGATCGGGGTCGTTCCCGATACCCGGGCCGCGCGGACGGCGGCACAGTTAAGAGCATGACCACCACTGAAGAGCCGCAGGAAACCCGCACTGCGCTGCGGCGTCCGCGCCAGGGTCGGATGCTGGCAGGCGTCGCGGCCGCCTTCGCCCGCCATTTTCATGTCGACGTCACCATCGTGCGGATCGGCTTTGCCGTCCTCACCATCGTCGGCTTCACCGGCTTGCCGTATCTCGGCTGGATCCCGCTGTACCTGGCCGGGATCCCGCTCTACCTGGCGGGCTGGCTGCTAATCCCGGAGGAAGGCAGCGAGCATTCCATCGCAGGCCGGTTCTTCGCCGAGCGCAGCGAGCGCTCCGGATAAGCGCTGCCCTGCTTATTCGACCAGCAGCTCGCCCTCGAAGCTGCCGAGGTCCTCACGGTACAGCTCCAGGCCGACGCCATTCGGATCGCGGAAATACATGCTGTTGTCCGCACCGCGATCCGGGCCCAGGTAGTCCACGCCGGCCGCCTCGAGCTTCTTCTTAGCCGCTTCGAACTGATCTGCCGTCACCGAGATCGCGAGGTGCTGGACACCGCCGATGGTCTCCTGCCACGCCGGATGCTCGTGGCCGGGGAAGTCGAAGAACCCGAGCAGGTTGTGATTGCCGATGTCGAAAAAGAAGTGGTTGGAGCCGGCGTAGTCCCGATTCTCCACGAGCTCGACCAGCGGGAAGCCGAGGAACTCCTGGTAGAACCTGATGGTCTCCTCGGTGTCTTTGCAGATGAGCGCCAGGTGGTGCACGCCGCTCACCGTGCTGGACGGGCGCTGCGTCAGCGGCCGGAGATATCTCCTGCGCAGTTCCTCCCTGCGCGCGCGTACCTGGGCTAGCTCCTCGCCCTCAGGCTCTGGCATGACAGACTCCTTCGCTCCCTCGCCAGCATCGGCCGCGTGGCTGCTCGCTCTCCAGTCTCTCCCGCGCTAGCCGCTCGCGGCGTTCAGGCCGACCTTTTCCGGCTGCAGGCGGCGCCGCAACATCCAGCCGCGCAGCCCGCGCAGGTCCTCCCCCAGCGGCGACGGAGGCACCGCGACAAGCGGGCAGCAGGCGTGGCCCAGGCAGTACCGGCTGACCCGGCAGCCGAGCAGCCGGTGCAGGAGGCCGTGCCGGCCAGCGCCGATGACGAGAACGTCATCCGGCTCCGCGGCTACTTCCGTGAGGACCTGACCCGCCTCACCCCGGACGACCACGGGGCTGAACTCGATGTCGGCGGGGGGCCCGCCGATGGCCATGTCGATCGATCCCCACAGCCGGTCCCATGCCGCCTCGCGCCACAATCGCCGCAGCTCCGGGTTCGGGCACCGGCGCTCGGCGATGTCACCACCTGGTGGCGTCCAGGCCAGCACGGCGGTGAGCGTCGCAGCGTCGTCCCTGGCTAGCTGGGTCGCGTATCGCAGCGCCTGCAGGCTACCTGCCGAGCCGCTGACTCCGACGACAAATCTCCGCGCGGACACCTCACGCGCTCCCTTCACGGACCCGTTCCACGCACCCGTCACGTCCCAGTCAACAGCACGAACCAGCAGCCGGCCAGCCACCTAACGGGTTCCATGCGGACGGACGGCCCCAGCTAACTGCGTCCATGCGGCGCCGCGAACCAGGCGACCCGGTTCCCCCAGCTCGAGATTGCGATGGTCACTAGTTTTTGCTAGCCTCTCTCATATAAGAGTTGATATCACCACGGGGAGAGATCATGTCGGATCTTCAGGTGCCAGCCGCTACCGGCCAGCGGCGCTGGTGGGCACTCGGCGCGCTGGCCCTCAGCGTGCTCGTGGTCGGCCTCGACCTGTTCGTCCTGTCCCTGGCACTGCCGACGCTGTCGCTCGACCTGCACGCGACAACCGGAGACCTGCAGTGGTTCGTCGACTCCTACAGCCTCGTGCTCGCGGCGGCGCTGCTCCCGGCCGGCCTGCTCGGCGACCAGATCGGCCGCAAGCGCCTGCTGACCGGTGCGCTGATCGTGTTCGGCATCGCGTCGGCGGCGTGCGCGTATTCGACGTCGACCGGTGAGCTGATCGCGGCGCGCGCGGTACTCGGGCTCGCGGCCGCCGTCATCCTGCCGCTGGCGCTGGCGGTCATACCGGTCATGTTCACCCCGGACGAGCGTCCGCGCGCGATCGGCGTCGTCGGCGGCGCCACGTTCCTTGGCTATCCCCTCGGCCCCATTCTCGGCGGCTGGCTGCTCGACAAGTTCTGGTGGGGCTCGGTCTTCCTCATCAACGTGCCGATCGTCGTGATCGCGCTCGCTGCCGTGATTTTCCTGATGCCGGAGTCGCGCGGGCAGAGCAGGTTCAGCATCGACGCACTCGGCGTGCTGATCTCGAGCGCGGGGCTGGTGTCGCTGACGTACGGCTTCATCAGGGCGAGCGACGCGGGCTGGTCGGATCCGGCGGCGGTCGCGACCATCCTCGCCGGGGTTGTCGTGCTCGCCGCGTTTGTCGGCTGGGAGCGAGCGGTCAGGCGGACGAACACGCTGCCGCTGGTCGACCTGGAGTTGTTCGCCTCGCGCGGGTTCACCTGGGGCACCGTGCTGAGCACGATGGTCTCGTTCGCGCTGTTCGGCCTTACCTTCGCGATGCCGCAGTTCTTCCTGGACGTCAAGGGCTTCGACTCGCTCGGCAGCGGGATCCGGATGCTGCCCATGATCGGCGGCCTCGCGCTCGGCCTGGCCGTCGGCCAGCGACTGCAGACGCCGCGCACGTCGCGCGACGGCGGCCCGGCGGGCCCGCCGCCCGTCAGCGCCCGGATCATCGGCGCGACCGGATTCGCCATCATGGCGGTGGCCCTGGCCATCGGAACCGCGACGAGCGCGGCGAGCGGGACCGGCTTCGTGTCGGGCTGGTTCGCTGCGACGGGCCTTGGTCTTGGCCTCGCGATGCCGACCATGCTCAACGTGGCGCTCAGCGCGCTCACCCCGCAGCGCAGCGGGTCGGGCTCGGCGCTCATGACCGCGGCCCGTCAGGTCGGTGCAACGATCGGCGTCGCTGTGCTCGGCACCGTGCTCAGCACCATCTACCGGAGCAAGCTGAGCCTGCCGGGGGTTCCGCCGCCAGCCGCGACGGCTGCGAGATCAAGCGTGGGGACCGGTGCCGCCGTGGCGAGGCAACTGCACTCGCCGGAAGTGCTGAGCGCCGTGCACGCCGCCTACGCGAGCGGCGTCGACGTGATGCTCTGGGTCTGCGCCGGGATCGCGATCGCGGCCGCCGTGCTCGCGGCGGTCTTCCTGCCGCGCCAGCTGGCCGCCACGCCGCCCGCCGGGGAAGGACTGCCTGCGCGAATTGCGGACTCAACCGGGGCACAATGACCGGCATGAGCGAGCCGCCTGTCAGACCGGCCGGCCTCCGCGAGCGCAAGAAGGCCAGGACGCGTGCTGCCATCAGGGAGCACGCGCTCCGGCTGTTCCGGGAACAGGGCTTCTACGCAACTACGATCGAGCAGATCGCCGACGCGGCGGAGGTCTCGCCGGCCACGTTCTTTCGCTACTTCCCGACAAAGGAAGACGTGGTCTTGCAAGACGACTTCGATGTCATCTCGCTGGCCGCGCTGGAGGCGCAGCCACCGGGGCTCGAGCCCATCGCCGCGTTCCGCGCCGCTTCGACGGCGACGCTGGCAGCGCTCACCGAGGAGGACCTGGCGCGGTTCCGCGAGACCACGGAACTCACCATGCAGATTCCCGAGATCCGGGCGCGGGCCATCGACGAGTTCGTCCGGACCATCAATCAGATAGCCGACGCGGTCGCGCACCGGACAGGCCGCGATGCCGCGGACTTCGAGGTGCGGACCATAGCGGGCGCGATCATCGGGGTCATCATGTCGGTGACCGTCCCTGAGACCTCGGACACATTTACCGCCGAGGGAATGTCCGATGTCCGTGACCTATTCGCGCGTATCGACCGGGCGCTCGACTACCTCGAGCGCGGCATGCCGATCTGAGGCCGACGTATCGACAAATTGGAGCCGGCCGGCCAGCGGCGTAAGCACGCTGACCGGCCGGGGTCGTGGGGGTAGCGGAATCGCGCTACTTGATCTGGGTCACGATCTGCTGCACCATCTGCGCGGCCTGGTTCTCCCACTGGGCGTAGGCCGTCGGGACGCCTGACTTCTGCACCCCCTGCGCGGCGGTCCACAGCGGCTGCGTCGCCCAGCCCGGGTTGCCGGCCTGGTACTGCTGCAGCGCGGACAGGAACGCGTCCGCGGAGTACTGCGGGTCCAGGATCTGCTGCGCGGTACCCCAGCCCATCGACGGCCGCTGCTGGAACAGGCCCAGGGAGTCCCGGTCGCCGTAGTTAATGTTCTGCAGCTGCGACTCCTGCATGGACGTCGCCACCGCGACCACGGCAGAGCGGATGCCCATCTTCTTGGCCAGGGCCTGCTGCACGATGGTGGTGGCGTTGGCCTGCTGAGCGGGCGAGATCGGCATGACGTTCTGCGGCCCGGAGGAGGGGACCGGCTGCAGCGTGCTCGCCGCCGGCGGCTCGGTGGGGCTGGTCTGACTAGCGACCATTTGCTGAATCTGGTCCCAGGTCGGCGCGGGGGCGGGCTTTGGCGCCGCAGGCGCGGCCGCTGCCGTCGTCTTCTGCGCCGCAGGCGCGGGAGCGGCGTGATGCGCGCTGGCGGCGGGCTGAGTATGAGCCGCGCTGGTAATCGCCGCCGCGCTGGCGGTACCGGTGCCGAGCAGTGCGATGGCCGCGCCGGCGATGGTGACTGCTGCTGTCCGGCCCTTCAGGGCACCAGAAAGTCGGACAGGGCTTCGCATGGGGGCATCCTTCCTGTATGTCACGACATCGGCCGGGCGCAAGGGGGTGCCGCTCCGGCTGGTGACGTGGCGAGCAAGGGGGCTCGGGGGCTCGCCCATCCGGCAGTCCCGGTGGGCTCGCGCACCGATCTCCGCACTGGAGGGCCGGACGGGTCGGCGCGCGCTACGGGGGCTCTGACGCAGGGTGACCCCGAGTGGGTTTCACAATGAGACCCAGATCACTACTCGCGGGTAACTGCAGGCCCCCAGCCGCCCCTGCCGGCGCCGCCGGGACGCTTCTAAGCTCGGGATAGAGGCACCCTGCGGCGGCGAGACCGCAGACGGCGGGAATGTTGCGCGTTCAACCATTGTTGGCGCCACCACTATCGCGGGTCCAGAGGAGGAACCGATGCCAGCTGTGACCGTCGACGACATCCTGGTTCTGCCGCGCGTCACCGAGCCCGATCTCGCGGCGGGACAGGACAGGAAGGTGCTGTCGGTGACCACCGCGCCGTCCGCATACGAGGGTGAGGGCTTTCCGGTGCGCCGGGCGTTCGCCGGCGTCGACCTTCGGGCGCTGGACCCATTCATCCACATGGACCAGATGGGAGAGGTCGACTACGCGCCAGGCGAGCCCAAGGGAACCTCCTGGCATCCGCACCGTGGCTTCGAGACCGTCACCTACATGATCGACGGGACGTTCCGGCACCAGGACTCCAACGGCGGGGGCGGTCTGATCACCAACGGCGACACGCAGTGGATGACCGCCGGTGGCGGCATCCTGCACATCGAGGAACCGCCTGAGGATCTCGTCATGAGCGGCGGCCTGTTCCACGGCTTCCAGCTCTGGGTGAACCTGCCAGCCACCATGAAGATGGCACCGCCGCGCTACCAGGACATCCGGGCGGGCCAGGTCGCCCTGCTCAGCTCTGCTGACGGCGGCGCACTGATCCGGGTTATCGCCGGCGAGGTCGACGGCAACCCCGGCCCCGGCGTCACGCACACGCCGATCTCGCTGCTCCACGTGACGGTCGAGCCAGGCGCGCAGGTGCGGCTGCCATGGCGGCCCGACTTTAACGCGCTCGGTTACGTGCTCGCCGGCTCGGGCACCGTCGGTCCCGACCGCCGAGAAGTCCGCACTGGCCAGCTAGCCGTGTTCGGACCAGGAGACGTGCTGACGCTGGGCGCGCAGCGGCGGATGGACGGGCCTAGCGACAAGCTCGACGTGCTCGTGCTGGGCGGCCAGCCGATCCGGGAGCCAGTGGCTGCCTACGGCCCGTTCGTCATGAACACCAGAGCGGAGCTGGTGCAGGCATTCGAGGACTACCAGGCTGGCCGGCTGGGCTCGATTCCGGCCGTCAGGGCGCCCGTCGAGGTACCGGACGAGGCGCACCCCGGGCACGACGTCCTCTAGCCCGCCCCGGCATCGGCGATTGGCACGCCCGCGACCTGGCTGGTGTTCGGCACGGCGATGTGCAGCACCCGGTTGGTGGCGATCACCACGACGGTGGTCACCGTGAGCTGACCGCCGATGATCGCGCTGGTCTGCACCTTGCGCAGGCTGTGCTGGGAGTCGATCCACGCCGTGAAGTGGATGGTCCCTGTGGTGGCCGCGAGCTGCGCGGCCAGCAGCGGACGGAGCTTGGCATCTAGTCCGTCGAGGGCGGTAGCCGGGTTGATGCTGCCGACGTAACGGGAAACCGGTACGCCTCTCACCGTCGTGGTTCCGGCCAGCTGCACCGTGCTCGCGGCGCTGACCAGCGCGGCCTCTGCGGTCGGCAGGGCGCCGGTCTGGTACAGCTGCGCCATGGCCGGGTCGGCACCGAGCTCGGGCACCGGGACCTTGAGCCACGGCTTTCCGATGGCGGCGACCATGGACGGCATGCTCACGAACACGTCCGACCGGGTGACCACCTCGGTCACGGGAATCCTCTCGACGCCATCCACGGAGGTCATGCTCAGCGTTGCCAGCCTCGTCGGCGTGACCCGCTCGCTTACCGTCCCGAACATGACGGTCAGGCCGTTGACCTGCGTGGTGAACGTCGCGCTCGCCGAACTCACGGCCCCGGCCGACGACGCTGCTTCCTCGATGACCAGGCCGGCCGGCGCCAGGCTGACCGGGCGGAAGTGCTGGTAGACGCGATACCCGCCGACGCCGATGACCGCGAGGGCGGTGACCGCCAGCGCGAGGACGACCGCGCGCCAGCGAGTTGTCAGAAGCACGCGACAAGGATACGGCTGGCCCTCCGCAAAAGCGCTGATCAGGGGGACTTTCTGACAAGCCACAGGGAGCCAAGAGACGAGGCTTGACAATTATTACAGAATGCGTTAACTATTCTGTCTATGAGCAAACACGTGCAGGCCGCCGATGCCGATGTCGCGGTGATCTTCGGGGCCCTTGCTGACCCCGCCCGGCTGCACATCGTTCAGCTCCTGGGCGGCGAGCCTCGCCGCGCGGGTGAACTGGCCAGCGCCGTCGGCGTGTCGGCGCCGGCCATGAGCAGGCACCTGCGCGTGCTGCTCACGGCGGGCATCGTGACCGACGAGCGGCGCGCGGAGGATGCGCGACTTCGTTATTTCCGCCTCCAGCCCCGGTCCATGGTCGCCATGCAGGCCTGGCTCGACCAGCTCCAGGCGAGCTGGACCGAGCAGCTTGGGTCCTACCAGCAGCACATTGCGGACAAGTGGGGAAGCAGGCCATGAGCACACCACCCGATCAGCCCCGGACGGTCACGGCCGAGGTGACCGTCGGCGTCGACCCGATGACCGCCTTCACGGTGTTCACCGATGAGATCGACTTGTGGTGGGTTCGCGGGCCTATCAATTTCTGGAACGGCGCCAGGGCCATCGGCATGCGCTGCGAGCCCGGGAGGGGAGGCAGGCTCCTCGAGTTGTACAGCGAGGACGGCACCGATGCACTCGAGCTTGGCCGGATCAGCCGCTGGCAGCCAGGCGAGATGCTGGCCTGGGACAGCTCCGTCGACGACGTCGCCATCGAGGTCAGGTTCGAGGCAGTCAGCAGCGGAACCAGAGTCAGCGTGACCGCGACAATCCCCTCAGGCGGCGCAGACCGGGGCGGTACCGCCTGGGTGCGCGTCGTGCCGCGGTGGCTCGGCCCGTGGTGCGCACGTCGCGATACCGCCCCGAGGCGGCCCATCGAGACGGGCCGCCTCGGTGTCGCCGTGTACTACCCCAGGCCCGTCTCCGCAGCGCGGTGGCTGGCCGGGGCTTTCGGCCTCGGTTCACCCGACGACTTCACCGGCGACGACGACAAGCACCAGTGGATCGAATTCAAGGTGGGCAACTGCTCGCTCATGCTGTTCCGCCTTGAGACGGACCGCGAGCAGGACACGGCGGTTACCCATGTGCCGTGGGTGTACGTCGACGACCTCGACACCCATCTGGCCAACGCCCGGCAGCACGGGGCGACCATCGTGTCGGACATCCGCCAGTACGGCTACCGCAGCTACGAGGCGACCGACCTCGCGGGCTACCGGTGGACGTTCGTTCAGGCCCGGCCAGGTATGTGACGACGCCAGCCGGCACGCTGAGCAGGTAGATCAGCGGCACAACCGGGGCCAGCTCTTCATACTCGGCAGCGCAAGCCGCACAACTGCCCAGGTGCATGCGTACCGCGATGGCGGCCTGCGGGTCCAGGGCACCCACCAGGTAGACGGCGAGATCACCACGCCAGCCGGGGCAGGCGCCGGATATCTGCTGGCTCGTCAACGGATCAGTAGCCGTAGCCGCCGCCCCCACCCGTGGACCCACCACCACCGCCACCGGCAGGTGCAGACGGGTGAGTCACCCCCGGCCCGTGGCCGGTCGACGACGAACCAGTCGTGCCCGCCTGAGCGACCACGCCGCCGATGGCCAGTGCACAGGCAACAACCGCGGCACCGATGGTCACGCCGAGGGCTTTAACAGCGGACCTCGCCGGACCCAGCCCGCGGGCAGCAAGCCCTGCCGCGCCGATGACGACCACGACCTCCAGGACCGTGGCCAGGGTGTCCGGGAACCGGACGGGCAGCCGGATGCCGTTATAGACCCCAAAGGGAAGTCCAGCTGTCCTGGACACCACCCAGGCAGCGACCACGATCAGGTTGCCCAGTGCGCCCAGCGCCAGCCACCAGCGAGGAGCAGAGACCAGGGCCGCCACGCCCCAGCACAGCTGCGCTGCCGCGACGACGACGAAAAACGCGAGGTTCTCGTTGCTCGAACGCCCGATAGTCGATGCGGCGCCGGCATTGATCACACCCGCCGCGATGCTCGCCATGGCGATCACGGACACGGCCCGCGCGAGGTTCCGCTCCGGGTCCGCCAGCCTCGGGCCTCTCGCCGAGACCGGACCTGATGTGGCCAGTTTCGATCGAGACTGTGCCGTCATGTTGTTCCTCCTGCATATCGCTGGATTCGGCCCCGACGGGTACTACAGGCCGAACAACGGTGTGGGATTTCGCCGGCGGATTGCTCGCAGAAATTTCCGGAACGGCAATCCATGCAGAGCAGCGGGCCGGTAGTACAGCCAGAGATGCCGGACGGACTCACGAACTGCACGCTGTCGGACGAAGCCATGCTCTCGGGCCTGAGCTCGGGAGACCCCGACGCCGCGGCCGCGTTCGTGGATCGCTTCCAGCGCCGCGTGTACGGGATGGCTCTGTCGGTCTTGCAGGATCGGCAGGCGGCCGAGGAAGCCGCTCAGGAGGCATTCGTCCGGGCGTGGCGGCACGCCGCCACCTACGATCCTCGCAAGGGCACGGTGGCCGCGTGGCTGCTGATGATCGCCCGCAACACCTCGATCAACCTGCTGCCATCGCACCGCTCACTCCCCTTGGACCCGGACGTCCTGCAGGGGCTGCGGGACCCGGCAGAGCCACACGAGCGGGACGAGCAGCTGACGCCGGTTTCCGAGCCGATGCGCAAGGCACTGATGCGCCTGCCGGCCGAGCAGCGGCGCCCGCTGGTGCTGGCGGTCTTCTACGGCTACACCGCTCGCGAGGTCAGCGAGCTGGACAAGACACCGATCGGCACGGTGAAGACCAGGATCCGGGCTGCGCTGATGAGGCTTCGCGCCGAACTGGGGGTGAGCGATGAATGGTGAGATGAGCTGCGAGCAGGTCAGCGAGCTCACTCCTGAGCTCGCAATCGGGATCGCGGACGGCCAGGAGCGCGATGCGGCGCTACGGCACGCGGCGACGTGTCCTGACTGCCGCCGGATGCTGTCCGATCTCTCCACGGTGGTGGATGAGTTGCTGCTCCTGGCTCCGGCCCATGAGCCGCCAGCCGGGTTCGCATCCCGGGTCGTGGCCCGCATCTCCCCGGCGCCTGCTCCGGCACGCCGCGGGCGCTTCCCAGCAGACCGTCGGTGGCTGCCCCGGCTGGCAGTTGCCGCCTCGGTGGTGGTGGCCCTTGCCGTGGGAGCCGGGGCGGTCTACCAGGGCACGTCGGCCGACCGCCAGCTAGCCGAGAGCTATCGGTCCGTGCTAGCCGAAGGTCACGGATCGTTCTTCGCCACTGCGCCGCTTCGCAGCGCTGCCGGAACGGTAGTGGGCACCGTCTTCGGCTACCAGGGAACTCCGTCCTGGGTGTGGGTCACCGTGCACCTGCAGCACTCCCCCGTGCAGACCTTCGACGTCCAGCTGGTTTCCCGCGACGGCAAGCACCGGCCAGCTGGCACGGCGGTCCTCGGCGGCGACCACGAATCGTGGGGCACCCAGATCCCCATGGATCTCACCGCGCTGACCCAGCTGCGATTCGTCTCGGTCGATGGCCAGACCGTCATACTCGCCCACCTCAACGCGCGTGGCCCGTGGGGCACCGGCTAGGCGCCAGCTGGTCGCGGGCTAGTCGCCGGCGAGTCGCCGTAGCGCGCTGCGGACGATCTGCGGGTCGTACGTGGTCCAGTACGGCGGCAGCGACGCCCGGAGAAAGCCGCTGTAGCGCGCGGTAGCCATGCGCGGATCGAGGATCGCGATGACGCCGCGGTCGTCCACTGTGCGCAGCAGCCGGCCGGTCCCCTGCGCCAGCAACAGCGCCGCCTGCGCGGCCGCAACCGTCATGAAGCCGTTGCCGCCGCGCGCTGCCACGGCTCGCTGCCTGGCGGATGCCAGCGGGTCATCAGGACGCGGAAACGGGATCCGGTCGATGACGACGAGCTGTAGCGACCGGCCCGGCACATCGACTCCCTGCCAGAGCGACAGCGTGCCGAACAGGCAGCTCGCCTCGTCCTCGGCGAACCGGCTCACCAGCAGGCCAGTCGAGTCATCGCCCTGGCACATCAGCGGCACAGCCAGCTCGCCGCGCAGTGCGTCGGCTGCCTGCCGTGCCGCGCGCATCGACGAGAACAGGCCGAGAGTCCGGCCGCCCGCGGCCTCGATCAGCTCGCGGAGCTCGGCCAGGTAGGCGTCGGGCAGGCCGTCGCGGCCGGGCGGCGGCAGGTGCCGTGCGACGTAGAGGATGCCGCTGCGCCGGTGATCGAACGGTGAGCCGACGTCCAGCCCGGTCCAGGCCTCCTCCGCTCGATCGCTGCCAGGATCGGCCGGCTGCGGCAGTCCCCACTGACCGGCGAGCGGCTCGAACGACCCGCCGAGCGTGAGTGTCGCTGACGTCAGGATCACCGTGCGAGGTTTGAACAGCCGCTCGGCCAGCAGCCCGCCCACCTGCAGCGGCGCCACCCGGAGCGTGTCCGGCCTGGCCGAATCCTCATCGGCTGGCCGGTCTAGCCAGACCACCTCGCCGCGGGCCGGGATCGGCTCGGCGAACGCGGCAACGATCCGCCCGGCGTCTTCGGCGACCTCGTCCAGCGCGACGCCCGCGATCCTGGCCACCATCAGCCGCTCTGCGTCGTCCGCGCCGTCCGCCGCCGCAGCGCGCAGGTCTGCCGCGCACGCGGCGGCGGCGTCCCTGACCGCGGTGAGCGCGACCTCAACCGGCTCAGCCAGCGCGTCGAGACGTCCGGGCTCGGCACCCGTGAGCGCCCTGCCAAGACCATCCCCGGCCTGCTGCAGCCGGGTGACGAGCGCCTCGTCCACGAGCCGGCCGCAGCGCCGCGCGGCGGTCTCCACCGCGACGGCCGACAGCTCACCGGATGCGACGCTCGTTACCCGGTCGACCAGGTCGTGCGCCTCGTCGATGACCACGACATCGTGCTCGGGCAGGACGATGAAGTCCTCCATGGCGTCGATCGCGAGCAGGGCGTGGTTGGTCACGACAACATCCGCCTCACCGGCCGCTGCTCGCGCCTGCTCGGCAAAGCACCTGGATCCAAACGGGCATTTCTGCGCGCCGATGCACTCGCGCGCGTTCACCGACACCTGACGCCAGGCCCTGTCATCCACGCCCGGCACGAGTTCGTCCCGGTCGCCAGTTCCGGTGGTCGTCGCCCACTCGTGCAGCCTGGTCACCTGCCGCCCGATCGCCGACACCGAGCGCGCGTCGAACAGCGAGTCGGCCGGATCATCGACGGCCGCGCCGTGCACCTTGTGCAGGCACAGATAGTTCCGCCTGCCCTTGAGGATGGCGTACACCGGCTCCCGGCCGAGCAATTCTGACAGCGCCGCGCTCAGCCGGGGCAGATCACGGTCGATGAGCTGGCGCTGGAGCGCGATGGTCGCGGTCGAGACCACGACCGTGCCGCCGTCGGCACTGAGCGCGTGCCGCAGTGCGGGCACGAGGTAGGCCAGCGACTTGCCGGTCCCGGTGCCGGCCTGCACAGCCAGGTGGCGCCGCGACTGGATCGCATCCTGCACGGCCTCTGCCATCGCGACCTGGCCGGGACGCTGGGTGCCACCGATTCCGGCTACTGCGGCGGTGAGCAGCACGTCAACGCCAGGCAGGTCACTCAGCGGGGGGTTCCGGGGAGCCGTCCCCCCCGGCCGGTGCTGTTCGGCAGACCCCCGCGGCGCGTTCAGCTGACCGGTCGACACCCTTGCACGCTATCGCCGGCCACCGACGAGTTGCGCACATCCTCAGCTGGCCACGTCGGCCGAGGTCAGTCTCGCCCACGCGATCGCACCGAAGATCGCGGCATAGATGGCGAACGAGACGACGCCGGTCCCGACCCCCGACAGATCCATCGGTGCCCGGAACAGCCCGTCCCAGGACAGCCACCAGTGCGTCGGCAGGTAGGAGTGGATGGATGACAGTGACGGCAGCTGATCGCAGATCTCGCTGGCCACGACTAGCACCATCAGGGCCGCGATCGCACCAACCGGGTGCGTCGTCAGCGTGGACGCGGCCAGCCCGATCGCGCCGAGCGACATCATGGCGATCGCGGTGTAGGCGGCGACCGCCAGCACCCGGAGCACGCCGGAGCCCAGCGGCACGGTTGTGCCGGACAGCAGCGTCACCGGCCCGGTGTGGAACAGCACCAGCCCCATGATCAGCGAGAGCGCGGTGACCAGCAGGCAGGTCGCGAGGCTGAACACGCAGACCGCCGCGTACTTGACCGCCAGCAGCCGGGTCCGGCCCGCCGGCACGGTCAGCAGCCCGCGCAGCGTGCCGAGGCTCGCCTCGCCGGCGATCGCGTCCCCGGTGACCACCGCGATGGCGAGCGGCAGTAGCAGCAGCGTCTCGGTGAGGAAGAGCACCACGAGCGCGAGGAATACGCCGTTCCCCGACAGCTGGTTGAGGAACTGCGGGCCGTTACCGCCGCCGCCGGGACCGCCACCGGACTGCAGCGTCAGGCGCAGCACGACGCCGAAGAAGACAGGAACGACCGCAAGCACGCCGAGCAGCGCCAGGTTGCGCGGGCGAAGGAAGACCAGGCGCAGTTCGGAGAAGAAAAACCGAAACCAGGCAGGAACGGGGTTTCGTTGCTCCTGCGGCCGCCCGTCCGGGTGCTCCGGCACGGGCCGCACCGCGGCCCGGCTTGTCTCAACGGACATCGAAGCCCTCACCAGTCAGCTCGACGAACTCGTCCTCCAGGCTGCGCTGCGGCGTCTCGAGCCCGGCGACGGGCACGCCCGCCCGCACCAGCTTCTCGTTGATCACCTCGGGCAGCAGATCGCCGAGGTCGGCGGTCACCTCGCGCCCGCTGCTCGACACGCCCGCGAGGCCGAGCCCGGTGAGCACCCGCGCCGCCAGGTCCGGCTCGCTCGTCCGGACCAGCAGCCGACGCGCCTGGCCGTGCAGTTCGCCCAGCGGCCCGGAGAACACCAGCTTTCCGGTGCGCATGACCCCGACGTGCGTGCAGATCTGCTCAACCTCGGCGAGCAGATGCGACGACACGAACACGGTGGTGCCGTCCGCGGCGATCTGCCGGATCAGCGACCGGACCTCGCGGGTGCCCTGCGGGTCCAGGCCATTGGTCGGCTCGTCCAGAACTACCAGCCGTCTGGGCCGGAGCAGGCTGGTGGCGATGCCGAGCCGCTGCTTCATGCCGAGCGAGTACGCCTTGTACCGCTTGTCGGCCGCGGCGAGCAGGCCGACGCGGTCGAGCGCCTGGTCGATCCTCGCCCGCATTGTCGCCCTG